>CAMWIH010000225.1 GCA_947174305.1 uncultured Porphyromonadaceae bacterium | reverse complement strand
TCATTCATCTGGAAAAACAAAGGCCAGTAGTTGGAAGAATGAGTCCAGGCTCTGCCGGTAAGATTGATTGATGAATCCCCAAGCTCCTTAAGACCTACGAACGGGCTCCTTTCAACCTTCTGAGGAATATAGGCATTCATCTCGATCTCATCACTAAGTTTAGCCTTAATCTTTTTATGTCTTTTCCTCATTCCGGGTATGAGATGCTGATACCATTTCAGTTTGGTCTCCTCCGGTTTTGTGTCTTCCGAACCGTTAATTTCCCTCTCCTCTTTCTCCTTTTTGGCATTTTCTTCGCGTAGAATCATGTCGTCCTCAATGAAATGCTTCACCACTCGCGAGTCCTCATCAAGCATCTCAAGAATTGCTTTTTTTGCTTCAGCGAAATCTGTGTCATAAGACAATCCTATTTCCCAGTCAACCCTTCTATAATTCTCAAGTGAGAAATTATTTATGGAACTCGTGGAAAGACCACCGTTAGGAATGATGATGGCCTTGTTATCAACAGTGTTGATGATTGTATGGAATAATTGAATTGACTTGACAGTGCCGGCATATCCCTGGGCTTCTATGTAGTCACCAACTTTATATGGTTTAAGAAGAAGAATAAGAACACCTCCTGCAAAATTCTGTAGCGTACCGCTCAATGCCATACCGATAGCAACACCTGCCGAGGCAAATAGGGCAAGGAAGCTGCTTGTCTCTATTCCTAAAATTCCGATAATGGTGATTATCAGTATGAAATACAAAACCATCTTTACCAGCGACAAAACGAAAGTGGTGAGCGACGCATCCATCCTTCGCGATGTCATTACATTCAGGGTGGTCTTATATATCTTCCTTATAATGAAACGCCCTATGTAAAAAATAAGGATTGCAATCAATAGCTTGAAAGAAAATTCAACCAATGTATTCGCAATCTTGGAAATTGCATCATCAAATGACAATCCTTTCAATTCCTGAAATGCCTCTGCTCCCGAAGGAATGTTTTGTGGAATTTCGGGGATCGGTAACTCTGTCTGAATCATTTTTACCTATCTTCTTTTTCTCAACTTTAAGATTAATGAATGAAACTTTTATTCCTCTTCTGTATTTTCTTCTACATCGCTTTCTAAATAGGTGGCTTTATACCATGCCAGTTCACGGTAATAAGTCTCTTTTTCAGATGAACTATTCTGAAAGTAATGAGTGCTTAAGCCGGAATAATCTTCCGGACGGATTGGCTTGGAGTTGAAATCCTTTTCTGAAGCAACTGTATAAACAACAAATTCACTTAAAGCTTCCTGAAAATTAGGTATTAATCTTTCTGCATCATTTGCCTGAGCAAATTCTCTGGCATATTGACCCAAATCATAATAAGGATTGGAATAAGAACGGGAATAATTCTGAAGACCGGATTTGTATGGACGTTTTTCACCTGAAAGATATATGGCTCTGCAACTTTCAGCAAGCGGTTCAATCTTTGACATATCCATCACTGTGGCTGTAACCGTGATCCCACGCGAAACATAATATTCGTATAATGCTTTGCAGCCACCGGCCAAGTCAGGCTCGTCATTTAAAATACATGGTAAAACAAGATGATACGGAAGACCATCTGATGCAATTTCTGTAGGATAGGCAACCATCCAGTTGCATTTACCGCGGAGTTCATATACTGTTTCTATGTTGCTCATATAGCAACAGTCAAACCAGATGGTATTAAATTTATTATCAGGGATTGCATCTCTAATTTCATCAATATCAGCCCAATCCTTATTACCATTATCACCCCCGAATGCTGTCATTTCAGGAACATTTCCTATGTAATCAGGCATGAAACCGCTACGGGTATGCTCCGAGAAATATGGTGTCCATGCCATTCCATGTCCCCAGAAAAAGAGATTATATGACTCCCCTTTCTCATTCAACGCATCTACAAAGATCTCTTTCATCCTTACCGGATCGGTTGAAAGGATATCCCTCGAATACTCCTTCTGCAGAACGAAGTCAGCATCCGGACCGGACACAGCTTTAAATAGCCCGGCCACTTCACTCTTATCTCCGGACTCTGTTTCTTTAGTAAAGGTTTTGAACACAAGCATCACATATTCATTAGTCGGCAAGGTCTTCAAACCCTCTATCATCTGACGCATGTTAAAATCCAGAGCAGAAGAGAGATTATTCCTGTTAACGGCATAAACCAACGTTACCTGCTTTGCCGGGCCTTCGTAAACAGGGATTGGCTCAGGTTCCGGTTCTGGTTCAGGAACAACACTGGAATCTTTACAGCTTGGTAATAAAAATAAGAAACACAACAGAAGCGTTGAGAAAAGTTTATTCATGATTGATGTGTATTACAGATCAGAGATAAAATAAAAATCTTTTTATCAACGCAAAGATAAGGTTTTTATTGCAAAAAACTGAAAAAGAAGCGAGCGTTTTACATTATGTTAGTTTAATCAATTGCATTTTTAACATTTTTATGTTAATTTTGTATTGAATTGTTAAGAAACAATCTAAAGGTTTTCACATTTCTTTAACATCATAAT
>CAMWIH010000224.1 GCA_947174305.1 uncultured Porphyromonadaceae bacterium | reverse complement strand
ATTGTATAGCCTTCAATTTAAAATTGATAGATCACTATTAAAATTTATTATCTAAAAAGACCGATATGGGATTCCATATCGGTCTTTTTAGATAAATTTTAAAGTTTTACGCTCAAATTCCTATTCGCCCTTGAATTCAAGCACTTCCGGTTTCTCGGGCAGACCTTCCGTGTTTTTGGGACGAGAGAGGAACAATGCATAGATACAGATATATGCTGCCAGACAGAAGGGCACCCAGAAACTTGCAATGATTGAATTGGAAGCAATGAGCGACTGGATTGCAGGGAACACACCTCCACCGCATACCATCACCATGAATATTCCGGATGCTACGGCCGTATATTTTCCAAGTCCTGTCACGGAGAGGTTGAAGATTGCTCCCCACATCACGGATGCAAAGAATCCGCATAACACGAAGAACACTGCATTCAATGGAATCTTAACCACCCCGAATGCAAATTCTGAGGAGCTGAAGCCGATGAAGCTTACAATGGTTTCAGAGGTGAAAATACCCACTGCAATAAGGGCCATTACACCAAGAGCGGCCACAGCGAGCATGGCACGCGACGATATCTTGCCACCTATCACACCACCCAAGAATCGGCCTATGAGCATAAGCAACCAATAGATACCCACTACCGTGCCCGCAATGGCAGCCGACTCCATTATATTATTCGAAATCACATCAGGCGATTTCTCAAGATACTGCAAGGTCCAGTTGGCTATTCCAACCTCAAGGCCAACATAACAGAATATGGCCAAGACACCAAATGTGAAGTTGGTATATGTAAAGGCTTTGGAAACTTGGATTTTCTCCCTCTTCTTTCCCAAATCGGGTGATTCGGGAAGCTTGCTGAAATATAATACAAGGAAAGCAAGCGCAAAGATAGCCATTGCAAGGTAGAACACCGGATTGGCAGAAGAGATTGTGCTTGCCTCACCGCCCAACAGACCACCGACAATCACAGGTGCAAGGGTTGCGCCCAAAGAGTTGAATGAACCACCAAACTGCACGAGCTGATTACCCTGTTTGGGAGTTGAACCGAGAGAATTCAAAAGAGGATTGACAACGGAGTTCAGCAGACACATGGAGAAGCCGGCTACGAAGGCTCCTACAAGATAAATTGTCACGGCCGTTGCATCCGAACCGATAAATCCGGAAATATAAGTTATGGCCACACCAATAAAGCCAATTGTCACCGCCCATAATGCCGTTACACGGAATCCCTTGTTCTGCAATAAAATGCCCGCAGGATAACCCATAAAAGCGTACGCAATGAAGTTGGCAAACGTGCCGAGCTGCGACATTAGCCGGTTGCCATTCGACATTTTTTCAATCACCGATCCAAGAGGATTCTGATAACCTGTCACAAAAGCAATCATGAAGAAGAGTGCGAACATAATCGCAATAGGCAATGCGAAGTTTCTCTTCTCCCTTTGAGATTTTTCCACCATAGTTGTAGGTTTTTAGTAGTTAATTATACATTAAGTATGACTCACAGTTTCATAACATCCATCTCATATTCTTTCTCCGAAAATCATGCTACCGATCCTCACGATTGTTGCTCCCTCTTCCACGGCTATAGGCCAGTCATGGCTCATCCCCATCGAGACCACATCAAATCCACGCAGGCCGAGAGTGTTATCCTCTGAAATTTCACGAAACACTTTGGCTATCTCGGCAAAATCTGCTCTCACTCTGGCAACCTCATCGGTGTTGCTTGCCATTCCCATCACACCGCAGATATGAGTATTCGTAAGTGTCGCAAATTTTCTCTCTTTGAAAAAAGATAAAAGTTCTTCCGGGAGGAAACCGAATTTAGTCTCTTCGCGAGCCACATGAAGCTGCATAAGCACCTTGGTCACTACACCGGCCTTTCTGCTTTCTGCATCAATGAGATTCAGAAGCTTTTCTGAATCCACACTCTCTATAAGGGCTGTCTTACCGATAAGGGGGCGCACCTTATTGGTCTGAAGATGCCCGATGAAATGCCAGTCAATATCAGAAGGCAACTGAGGAATCTTCTCCAAAAGCTCCTGCACCCTGCTTTCACCGAAACATTTCTGTCCGGCGTCGTATGCTTCCCGAATGGCAGTCACCGGATGAAACTTCGACACCGCACAAAGCTTCACACCTTCAGGAAGCAATTGTCTCAATCTGATTATCTCTGATGATACGCTCATAACAAATTGACTATGGGTATATGAACAAGATAAATATTTATTTGCCTGAAAGATCGGCCTTGAAAACGTCCATAAGCATTGTCTCGGTGATTGAAGCAATCTCATAATCACCGAGCGTTCCGGCCATTCCGTCTTTGAAATTCTTCACTGCATCATCGAAATCGGAAGCCTGCACCAAAATAAGCGAGGCTGTTTTCTTTTCGGCACCCGTCTTTTCATCAAGAGTGATAAAATTAACTTTCACCTGATAGTAGCGGTCGCCCCCCTCATTGAAAAATATCTCCGAAATCTTTGTCTTTTTTTCAGAAGAGATGGAATACTCACCGGAGATGAAAGGCTTCATTTCATCCATAATGCGGGCTTCGGCCTCAGTGA
>CAMWIH010000223.1 GCA_947174305.1 uncultured Porphyromonadaceae bacterium | reverse complement strand
ATCTTGCACCTTATGTTAATGCAAGCCTTGAGGTGATGGATCATGATTCCAAGCTTATGCGTCCCGGAAAACCCTTCGTATTCACCAATGCTATGACAGGAGAAGGGATTGAAGAACTCGTTGACCTCATTTTCAAGATGGCGCTTTTTGACAAAAAAGAGGGTTGATTGTAGGTGTTGATAATTGATGAATGAAGTTATTTTTTAATACTTACTTATGCCGCTTAAACCAGTTGAAAAATTAAAGGATAACACTATCCCTGAAGTGGATTTCTCTCACGCAAGGGAGATGCAGCCTTATCTGAAGGAGCCTCCGCAGATGTATGTGGGTGCTCCCGGGAAGCATGGCTATCTCCGACTCGGTTTTGAACTGGATCCCCGTGGGAAAAGCATTCTCCGTGACCTTGACCGTCGTGTGCCGCTCATTGCACAGCAGGAACTTTATTTCGATGAAGAGATGCCGGAGATGCCCTGTCTCTATATTCTCTCCTCCGGAGGGCCGAACGTTGACGGCGACCGTTATCAGCAGGATATAACGGTAAAAAAAGATGCCATTGCATGGGTCTCTACCGGCGCTGCAACGAAACTTGCCGAGATGCGCTTCAATTATTCCGGAATGATTCAGAATATCGTGCTGGAAGAGGGGGCGTATCTTGAATTCATGCCTGAGCCTGTAATCCCTTGCAAACATACACGTTTCATCTGCGACACCCGTCTGAATGTGCATCCTTCTGCCACCGTGTTCTATTCGGAAATTTATATGGGTGGCCGGAAATATTATAAGGAGGGAGAACTTTTCCAGTTTGATATCCTTTCGGTGTGCAGCCATGGCGAGCGACCAGACGGTGAACAGCTTTTCCGCGAAAAGTTTGTTATCGATCCGAATGTCGTGCCCGTGCGCCAGTTAGGGGTTATGGGTCAATATGATGTCTTTGCCAATGTAATCGTCATGACTCCAAAGGAACATGCCGACAAGATTTACCAGGCCACAGATGCCTTCATCGATAAGGATAAGAAACTTGCGGTAGGAATCACTCACCTTCCCAATGATGCGGGCCTGCTCTTCAAAGTTCTTGGAATGGAACCGGGTCCCGTAAAGAAGATTGTCAGGGAATTTTGTTCGAAAGTGAGGATGGAGATAAAGGGGAAGCCTGTACCTCCTGAGTTCCCTTGGAGATGATAAATTTGCATGTGTTCCTGATGAGCAAGGCCTTTTACAAACTATAGAGTCACTTCAATGGGACATGAAGGAATGGAAATGACAGAAATGATTAGAAAGGAATGCACCATCCCGGCCACCGAGATGTGTGCATTCCTTGCAAATTACAGTTCACGGCTTTTTACAAGCGGAAGCACCTGCATACGGCTTGAGAAGAATGTAACGCGAATTGCTGAAGCCTACGGCATGAATGTGGAGATAACCATCTTGCCCCGACATATTCATCTTACCGTTCACGATCCCGGATACCATGAGGTGGTTACAGCTATTGCCTCTATCGGGGAGGGTCCCATAAGCTTTGACCTAAACACGAGGCTTAGCAAGCTAAGCTGGCAGATTGCGGATGGAAAGATAAGCTTTGAGGAGGCACGTGAGGTTTTTGAAAGGCTTGTTGATATTCCTTATCATAACATATTCAACCTTCCGATTATCGTTGCTTGTGCCAATGCTTCCTTCTGCCGTCTCTTTAATGGAGATTGGATTGCGATGGCTGTTGTGTTTGTGGCCACATTCGTTGGCTATATATTAAAAATTTTGTTAACTAAGGAGGGGGTTGATTATCGGGTTACGGTTGTGGCATGTGCATTCGTATCATCAGTTCTGGCGGCATGCGATGGCCTGTTTGGACTTAGCTCCACGCCTGATGTGGCATTTGCTACGAGTGTATTGTACCTTGTTCCCGGAATCCCATTCATCAATTCTTTCTCAGATATGCTCGACCGGCATTATATTTGTGCGTTCGGACGATTGATGAATGCACTTGTTTTGACCTTCTGTCTCTCCTTCGGACTCGGGTTAGGGATTCTGCTTACAGGAGTGCATATCTTTTAAGGTAAAATTAATCAAAAAGGGATATAGTATATGGAAATTATATGGGAAATGCTGCAAGACGGATTTTTTGCCGCTATTGCCGCCATCGGTTTTTCGGCCATAAGCCGTCCTCCCAGGCAAGCTTACCTATGGTGTGCCTTAATTGCTGCCACAGGTCATTCCTTCCGGTTCCTTCTGATGAAGGGCCCCGGGATGAATGTGCATATTGTAATTGCTACCACGCTGGCCTCATTCCTCATTGGAGTCATGGCAGTACTTTTATCGCCTAAGACAAAAGTTCCTGCTGAAACTTATCTTTTCCCTTCGCTTCTTCCGATGATTCCGGGAATCTATGCCTACAAGACGTTTGCCGGACTGGTGATGTGCATGTATCATTCATCGGAAGGGATGTTTGAAAAGGATTTCTATCTCTTCGCAACAAATGGACTGACCTGTTTTTTCATTCTCCTCGGCATGGCAATCGGCGCAACCATTCCTATCTTCATGCTTAAGAAGATTTCATTTCAAGCCACCCGCCACAAAATTCGGTTCTAAAAAGTTGTTTTAAATATAAATTATGCCTACATTATTTATTCTATTCGGATTTCGTTTCTTCTTTTGGTCTAA
>CAMWIH010000222.1 GCA_947174305.1 uncultured Porphyromonadaceae bacterium | reverse complement strand
CAGCCTATAGGCTGCTCCTCTATTTATGTGAGTACTATTTATTTGATAACTTGCTTATTACTGCTATTACTTCAGTTTGATTTACTCCTGAATCCCTCGGATGCTCATGCCGTGGAAAAGAGGGTCGGTGGTCTGTTGGGCGACGGCTTCAGACGCTGCGGTGTAGAATTGGACTATACCTCCCGTTTTCAACGTCTGAATGGCATGAGAGAGCCAATAGTCGGCAAACTCTCCCGAATTGTTGGTCAGCCCTGTAGCTCCTGAGATATACCCGAAGTCAGGGAAGTAGATGATCTCTCCCGACGCTTTTACTGTTACGTAGAAACCTTGTTTCTCAGAGCCAGTGGAGGTGGAGTTATACCGGAACTCATAACGTGTCTTAGGATCCGTTTTGGATTCAGGCGTGAAGTCTAAAAGCGGGTCGGTATAGGGCACTAAAAAACCGACAGGATTTGGATCATATATCGTTTTTATGTTAGAGGTGTTATATGCTCCATTCCAGAAATTATTATATGGATAAGTGGTGTAGTTGGCACTGGTTTCATCACTGTCGTGAGAACCCCGATAGAAAGTATCGGGATGTTGTATGAATAATTCCATCAAGGTTTTGATGTTTGCCAAATCAGTTGCCGATGCAACCGGATGGGTGGTGATTTCCTTATGCGCAGCGTCATAAATTGCTTTGTTATCCGGCATCATCGGGTCCTTTCGACCCCATTGATAATATGTATTGTAATCCGGAGTCTCCAGTTCCACTCCGCTTTGGGTCAAAGTCACGGTTTTTGTCAAAGGTTCAATCCCTTCAGGAAGGCCTGTTTGGGTGAAGCGAACTTTCACTGAACATTCCGGGAAACTAAATTTATCACCTCCGGCGACATATCCAAGATTAGCAGATGCAAGCCCGTATGTTTTACCGGAGGCCGTAATGCTCTGCGCACCGTTCGAGGAGTCATAATCGGTCACCCAGATCTGCCAACTCCACATCACGTTCTTATCAGCATCCCTGACAGCCAGCAAGACATTCCCTTGTCGGATTGTGTTCTGAGGCACATCGAAAAGAATGGATTTACCATCGGATGAGAGAGTGACATTACGTACGAGGTTCAGTTCATCCTCCCAAATCAGTATGGCATCTGAGGGAGTGCAGCCACTGTTTTCATATATATATGGAGAGGTTATGGCATTGTTCAGATGGTTTGTAAAGTTTTTCAATGCGCGAGAATTATGAGTTCCGGGCACGTATGATTGCTTATTGTCGGCACCATTCTTAATGGCATTTCCATATACGAGAGGAAGGGAATATTTTCCCGGAGCATTGATGATATAGGTGTTGGCCGTATTCTCAACGCCCGACGCTCCCGTTTGCGAAGAAAGGTTATAAGGGGAAGTGCCCGAAGATAAGTTTATGTCGGTTGCGTTCTGAAGAACCTTAGTTCCGTCAGACATATTTTCAAACACAAGATCTTGCATGACAGTTGAGATGGTACCTTCTGTGTCGCCGTCACCATTTAACGTGAATTCAGAAATCCAATCAGGCTGTGGAATTACATTGCCATTGTCGTCAACATATTCCGCTATCCAGCTCACAGGGTTTTTCACACCATTGTCGTTAAGACTGCTCTTGACATTAAACGAGATGGTGGAGCCCGTGTATTCCGTTTTGAAATCACCTGTTACATTTAAAATTAGAGAGTCTGCCTTAGGATTTGCTGAAATGCGGTAAGTGATGGTTTTCCCTTCCGGAAAAACTTGAGATGAGAGTGAGGTGGTCAAGGTTGTTTCCGAGCCATCCGCTTCAACAACGATTGAAAGGGTAGAGCTTTCGCCAAGTTCCTGAGGAATCAATATGAAGGTTTGTTCTATGGAAGTGATTTCTGTCCCCGGTGCGACATACTGAGAATTCTCTTCAGCTGAGAGCGTTACCATAGGAGCAACGGTAAATGATGCCTCTTCAGATAGGTTTGACCATTCTCCGGTTTCGAGATTTAAAGAGCCGCTCTTTTTAGATCCGGAAATAGTAATGCTCTTGATTGTGCAAGGAGCCATCTCCGCACCCGTGACAAATCTAATGGCCGTAAGGGCGTGGTTGAAAGTGAGATTACATGGAGAGGAGGAGGCATCTATAGGAGAAGCGTATAGCAAATCAGTCTGGTCCGCTACTTCCTCCGGCACGGTATAGTCAAGCTGAGGGATACCATTTATGACGCTTATGGAGTTAATGCCATTATCAGTTTCATTAGAGAAATAAGGGGAGTAGGCATTGAAATGCAGGGCCCCATCTCCGGGCCAGAGATATTCGGCATGAGGCATCCAGTCGTTATCCCGAGATATTTCTATATTGCTCATGTAATTGGGATTATACGCTGTCGTTCCAGCTTCCGAAGCATAACCGGCATAAACTCCGAAAGAAACCATATTGGTTGCATCCGTAAGTTGCGATCGGGTTGAGGGTGTTGTGTCAGATATAGGAGAACACTCTTCAACAACAGGCACCAGATATAAAGGCTTATCATTGCCTTGGAGTTGAAGAATATCCAGGGGAGAGGAGAGGCCGGCCCTCGTGATAAAATCATCCGAAGAGGCATCAGACGCTTCTGTAACATCAAAACGAATAAGCCGTGATTCTTTGGAAACGGAATCTAATGATTCTTCCGAACACGATGATAGGAGAGCGGCACTGAAACTAATAGTAAGAATTACTC
>CAMWIH010000221.1 GCA_947174305.1 uncultured Porphyromonadaceae bacterium | reverse complement strand
TTATCACCACCGTTGGCAAAATCACCAATATGCAGACCATCAATGCGCTCACTTCAATTCTCAATTCTTACGATGGGCTATGCGTCGGATTTAAGATGAGCAAGTAAATTAAAGAAGAGGAAATTAAAAATCGCGAAGCCTGTTACTTACGGGGCACAGCCCCGGCGGAAACAGCTTCGCGATTTTTTAATTGGCTTCTTAAATAAAATCTGATCTAATGGGCTTCTTAAATGATATTCTATCAATTAATATTGGCTAAGCGGGCGAGATATTTTCCGAGAATATCAAATTCGAGGTTGACGCGAGTCCCTTTCTCTATGCGGCAGAAATTGGTGTGGTCGTGGGTGTAGGGAATGATCGCCACCTTGAATGAATTGTCGGTAGGCTCTACAACAGTAAGGCTCACTCCGTTAACTGTCACCGAGCCTTTGTCAACGGTAATATAGCCTCTCTTTGCCATTTCTGGTGACACCTCGTAACGGAAAGTATAATACCAGCTTCCGTTGCTTTCAGTGACGTCTTCACATACAGCAGTGGTATCGACATGTCCTTGCACGATATGCCCGTCAAGGCGCCCGTCAATCTTCATGCTGCGCTCGAGGTTGACGAGATCACCCGGTTTCAGTCCACCTAAATTTGAACGGTCGAGTGTCTCCTTAATGGCAGTGACGGTATATGTGCCGTCGCCCGGAAGAGATACAACCGTAAGGCAAACTCCGTTGTGAGAAACACTTTGGTCAATTTTGAGCTCATCGGTGAATGAGCAACTCATTGTGATATGGAGGTTTCCTTTTTCTTCACGGAGAGCCACCACCCGGGCAGCTTCCTCCACTATTCCTGAAAACATATATGCAAATTTCTTTATGAATTATATGGCAAAGTTAATAAATTTTGCTAAATTTACGGCAATAATGATAACCCGAAATTCCGATTAACCTTGCCAATGACCCGAACCCGCAGTGAAATACCTCTCCCCACCGCTAAAGGAGGGGAACGACAGAGTCTGTTGCCTCGTGGCGGACAGATCACCATCATCGGTGCGAACGGGGCGGGGAAATCGCGTTTCATGGATGAAATGACATCGCTATGTGGGCGTCGGGCCTACGTGCTTTCGGCGCTTTCCTCCTCTTTCCCCGAACGGGAGGTGTCGGAAATGCCGGGGTCTGTGGATGATCTTTATCGTGAGGCCACCGCCCGCCAGAGGTATATGCGTGCGGACGCCTTGAGCCAGCTCGACAAACTGTCATATATGCTTTTTGCCGATGAACTCGAAAGCCTGCTCGATTTCAAGGAATCTATCGGCAACGGGAAAGATCACATCAAACCGGGATTTACCAAACTCGACAGAGTGAAGAAACTATGGAAAGAGATTTTTCCTGGCAGCCGCATCACGCGCGACAAAGGGACCCTCATGTTTGCCACATCTGCAGGGGATGACCTGATACCTGTGAACAGGCTAAGTCAGGGAGAAAAAACAGCCCTTTATTATGCATCGGCCGTGCTTTACGCCATGCCTTCGGCGGTGATCTTCATCGACTCCCCTTCCCTTTTCCTTCACCCGTCAATTACGGGTAATTTCTGGAATGCAATAGAACGTTTGCGCCCTGATTGCACATTCGTTTACAATTCGGTTGATGTTGATTTCGTGCAGTCGCGAATGGCCAACACTTGCATCTGGGTGAAGAGCTACGATTCGGCATCAAAAGAATGGGATTATCAGGTATTGGCCGACACCCCTCTCTCCGAAGAGCTATTCATAGAATTGGCAGGCAGCCGGCGCCCGGTGATGTTTATTGAAGGAGATACGCGACACAGCATTGACGCAAAACTTTACTCACTGGTATTTTCCGACTGGACAGTGCGCCCGTTAGGTTCTTGCAGCAAGGTGATCGAGACGACTCGAACCTTCAACGATCTCAAATATATGCATCATCTGCGGTCGCGCGGCATTGTGGATCGCGACCGAAGGACAGAGGCCGAGGTTGATTATCTTCGCAAGAAAGAGATATTAGTGCCTGAGGTTGCGGAGGTAGAGAATATCTTCCTTTTGGAAACTGTGATAAAGACAATGGCCCGGCGCAGAGGGAAACAACCGGGGAAAGTGATAGCAAAGGTGAAGGGGGAAGTGATAAAAATGTTTCGTCGCCATGCCGACCAACAGGCACTGCAGCACGTTCGCCACAGGGTGAAGCGGGAGGTGGAATGCAAGATAGATGCGCGTTTCACATGTATCACAGCCCTCGAGACTCATCTGAAGACACTCGTGTTCAAACTGCAACCGCGGAAGCATTATAACGCCTTGAGACAACAATTTGCAAAAATGATTGCTGAGGAGGACTATGACAGTATCTTAAGGGTGTTCAATCATAAGCCAATGTTACCGGATTCGGGGGTGCATCAGCTTCTTGGCTTCCGTTCGAAGGAAGATTATATCGCCGGGGTGTTGAAAGCACTTGAAGAGAACGGAGAGGATGCCCGGATTTTGCGCACTTCCATAAGATATTGCTTCAGGATTGAGGAGGAAACAAAATCAGGGATTTAGGGTTATTAATGGTGTAGGCAGGATAGGCGGGATAGGCGAAATGGGCGATTTAGGCAAGGTAGGCAACGTAGGCGGGATAGGCAGGATGGGCAATTGAAATTATTAAATATGAATTAAATTAAAACTTTTATATAATATGGAAAAACAGTTAGGGATTCTCCGCGATGATCCGTGGCTTGAGCCA
>CAMWIH010000220.1 GCA_947174305.1 uncultured Porphyromonadaceae bacterium | reverse complement strand
ATTCCTTTGGAATGGGGTGGCAAACTTATCGTGTATAACTGCATCGTGGGCGGAGCTATCGACGCCCGCTTCATCCCGGCAATCGTGAAAGGTCTTATGGACCGTATGGAACAGGGCCCGCTCACCGGCTCTTATGCCCGCGACGTGCGTGTAATGATTTACGATGGCAAGATGCACCCGGTTGACTCCAATGAAATCTCTTTCCGTCTCGCCGGACGAAATGCGTTCTCCCAGGCCTTCCGCGAGGCTAACCCGAAGATTCTCGAACCTATCTATGATGTTGAAGTCCTCACTCCGAGCGATTCAATGGGCGACGTGATGAGTGATCTCCAGGGCCGTCGAGGCATCATCATGGGCATGGAATCTGACCACGGTCTTGAGAAGATCAATGCAAAGGTGCCTTTGAAGGAGATGGCTTCCTACTCCACTTCACTCAGCTCTATCACCGGTGGCCGAAGCGGTTTCACCATGGAATTTGCTTCCTACGAGCTTGTGCCGGGTGATGTGCAGGAGAAGCTTCTCAAGGAGTATGCAGAAACTCAGAATGAAGATTAATCCCCTCTGGATATCGAATAACTATTGTATATATCCCAACCTCTAATTTTCAATTTTATATTGGGTGAGTCCCGGCAAATATAGGCCGGGCTCACTTTTTTTTGCTCCTGAACTAAGAATTATCTAATTTTGCATTGCGATTTTCATTTTCGAAGGGAAACACTACACTTGTATATGCAACAAAAAATTTCCAATAATGACGGATGCTCCTCTGAAGAGGAAGGGAAAGAAACTGAAAAATTATGGAATAAGAACTATATCAAGGTGATGATAAGCAATTTCATGCTTTTCTTCGCCTTTTACCTCCTCACTCCCCTCCTCCCTATCTATCTCGATGCCCAATTCAAGGCCGATAAGGATACTATCGGTCTGGTCCTGTCGGGCTATGTGGTGGCCACATTCCTTGTGCGGCCCTTCAGCGGCTTCTTTGTTGACAGTTTTGACCGCAAGAAAGTTCTGATGCTCTGCTTCTTCTTTTTCTTTCTATGTTTCAGCGGATATATCGGAGCAGGAACCTTGCTTATGTTTGCCATTATCCGCACTCTTCACGGATTGCCGTTCGGAGCAGCCACTGTGGCCAATTCCACGGTGGCTATTGATGTGCTTCCCTCTTCACGAAGAAATGAAGGTATCGGTTTTTACGGGCTTAGCAATAACCTGGCAATGGCAATAGCCCCCTCTGCCGGAATATATATCTATTCGGCCACAGGAAATTTCCCTTTATTATTCTGGCTCTCTTTAGGTATCGCCCTGATCGGTTTCATTTCCTCGACTTCGGTCAAGATTCGCAAACGCGAGCCTGTGAAAAACAAACCTAAATTGGACCTCGACCATTTCTTTCTTACACGTGCTTGGCTTATGGCCTTGAATATCTCCCTTTTCGGTCTTTGCTGGGGAGTCATGAGTAATTACGTGGCTATTTATGGTCAGAAAGAACTTGGCATAACCGACGGCACCGGAATTTTCTTTGCTATTCTTTCCGGTGGATTGGTCCTCTCAAGGCTTACAGGCCGTAAAGCTTTGAGAAAAGATAAGCTCACCCAAAATTGCGCTCAGGGAGTTATCCTTTCTACTATAGGCTTCACTCTGTTTGCTTTAGCTATCAATGAGTGGACTTACTATCTTTCTGCCCTCCTGATCGGCCTTGGCAACGGAAGGATGTATCCGGCGTTCCTGAATATGTTTATCAAGGTTGCAAGAAACGACCAACGTGGAACAGCCAATTCATCAATCCTGATTTCCTGGGACCTGGGAATGGGAATCGGCATACTCATCGGTGGCTTTATAGCAGAATACATCTCTTTCTCTGCCGCATTCTGGGTTACGGCGGGCATGCAGGCCACGGGAACACTCATCTTCCTTCTCTTTACGAGGAGATTCTATCTGCAAAGGAAGCTGAGCTGACCCGGAATTAATGCAGGCTTGGGAATGGTTGTGAGCTGACCCTAAACAAGATAGGGATTTGATGCCCGCTCCTGGCCTATGGTTGTAGCAGGTCCGTGACCGGGATACACAATGGTTGACGATGGAAGTGTCAGCAATCCATCTTTCACAGACTTAAGGAGTGTACCCATATCCCCACCCGGGAGATCCGTTCTGCCGATGGAACCTGCAAAAAGGGCATCTCCTGTAATTACAAATCCATCTTTTTCATCATACAGTGCCACACTGCCGGGAGAATGTCCGGGAACATGGATAACCCTTAATTCCCCTTCCCCTATTTTTATCACCTCTCCGGGAGTGAGGTAGGAGTCAATTGAGACATTCTCAACCTTACTTGAAATGCCGAACATCTGCGCTTGCTGACCAACGCGCGCCCCAAGGAACTCATCATCCTTATGCGCAAAGAGTGGAGCGTTGTATTTCCGTTTCAGAAAACTTATCCCCACGGCATGATCAATGTGAAGGTGCGTGTCTATGATATGAGTGACTTCAAGATGATTTCTCTCTATGAAATTTTCCATCGCCTCCTCTTCCTCTTTATCAAACATCCCCGGATCTATCACGGCACATTTCTTTGTGGCCGGATCATATACAAGATATGTGTTTATCCCGAATAGGGAAAAGGCAAATTTTACTATTTTCATTTTATTTATCTCTATATTTTTATACTTTAAACAAAGAAAATCATAAAAATATGCAGAGTTTATTGTAATTTTGTAAAAAATAATTAATATGGAAATTAAACTTATTGA
>CAMWIH010000219.1 GCA_947174305.1 uncultured Porphyromonadaceae bacterium | reverse complement strand
CTCATTCAATAAAATCTGTTAATGCCAGAGTCGCAGATGTGCCTCGGATATCGCTGTGCAGATTCAGGAGCATAGCGGGCTATGTGACTGAATCAAAAAGTGATAGACGAGGTGCAGCTGCGAGAATAAGGTATTTTTAATTACCATAAATTTTAATAAATTTAATAAATTACTCAATCAGATGTGTTTAAGTTACCATCTGTCCGGCTCTCTTCAGCTCAAATATCCTTTTTCCTCAGTCGCAACTCAAAGGTTGCTCCTTCTGCAAAAGAATATTTTAGCTCGAAGATAGCCGCTCTGGCATTTTAACATCTTTTATTGTATGAGGTCTAATCCGGCGATAGGAATTTTTCCATTATTAAGTCGAGAAGTTCAAGCAATTCGCTGTGGGTCTCGGCCCGCAGGAGCCGGATGCGGGTTTCACGAAAATTGGGAATCCCTTTGAAGAGGGGAGTGGCCGCGAGATGACGCCTTATGTGGAGAATGCCGCGGTATTCATCTATGCGGTCTATGCTCTCGCTTATCTGACGCTTCAGGATTTCCATCTTCTCCCGGTTGGAGAGCGGTGTGTAGGTGCCTGTTTCGAGATACTCTTTCACCTCCTTGAAAATCCAGGGTGCGCCGATTGCACCTCGGCCGATCATCACGGCATCAACACTAAATTTTTCGAACGCCTCGCGTGCACCTTCGGGAGTGGTGATATCGCCATTGCCGATGATGGGTATCTCGATGCGCGGATCCTCTTTCAGTTTCCCTATCAGAGTCCAGTCGGCCTGTCCGGTGTACATCTGCGAGCGTGTGCGGCCATGCACGGTGAGGGCCTTTATTCCGCAATCCTGAAGGCGAGGGGCAAGGTCGGTGATAATCTTGTTCTCGCAATCCCATCCCAGGCGGGTCTTGACGGTGACAGGGAGGTCAACAGCCTCGACCACGGCTTTGGTGATCTCAAGCATCTTCGGAATGTCGCGGAGCATTCCGGCCCCCGCGCCTTTGCCAGCCACTTTCTTAACGGGGCAGCCGAAATTGATGTCGAGTATATCGGGCCCGGCTTTCTCCACAATGCGTGCGGCCTGCACCATAGCCTCGGGGTCACGTCCGTATATCTGGATTGCCACAGGGCGTTCGGCGGGGTTGATATGAAGCTTACGCACGGTGCTGCTGATGTCGCGTATCAGGGCTTCGGCCGACACAAATTCGGTATATACGGAGGCCGCTCCCATCTCACGGCATATAAGACGGAAGGAGGCATCAGTAACATCTTCCATAGGGGCGAGCGACACGGGACGTGTGCCAAGATCTATATCTGCTATCTTCATGCCTGTCACTTTAGGGTAAGACGGTTGAGTCCGTTGGTTAGTATTAACTGAGCCATATCCCGGAATTGTTCGGGGGTTACGGCCCGGATATGCTGGGTCACGGTGTGGATGTCGTGAATCTCGTTGTAATAAAGAAGGCTCTTGGCCAGCGACATGCAACGGTTCTCGCGATTGTCGGAACCTACAATCATCTGTCCGAGATATTGGTCGCGGACGCGCTCGAAAACGCGAGGCGAGAGGAGTGTGTCGGCCGCTTTTGCAATCTCTTTCCTGATTATTCCAAGGCATTTATCCACGGAGGCGGGGTCGGTGCCGAAATAGAAGAGTATCAGCCCTGTGTCGGAGAGGAGCGAGACATTGCTCTCAACCGTATATACCAATCCGCGGCGTTCTCGCAATTCCATGTTAAGGCGTGAGTTCATGCAGGGGCCACCGAGATAATTGTTGAGCAGGCAGAGGGCATGACGCCTGGGGTCGTCACGGCTGAAAAGCCTTGCCCCCACAATGGTGTTGGCCTGGTGGTTGTTGCGGTCGCGCACCTCATCGAATGGCTCAACGGGAGGGAGGGAAGCCTGTGGCCGGTTGGGAGTAGGGTAATCGAGATCGTTGAAATATTTCTCCACAAGCCTTATGTTCTTCTCGGGATCCCCGGGGTCGCATAGATAAATCACCATATTTTCAGGTGTGTAGTGCCTGTCGATGAAGCCTCTGGCATCGGCGGGAGTGAGGCGGTGCACGCTTTCGGGTGTGCCCAGGATGTTGTGCGCAAGCGGAGAACCTTTATAAATCAGCTCCTCAAATTCGTCATATACCGATTCGGAGGGAGAGTCCTTATAGCTCTGTATCTCTTCAATGATCACTTCCCTCTCCTTTTCAATTTCGGCTTCAGGGAAATTGGAATATTTTACGAGGTCGGCAATCAGTTCGATGGCTCGTTCGGCGTGGCCCGCAGGAGCGTTAGTATATATCATGGTCTCCTCCTTGGTGGTGTAGGCGTTCAGTTCGCCCCCCACCTGTTCCATGCGGCAGGAAATGTGCCAGCTCTTGCGGTGGCGTGTTCCCTTGAAGAGGGTATGCTCCACGAAATGTGCGAGGCCTTCGTGCTCGTTGTCCTCATTTCGGGAGCCGGCATGCACGGCCAATCCTATATAAGATACATCTCCAGGCAGGCGGGTTGCCACAACCCTTAGGCCGCCTTGGAGCGTGGCTATATGATATTGAGGTTTCTCCATTCTCAATTGAAACGGGTGTGCTTGGTAAAAACTTTTCGGATTGCAAAGTTAACCATTTCTCCGCAATAAAAGGATATGAGGGCGATTTTTTAACGTTGAATACGATTCCTACTATTTTTTCTTTTCATTAAATATTGATCAATTCTGCGGTTAAAGTAGGGGATAAGCTGTGATTTTGAGTGTGTAGAAAAATTAGTAAGTAGCTGCTAAGAATTAATGCATAAAAATAACGAGTTTTAGCGTTCAAGACCTTTCAACTACTTTGTAAAGCATATGTCGATTAATTTTTAGTAGCTACTTAAT
>CAMWIH010000218.1 GCA_947174305.1 uncultured Porphyromonadaceae bacterium | reverse complement strand
GCGACCCCGACCTTGGCAAGGTCGTGCTCTACCAACTGAGCTATTTTCGCATTTTATGTTTGCTTTCGGTTTGAATTTCTTTGTTTCCCGATTGCGAGTGCAAAGTTAGAATTTTTTTCTGTACTGTGCAAATTTTTATGGAAGAAATTTCAAATTTTTTTCAATCCATTTATTGTTTATCCCAAATCCAAGCCTCCTTAAATGCTTGTTGAAATTCGGCAGACCTCATTATTTCCACAAGTTCCTGCCTGTTGTCAGAGCCGATTGCCGAAACCCGATATAATTTCTTTGAAGGTAACACCTGCAAGTCAAATCCAGTAGGGGAGATTGCTTTGATAAACCTTAGCGCTTCCTCATTTGATGTGCAGGTGGCCACAATAAGATGGTATGAATGGTCTTCAGGTTGATTTGTGACCTCCTCTAATACTTCGAGAGGAGGTTCTTTTTCATTAGCTTGGGCCTTCTGCACGGCAGAATCGATCATCTTGTCGATAGGGAGTACAGAAGCACGTTCCTCCTTTTTATTTGAAATGTCGGGAGTATTCAACCAGCCCACTGCAAAGGCCGCCACTATCACAAGGCAAGCACATGCCTTAACGAAAAGTTTATTTATCGGGAGGTAATAATTGCGTTTGAAATTCATTTTCCTGATTTTTTCATAAAGCATCCTCTCCTCTTCCGGTTTTTCTCTATTCAAAAAAGGATTTTCTCTATTCAAAATAGAAGATGAGAAGTCATGTTGTGCTTCTGAAATATCTAAAGAACGGGACGATGACTGAACCTTTAAGGAAGAGACAATGGTAGATTTTTTTGCGACTGGTGCGGCTATAAGACCTAATTCATTGCATCGCTTTTCTATACTCTTGAATGGATAGAACCGGAGATTGCCTTCTTCCTCGCGCCTGATAATGCCGAGACGACCAACAGTTACCTCCTGTTCGGATAACAGAGTCTGACCAAAATCTGCCACGGCTTTTGAGAGAATCTCAGAGCCTTCCCGATATGGTACTGCCATTTTCCTTGCAATTGAATTTGCAAGCATTCCGTCGTCAGACCGTAATGCGGGATTAAATCTTATCTCACGAGATGGAGGGAGAATCTTTCCTGAAGTATCATCAAAATATGGAGCCTGGTATATATTTATAAAAGCACCGATCCCGGGCAAGATTACGCAATCGTGCCGTAGCAATAAATACTCTATATGCCGGGAAATGTTCTCCATTTTGTTTCAACTATGCAGGCTTAATCGGATACAAAATTACAAAAAAAATCCTATTTCTTTCCTTTTGAAATTATGTTTTTAGGAAAAATCTTTTCAATCAAGTGAGAATCAGCACCATATTCTTTTGCTAATTTGAGTGCAATTTCAGCTTCATCATTTTGGAAATTCAGCTTATGGAGATAAGCCCGCATAATGAAAAGATTTCCGTTTCTCGGATATATTTTCATGGCATCACGCAATGTTTCAGCAGCTTCCGTCAGATGGCCATTCTCAGCTTGGAGAAGCACCTTGTAAAAGTATATCTCCTTGTCAGGTTCTATGCTCAAGGATTGGCTATATAGCTTTATGGCTTCCTCCAATTTCCCCTCGGTTGCCCTTATTGATGCAAGTCCATTATAGGCCTGGCGATTATTGGGATAATGATTTTTCAAAGTGATGAAATCATCCTCTGCTCTCTGATGGTCGCCCATGTCGAGGAGCACCATCCCTCTTATCATCCTCGGCCATTCAGCAGTGGAATCATTTTTCAGAAGCAAATTAAGATCTTCCAAAGCATCTTCGAGTCTCCTCTCCTCTATGAGAAGGTTTGCCCTACCGGATAGCATCTCTGCCGACGTAGGCTGTAAGGAGAGTCCAATGTCATAAGCTGTCAGGGCGCCTTCTTTGTCATTGAGGTTTCTTCTTATCTCGGCAAGGTTTGACCAAAGGAGCCAGTTGGTTTTGTTAGCCGGCTTTAGGCGTAGAGCCTTTACGGTCATTCTTTCCGCATCATCCCATTGTTTATGTGAGGAATAATATTCCGCCGAATCCAGCATTGTTTCAAAACTCAGTCCATCCGAAGGTTCGATCGCCATAGCACCGGAGGAGAAAGAGATGGAGGTTATCCCAAAGAACAACAGGGAGCAAACTTGCTTGCCCCCTGTCGGAAAATTATGTTTACTTTTATTCATCATTTAGATTTAGCTGATTTGTAACGTTCAACTCCTGAACGGAGGAATTGGAGATATTTAGGAACGTTCTCGTCATAGCTATATGGCTTGGCAAGCGGTTTGCCGTCGTTGTCAACCAGCACATAATAAGGCTGTGCGTTAGCTCCAAATTTTGACCGTTCGAGATAACTCCACTTGTCTCCGTATGTTCTGAGTGTTCTTTCTGTTCCATCATTTTCAGTTACAGTGATGGGTGAAGGAAGAGGTTTCTTGTCGTCAACCATAAGGGTTATCAGCACATAATCATTTTCAATGATTGATTTTACCTCGGGATTGGTCCAGACCGCCGCTTCCATTTTTCGGCAGTTGACGCAACCGAACCCTGAGAAGTCGAGCATGACGGGCTTATTAAGTTCCTGAGCCATTCGCATTCCCTCCTCATAATCCGAAGAGGATGCATCCACGCTACCTTCGTAAAGGTTGAAGTCCTGAGTCGATACCGGAGGAGCAAATGCACTGATGCTTTTAAGTGGGGCACCCCAGAGGCCGGGAAGCATATAGACGGCGAAAGCGAGGGAGATGCAGGCAAGAAGGAAACGGGGAACACCAATCTTCTCAACCTTGGAATCATGGGGGAATGTGAGTTTACCGAGCAGATATACACCAAGCAGGCCGAAACTCACTATCCAGAGCGAGACGAACACCTCTCTGTCGAGAATTCTCCAGCCGTATGCA
>CAMWIH010000217.1 GCA_947174305.1 uncultured Porphyromonadaceae bacterium | reverse complement strand
CAGTTTGAAGATATGGCAGCCATTGATTTTTTCCATGCACTTAACCTGCATCAAGTCTCCAAGCCTTTGGAGGTCTGCTGGGAGAAGTCTTGTGGATGCGATAGGACACGTACTCCAGTCTGGTCCTTTATGGTCTGGCGTTGTATGGAGATCCTTGTACTATAATTTTGCCTACAAAATATGAGCCTTTGATGAATACCGTGAGGTAGCAGCGTCAACCTTCATTTACCTAACGGTAATATGGTAACATTTCTGAGCCTTCTCAAATTTCACATAACATCGTCCTTCTTTACGAAGTTTCGACAATGCCTTTGCCAAAGCTAATCTAAGCTCTTCATCGCTGCGCGGATCAAATAAGTCTTTCTTAAAAGCCGTATAGGAGAGATCAAAAGTGGTGCCATAACAATGACATGAATTTGTGGTGGCATTGGAGTTAACTTTCTGTAATTTTTTTACATCTTCCCGAGTCCTCAGCACACTGGTTACTATTATTTTCGATTTGGAATCCAATATCTTCTGGAACTCCTTGGCGCAATCCTCTAATAGAATTTTTGCGTCAGGAACGAGATATGGGCAGGAATAATCAAGTTTACCAATATTGTAATATTCATTGGATGATATTTTTTCCAAACCTCCTTTTTGGGAAATCCGGTCGCATATCTCAGATGCTTCTTCTCGTGTTGCAATCGGAGACACGCCATTCCTTTTTGCAGACCTTACTTGCACATTCTGTAGATCGTTAAATTCCCTTTCTATATTCTTTATCTTATTGTTAACCGACTCGAAATTTACTTTTGGAGAGAAGCCTCGCTCCGTCCTTGCAATATAAAATAAAGTTAGTCCGGACAAAAAAAGCGGAACAATCTGCAAACCGACAATCTCTATCCACTTCCTGAAGGATTTATCTGATTTTCGCAAAAACGCCCAAGCTATTATAAGGTAAATAATAACACAGGCAACGATGAGAACCGAGTATCTGACCCTGATTCTCGATGCAAGTAAAAACAAAGCTACCCCAGAAAGAGCAAGCGACAAGAAGGTGATCGATCGTAAAATATTTCTCATTTTACACAAATGATAGGGTTATCATTCTGTTGGTTTTTGAGCACTCTTAATTCTATATTATACACAACTTTGAATCTTCTACGAGCCTCTTCAAGTTTTACTTTAGAACTGCTCTTGGGGCCACATCCGGCTGTTACTATCCTGGCACGGACCCTGTCTGTCGGCTTTGGATAGGGCATGAATTCGCGCGATTTAATTGTGGCCTCAAGTTGATCTATAGCATGAGAAATGTCTTTCCCTTTTAGTTCAATGAAAACAGAAACTCCTTGAAGTCTATCCATTGCGTGGTGGATAGCGGCTAAGTATTTGTCGCACTTCGCTCCTCTATTTATTACTTCCCCATCAATTTGAAACACCGCGCTTTCGAAATCTTCTGCAACCGTCACCCTATATGTCTTACCTTTTTCAGAAACAGATACGGTTGACCTATTCATCCACCCGATATAGGGAGAATAGCCGTTTCCCTCTAACCTACGACTTCTTTCAAGAGTATAATCACCCATATATGATATCATTTAGTTGAAGGATAATATCCTCATATAAGTCGGATGTAGAATCAAGATAAGTGCCGTCAATCATTCCTAACTCCTCATTGAGCAAACACTCGCAATGTCCGGAAACAACACTCCAGGCGCCAACGTCAGACATATCCAGAAGGGGGCAGTCATAATTCAAATTCTCATAAGCATTCGCATTCTTTTCAAATGCCTTTTTAGACAACATCATTATATTCAAGGCAGTGAGAATATAGGGACTATGTGTGGCAATAGTAAGATCCATCGGTGCTTCATCTGATCTTAAACAAACATTGATCAAATACTTCATCAGACCCCATTGATTAGAAGGGAAAAGACTTAGTTCAGGTTCCTCTATATGAACTGTGATTCGACGATTAGGGAACTTCCCTATATCTGAAGAAGCAGAAAATTTCGATAACTGGTCACCCGAAGCCAAAAAACTTACAATCGTCGAATTCATTGAGTTGACAATATTATAGTGGCTTGAAAAGTAACGCATTATATAATGCAGCGCAACACTGCTCTGCATCCCTGAGGAAGCACTCGTCAAAGGAAGATTTACAAAATTATTTTCCTCGTTAACTGAACTTATAAAAACCTTCCTGCCGGCATTAGTCTTCCTCACACTCATTTTAACGCCAAGATATTTCATCTCGGTTTCAGGTATAAAATCCAAGGCCTTTTGAAAATTCAAGAAAGTATCCTCAAGATAAAACATATTATGACGTAAAGCCACGTTTCCGGCAGCGACATCGGGAATCAGAACCCTTTTATCCGAAATATATGCTATTTTATAGAGAGTCAAATCCTCTTCATCAACATCTCTACTCGGAAAAACAAGTCTTCCATTTATGATAATTATCTCAAATCCTCCGTTTTTATAATATATCTCTGAGTCAGGTCGCAATAAAGGCTTTAAGCCATTATCTCCCAATATAGTCTCTGTGCGAAAGCGAAATGGAGCTTGAACACCGGATTTCTTCAGATAAGTGCGTACACAACACATCTTATAGATCCACCGCATCATGGATAAGATCTTCATTATCGTGCTCTTACCACTCCCTGACTCGCCAATGAATACATTGAAACGCTTGATAGAGGAAATATTCACATCTACCACCGGACCAAAATTCCTAATCACAAGACTTTCCATGGGAAATAATAGTATTAATGAAAACACCCAATCTCACTCCCCAAACGGGCGTAAAATTGGGTGTTGTTTAACTTGACATCTGATTATCAGACTCTTCAGCGGAGAGAGAGGGATTCGAACCCCCGGAGGTGTTACCCTCAACGGTTTTCAAGA
>CAMWIH010000216.1 GCA_947174305.1 uncultured Porphyromonadaceae bacterium | reverse complement strand
GGGATTCAGGCAGTCAGCTTCTGCCCCAGGGTTATGAGCCGGGGCAATTCGGTGAAACGGGATACTTCCGTATTTCATCGGGCACAGGCATCCTGAAGGAGATAAGGGAATATGGGGGCACGATGAAGACGGTGCCGGCAACGGGAGGAAATGAGGATGGTTCCTCCTCTTTCGAGCCTGTCGAGGTGGCGGTTCCGGCCACAGGAAAATCCCAGCGGCTGTCGATCGCCTTCTCTACCCCGAAGAAGAGCCGTCTCTACCTGCGCAACATCTCCCTGCGTCAGACGGGCGACCCCATCCAGACCGGTGTTTCTGAGACTTCTATGGAGAATCCTCTTGGCCCTGACCTTTCTGGTGCCGTGATTTATAATGTAGCCGGGGTACGGATCAAGGCAAAGAGCCTCAGCGACCTCCCTGCCGGTCTCTACATCATCAACGGTCACAAAGTGATGAAGAGATAAAAAAACTCTGCTACCTCTGCGCCTCTGCGTGAGATATAGAAGAACGCGGAGCCACGTGGCGGGAGCCTCCGAGCTTCCGCAGGGTTGGAAGGGGCTAAATGCCCCTGAGAAGCCTAACTACCCCTCCCCGGAACGTGGAGAGAGCAAGCAAATGAGTGAATGAATGAAAAAATTCCTCGGCATCGAGCCTCGCAATTTTTGCGGAAGCTCGGAGGCTCCCGCCACAGCGCCCTCGACTCCGCGGAAGCTCGGAGGCTCCCGCCACGAACTCCCACAACTCCGCGGAAGCTGCAAGCTCCCGCCACGGGGCTCCGCGGAGCGGGTTGCAATTCAATTTCAATAAGAGTGATAACAAAACTTAATATTAACTTTTAAAACCTAAATCATTATGATTCAGATTACAAAGATGGCCGGCCTACGCTCTCGTCTCAACGGTGAAGAATCTTCCAAGAAGAGCCTGAAAGGATGGCTTTTAGGT
This sequence comes from uncultured Porphyromonadaceae bacterium, assembly GCA_947174305.1. GTDB lineage: Bacteria > Bacteroidota > Bacteroidia > Bacteroidales > Muribaculaceae > Lepagella. Next base: position 1,963 of record CAMWIH010000216.1, on the reverse strand, counting down.
GCATTCGCCATACTTGCAATATTTTTAACACCGACACTTTCACAAGCTGCTCCTCTTTCATATGTTAAATGCACTCCATCCAATGGGGAAGAAATGAATTCTCCAGAATTTATTCTTTCATTTGACTTATCAGATATTATAACAGAATATGGCGATGGCCCCTGGGGAATATGCTGCAATGGAACTTACAGCAAAAGAAAGCCCGAACAACAAAAATCAGTTCAGTTATTCAAGGGAACTGAAGATGAGGGAGAAGTCATAGGAAGAATGTCTGATTATATTGATGTTAACGATAATCGCTTCATAGAAGGATCAGAATTTCATATATCGTTCCCAGATGTTCAAGTTGAATCAGGTCAACTATATACATTACGCATTAGCTTAGAAATGTATGCAGGAAGAAAAGGTATAGATGAGTATTGGCTTGATAATACCCTTTTGAGTTTCTATGAAACTCCTCTTGTATATACTTTTATTGGAGCTGAAAATAACCAAAAAGTTCTGAACATAGAAGAGTCCTCAATACAAGAAAACTCCTCATTAGAGGAACTTTCAATATTAACTTTGAAGTTTAATTATGAAGTTAATATTGGGAATGGGGCGAGTGTCGTATTATATGATGGGCAAAATGAATTAGCTTTATCCTCAAATATTACTACGGACGAGGATGATGCATCTGTTGTAAACGTTAATTTCGATGATATTCCTCTATACACAGATCATAAATATAAACTACTTATTAATAGCAACTCCTTTTTTATTAAAGAAGATGATGCTATTACAAATAGTGAAAAGGAAATTAATTTTACTGGTTTAGGATACAGATACTTTGGTGTTGGGAGAGTTCGTCCCTCAAATGGCAGTGAATCTGTTATGGATGAAATTACCATACCTTTCAAGTTCCCGACGGCTGACGATAAGACCTACGGATTCGTAAATGTTGACAACGGCAACAAGAAATGGTATCTTCATATCTATGAAGGTGCAACATCTGATGGAGAGGAAATCCTGTCAGTTGCAGCTACCAAGATAGGTGATGACAACATAAGCCTAATTTTCCGCCCATCCTATGCATTCAAGCCTGAAACTGAATACACCCTTGTCATACCCGAAGGGGAAGTATTAGCATACGAGATTGGTGCTCCGAGAGAGACTTATCTTAAGGACTATATCAGTGAGCGTGTGGAACTTCATTACACCACTCCTTCAGTTTCATCCCTCCCTTCGTGGACTCCCGCTCCCGTGAATGTGAAGGATAATGATGAAGTGGCAGAATTGAAGTATTTCATCTTAGACAATCCTCCTTATGAATACGGAGGCAACCAATTCTTTACCACTAATAAAGAACATTATTCCGGACGTCTTTATCTCGTTACAGATGATGGAGAGCAGGAAATTGCAAAATTCCCTATTCTCCGTAAAACTCTTAATGAAGATTCAGAAATTGGCAATGGGCAACTAATTGGCCAGTATAATATCGGAGAAGTAAATGCCACTTTATACGAAGGTAATCTCTATCGTGTTGTGTGGTTGGCAAATGCAGATGTAATTAGTAACGCATTTATAGGTCAATATGTCGGCAATCCTGAGATTTCTGTTACCCTTAAGGGTGCAACTCCCACGGTTAATGACTTCGGACTGAAAGCCAACATTGACGATCGTCTCCACTCTCATGCCGATGTGTTCTCTTTCGTAACTGAAAGCGAAGTCAAGGCCGGTGAGAATGCGAAGATGATCCTGAAGGATGGAGAAGATAATGTTGCCGAGGCTCCGGTTTATGTATCGCGTGAGGCCAACGGTCATCGTGTCTATGCAGACTTCGGTGGCAAAAAACTCGAAAGCGGTAAGAGCTACGAAGTGGTTCTTCCCGAGGGTTCGGTTTACTCAGCCAACGGTATCGTGAACAACCCGGAAATCAAGTCTGCGATTACCGCCATGCCCGAGGCTCCTGCGGCTCCCGAGT
>CAMWIH010000215.1 GCA_947174305.1 uncultured Porphyromonadaceae bacterium | reverse complement strand
GAAATGGGGTTGGGCCGGGGGCGGTTGGGATGGAGAGGTTAGGCTTGTGTGGTGAGGATGGTGCCTTTGCCTGTGACGGTTATAGGGTTGGCGTCGGCGGGGACGAGGGCGGTGTGGCCGGCTTTTAGTTCCTCTTCTCCATCTCTGCATTTTATGGTGACTTCCCCTTTGGCACATATTATTACAGTGAAAGATTCAGGGTCGGTGAGAATCTCCTTCTCTGAGGCTATGTGGTAAAGCTTTGTGGTGAAGTGCTCGCATTTTATTAGCTCGCTTTCTTCGACATCCTCGGGCAAGGGAGGGTTCTGATAGTTTTCCTTTACGGTATAGTCTATCGCATCGCGGGCCTGCTCGGTGTGCAGTTCACGCAGGTTGCCGTTGTGGTCACGACGGTCGTAATCGTATATGCGGTAGGTTATATCGCTTGATTCCTGAATCTCTACCAACAGGTTGCCGGCTCCTATGGCGTGTACCCTGCCTGCCGGCAGGAAGAATACGTCTCCGGCTTCTGATTCATATTCGGCCAAGGCGTTGGTGAATGAACCTTCGTTGACTCGCCTCGTAAATTCTTCAGGGGAGAGCTTTTCCTTTAGGCCGACGTATATCTTTGCTCCCGGAGTGGAGGCTATGATATACCACAGTTCCGATTTGCCGAGCGTGCCATGGCGCTGCATAGCCATTTCATCGTCGGGATGCACCTGCACTGAGAGCTTATCGTGGGCATCAATGAACTTGATAAGCAAAGGGAACTTCCCCCCGTAACGTTTGGCCACACGATTGCCCAATATCTGGTTTCCGAAGCGCTCGATGAGCTGACTAAGGGAGAAACCTTTGTATTCTCCCTTAGCCGCGATTGATTCTTGTCCCGGCACGACAGAGATTTCCCAGCTTTCGCCAATGTCGGAAGCCGGGTGTGAAATCCCCTTGTAATCGCATATCTTCGTTCCTCCCCAGATGACTCTCTTGAGATAGGGGGTGAAAACTATCGGTGCGTGCTGGATCATATTTTGAATAATGGTTTGCCCTTGTTAATTCCCTTGCCAGAGATGTTCACGGGCGCAGGGTGATCAGTGTTTCTTGTCGGCCTCCTCAAAAATTTCGTGAGGCGTCAATATTTCAAGTGCCCTGGCTCCTCTTTTTGTACCTGTGAGGTATGCAATTCGGTCGTGTTCGCTGATCAGACCGTCTCTCACAATCTGACGCACGGTGTCGGTGGAATGTCCCGGGATGTAATCGTGGGCATCGGGGGCATAATATGCAGTTATTCCATAACTGAGCGATAACCACCGCAACACGTTGTGGTTATGGCAGATTGCGAAAGTGGGGTTGCTTCCACGGAAGGATGCGATGAAACGTGATGACACCCCGCGATATGCATCAGTGAATATGGCTTTCGTGCCAACTTTTGTTTCCGACATCACGGCCTCATGTGCGAGGAAGGATGTGATTTTAGCATCCAGTAGCGGCGGCACATCCATCTTGTGGCGCAGTGATGATTCCACTTCTTTAGCCACGCTGGTCATGGTTCTTACGGCCTCCACGGGATATTTGCCGTAGGCAGTTTCTCCGGAAAGCATCATTGCGTCTGCCCGTTGATAGACAGCGTTTGCCACATCAGAAATTTCTGCACGAGTGGGGCGCGGATGTTCAATCATGGTGTGAAGCATCTGTGTGGCCACTATCACAGGCTTGTGGGCTGTGATGCACTTGTTGATCATCATGGCCTGTATGCCCGGGATTCTCTCTGCCGGCACCTCTATTCCGAGGTCGCCGCGGGCCACCATAATTCCGTAGGAGGCGTTAAGGATTTCATCGAAATTGTCAATACCTTCCTGATTTTCTATCTTGGAGATGATCTTGGTGTCAGCACTCAGAGAGTCGAGGATATCCTGAACTTCCTTGACATCAGCCGCCGAACGCACAAAGGAGTGAGCTATGAAATCGACTCCGAGTTCCACGGCATAACCGATGTTGCGACGGTCGCGTTCGGTAACAGCTGGAAGGTCGATTTTCACACCGGGCAGGTTCACGCTTTTCCTTGATCCGAGGCGACCATCGTTCTGGGCGGTAGCGATAATGGTGCCCCCATTCGCTTCGGTGACGAGAAATTCCATTTCGCCATCGTCGATCAGGAGCCGGTCGCCGACTTTAAGCACGTTGCCGATCTTGTCGTAATTGAGGGAGATTTCAGTGGCGGAGGTGTGTCCGTCGGGATTGCCGTAGATCTTCACCTTATCGCCCGTATGAAACTCGATATCCTCTCCGGTCACGGTGGGAGTGGTCCGGATTTCAGGCCCCTTGGTATCCATGATGATACCGATTTTCTCTGAAGCTTCCCGGGTGTGATCCACAATTTTTCGGAAACCCTCATAGTCAAGGTGAGCCGAGTTCATTCTGACTACATTCACGCCGGCTTCGGCGAGAGATCTGATAAAATCCGTGTCGCATCTTTTGTCAGATACGGTAGCGACTATTTTAGTGAATTTCTGCATTGTCTAATCTGAGTTGCAATTTTCCCTTAGATAGAAATTGTTTGGAACGGTAATAAATAAGCTTGAACACTTATTTATAATTTGCAAATATAATCCAATAAAAAGAGAATGCCAAAATTATGGAAATAAATTTAAGGAGAGAAGGGGTGAAAACCTTAAAGAGAATATAAAAAAATGAAAGATGTGGCGACCGGAGTCCCCACATCTTGCATCAGTGTTCATGATTTTCTTTTTTCATTTGTCATAGACATGCGCACAGGTAGTGAAATACGCAATCATCAATCTTTTGATAACTGTTTTCATAATAAATAATTATAAATAAATAGTTTAAGTGGAGTCGCGACGGTCGCTACTCTTAGCTTTTATCGCGATTCTTATGTTTTCATCTTAATATAACGCAGATAAAAGTGAATTGTTGTGAGAAAATATGTTGTAAAACATAATTATTAAGCATCTTTTTATTAGATAGGAGGTTAGGGTTGGGAT
>CAMWIH010000214.1 GCA_947174305.1 uncultured Porphyromonadaceae bacterium | reverse complement strand
GATTACTTCAGCAAACATATAATATTTTTTAGAATCTTATTACAAAGTTAGCAATAGTTTAAGAATATTTTTCTAAATTTGTAACTTAAAATAACAGAGAGATTATGAAAAAGTTAAAAATTACTCTTGTAATGGCCCTTGTAGCCATTTGCGGATGCTTCCAGGCAAACGCAGGTTCACCCTTCCGTTTTGGTGTGAAAGCCGGTTTGAATGTTGATAAATTCCATTTCAGTGAAAAAGATTTAAAAAACGATTTCGATGGTGATAACCGTTGCGGTTGGACTGCTGGTGTGATGACTGAATTCACAGTTCCTATCGTTGGCATCGGTATGGATCTGTCAGTGATGTACACTCGCATGAACAGTGAGGCCCAGATCACCGGATCTGATGGTCTTCTTCATTCAGAAAAGACAGGGAAAAACTTCCTTGAGATTCCTTTGAATGTAAAGTACAAAATCAATATCCCTGCAGTAAGCCGCTTTGTTGTTCCTATGATCTATACGGGTCCTACATTGGCTCTTAAACTCGGTGGCTCAAAGAATAATTTTCTTGCGACAAAGAGTGCACAATGGGGTTGGAATGTAGGACTCGGCGTTGAACTCATTAGGCATCTTCAGGTTAGTGCCGGCTATACGTTCGGTATTAATAATATTGTTAAAATTACCGATAAAACTGGAATATTGCCCGACTGGTGGCCTGGTGTAGAAGATAATGTAAAACTTAAAAACAATTATTGGACTATAACTGCGGCCTGGTTGTTCTAAAAAAAGTTAAAATGTGTTCGTGACCATGGTGTTGTATGGATGCGAACACATTTTTTCTTATAATCCTTTCAATCTTGATAGTCTTTCTTGTTAGAAACTGATTCTACGATGAAAAAGTATTTATTGACTCTCCTTATAATAGTCACTGCTTTAAGTGCATCCGCAGAGTTTCGCTGGGGACCGACCGCCGGAATAAATATATCCACCTTAAAATGGAAACAGGATTTGGTTACAACCAAATCAACCGTGGGGGTAAATGCCGGAGTAATGGGTGAAATCATGATTCCAGGAATCGGGTTTGGCGTTGACTTCGCCCTCAAGTATTCCCTTCACGGAGCAAAAGTTAATTTTGGGGAGCAGAAAGTTTGGGCCGCCAGCGGGTATGGAAATGAGAATGTCATGCTCCACACCCTTCAAATCCCTTTGAACCTGCGTTTCAAATGGACACGTATGAATGGAGCCGAACGTATTGCCGCACCGTTCGCCTATGTTGGGCCGGTTTTTACGTTCAATCTTTCCACAAGCAATCTTGACTGCATAGAGCACCCTGAAGGCTCATTCGGCCTGCAGTGTGGCGTGGGCGGCGAGTTCTTTGAAAGACTGCAGGTATCGGTAGGATATCTGTGGGGATTAAGTTATGATATCCGCACTGTGAAGCTTGATAATTTTTCCGCGCAAAACCGCGGTTGGCAGGTGAATTTTGCCTGGCTTTTCTAATGCGCTTGAATTGTAAGGAAATTAAGCAATGAAGGAAGATAAAGAAATGGAAAACAAGGAGGAGAAAGAAGTTGGTAAATCTGAAACCACAGGCTCATTGCAATCGGAAGAATTGGCTGTCACGGAGAAGGCAATAGAGATGCTGCGCACGGTTTTCGACCCGGAGATTCCGGTCAATGTCTATGATCTCGGGTTGATCTATAAGATAGATTACGAGGTTCCGGAGAAAACCCTTCATGTGGATATGACACTGACAGCACCGTCATGTCCCGCCGCAGATTTTATTGTTGAGGATGTTCGCCAAAAACTGGTGAGCATTGAAGGGCCTGAGAAAGTTGACCTGCGACTCGTTTTTGAGCCGGAGTGGAATCAGGATATGATGAGTGAGGAAGCAAAACTTGAATTGGGTTTCCTCTGATTAGAAACCAATTTCCTGACATAAAATATAGCATCTTATATGAAGGCATATTTTTTGAGTGATCTACATCTGGGTGCTCCCTATTTTTCAGACTCAAAGGAGGCTGAACGAAGAATTGTGAGTTTTCTTGATTCTATAAAGGAGGATGCTAATGTGATTTATCTGCTGGGAGATGTGCTCGATTATTGGTATGAATACAGATATGTTGTGCCGCGCGGTTTCGTGCGGTTTTTTGGTAAATTAGCCGAGATGGCTGATAGGGGCATCCGTATAGTGTGGTTTATCGGAAATCATGACATTTGGATATTCGATTATCTTCCCACTGAGTTGGGCATAGAGGTGGTTGACGGAAGTCTGGTTGAGGAAATTGACGGCCGGTACTTCTATATGACGCATGGCGACGGGGTGGGAAGGTTGAAACCTTCTTTCAGATTTATCAGGAGTTTATTCCGCAATAAGATTTGCCAGAAGCTTTTTTCCGGCATTCATCCACGCTGGACCATTCCATTTGCTTATAGTTGGAGCGATCATTCGCGTCATTCCTCTCCATTGCCGTCTGAAAGCGATGCAAAACGGATGATTGAGAATATCACCTCTTTCAGCAGGGAATATTTAGTGGCTCATCCGGAGATTGATTATTTCATGTATGGTCATCTGCATCTTCTGGAGAGGTTTCCCATTTCCTCAAATTCTGACAAAGCGGAAGTGATAGTGCTTGGGGAATGGCTTGAACGATTCTCTTACGCTTACTGGGATGGAGAAAAACTGTCCCTTAAAAAATATGAGTGATTTGACAGAAGGTAAATTAATTTAAACAGCCCACATAAGAAGTTTAGTCAACTTCTATATGTTCTACAACATAAAAGCATTTTTAAGCTTAAAAAAGTTTGGTGGATTAGTGAATATTTGCTACCTTTGCAATGACCTAAAACAATCTTTTTTACCTTAAGATTTTTTACCTGTAGAAACTTTTAAATGAGGATGCGACCGAGAGGTTATCATCCTCTTCTTTTTTAAAGAAAATTGGGAATAAATTTAAGGAGACAGGATATAAATTCCAAAAGGGAGTACCCTATTCCATAGGAATATTA
>CAMWIH010000213.1 GCA_947174305.1 uncultured Porphyromonadaceae bacterium | reverse complement strand
GTTCCGGTATCGACAAGACGAAGTCCCGGCTTAACGAACAGTGTTCCTGCACCACCAACGATGAGCAGACGTGGGACACCTGACTCTTTTGCTCCTTCGAGGATCTTCGGATAGTTCTTCAATGTATCCTCGTATAGATTGGGATTGGCCCAGCCGGGATTGTATGCGCTGATGATTGCATCCTTGCCTTTTGCGTATTTCACGATCACGGTAGGATCCGTCACGTCTCCTTCCACAACCGTAAGGTTAGGGTTGGTGACATCTTTCAGTTTGTCTGCGTTACGAACTATCGCCGTTACTTTCTCGCCCCTTTCAAGGGCTTCATTCAGGAGTGCACGGCCAACATAGCCGGTGGCACCCAAAAGAACAATATCTTTCATTAAGTCTTCGTTATAATAATTAGTTACTTTTTGTTATCTTTGTAGATAAAACAAGAATAAATGAGATATGGTTTACACTTTTTTTACTGAAAGCCAGTAACATCAATGTTACCGTTGCTCATATTCAAAGCGTTTTGTAACTAAAAAAAAATCTAAAAATGAAGAGATCTTCACTCATTGATGCATTCGATCCGAAATGCCCGATCCGAAACATACTTGCCCGCTTCTCGGAGAAGTGGGGATTACTCGTGATATATACACTCACACTGAAACCCAAGACACGATTCAATGAGCTTAGAAAAGAAATTCCTGACATCTCCGCCCGGATGCTGAGTGCGACATTGAATACACTTGTGGCAGACGGATTGGTGGAACGGCACTCCTATAACACCGTTCCTCCTACTGTGGAATATTCCCTCAGTCAGATAGGGCTTACATTAGTTCCTTATCTGGAAAGTCTTATTGGATGGGCAAAGGAATATGGTGACGACATTATGGCTCACCGTCTTAATTCGCAATCCAAATCAAAGTGGATGATGAAGAGTGAAGAAAATGCGGGTTAAAAGCGAAAGGGCTATGTAGCTAAGTTTAACTACACAGCCCCCTCTCATCAAGTTTTATCTATGAATTATCGCTTTATTAACACTTTCTCTGAAGTATTACCTTTACGGCGAATATAGACTTTCCCTGATTCAGGATTGGTAACCTTGAAGCCGTTGAGGTCGTAATACACGCTTTCCATATCATCCGAACCAAGTTCTATGACTGCCACTTCAGCGAGATCTACTACATTTGAATCTTCGGATTCACCTTCGTCATATACAGTTCTTACTGTGTATTTACCTACTGAATACGGCTCGACGGTATATGTGGTCTCGGTCACAATCTCTGTGTTGATTTGTGAGCCGTCAAAATAGATGTTGTAACCTTTGAGGTTAGCGTAAGTCTTTTCAGCATAAGACTCATAGGTGATATCGTCAATGAGGACCACGAAACCATCGTCAGAGAGGTTACGGATTGCAAAATACTTCGTTCCGGCAGGAAGCGTGAATTCATATTTCACCCATTCACGTGTCAGGTTGATGTCGCCATTGGGAAGCGCGGTGAAGCACGATGACTTGACCGTGCCGTTGTTGTTATATTCTATATCTGTGGCTAACAGCACACGGATATCATCCGGCTTGCCCTTCTTTGCTCCTGTGCGGGCCCAGAACGATATTGTCTGCGCTTTGCCTGACAACTCGGGTGAAATCAGCCAGTCGTTGTTTGCCTCCATATCATCATTGGCTGCATCGCCGAACGATACGATAAGATTGTGGCCTGAAACGGGTTCCCATTCTGGATTGTCGTTGAGATCAATACCTGCCTGTGTCGGATTGAAGATCATGAATGCCTGAGCTTCGTCGGAATTGGGAATTTGCAGAACTTTGCCGTCGACTGTAATGGTCTTGATTCCATCAAATCCCCAGAATGACTTATCCTCACTCTTCCAGCCACCGAAAGTCAGGTCGCCGTGGTTATACGACTCGAACGACTCGGTCACCTTTGTCTCAAGCTGCTTGAGACCTTCGGGTTCAGACCATGTGAGTGTCAGTTTATCACCATTGATATCACCCTTTAGGTCATTAACGGCCGGACATTCGTGATAGATCACCTTGATTTTGAAAGGCTCGGAACTGTTGTCAGCCTCAACCTCATCGTTGTCGGCAACCACGCGTACGGTCAGCTCGGCCTCGTCACCCCACGCGGGGGTTGCAGATACTTCGAGGGTTACGACAGCAGACTGATCGGGAGCTATCGTGCTTACAGTTGCTTCTGCCTCCACATTATCATCGCGCATGAGCTGCACCTTTACATCTTTCAACTCATTGTCACCCACATTGTAGACCGATGCCGACAATTCGAAGGTGTCGAACACCTCAACAGCCTCGGGAGCTATGACTTCGCCCGCTATCGCATTGTAGGCGCGCGGATCTTTCACCTGAATATTGTCAATCATGATCGGTGTGCGGTCGCTGACGGCCTCATATTCGAAGGCTATCACGATGAAGTCTTTTGCATTGAGCTCGGCAAGAGGAATCGAATAATAGATATAAGAGCCAGTCTTCTTTACATCCTCAAGATGGATTGATTCTACCGTTTTCAGAGTAAAGCCGTCCACTCCGGCCTTGATGTTGAGCACATCCTTAGAGGGGTCTGTGTCATAATAACCATTGTCAGAGATATCCATTTTGCGGAGATAGAATGTAAGTTTCGGATTCTCGGCTGCCGAAACATCAATCTTTCCAGACATAGCCGTAGTAGTCACCTCCGGCATTGCAGGGAGATATGAGAGCATACCGTCGTCATCATCCTGCGAACCGATGCTCCAGTCGTCACCTATGTACCATCCCTCGCCGTTGGTGTTTGTAAACGCCCAGAAATTTGTGGCCTTGTTGCCGGCGAAAGATTCCTTGAATGGAAGCGCATACGGTTTTCCCGAAATGTAAAGAGCCGAGGCATTCTCGCCGTATTCACCTGTAGCATTCGAGGTAGGCACAATATAATACTGGTGCATCGCCTGAGCACCTGCGTTTGTCAGCACTGTGTCGTTATCGGTGCATGTAAGCGCAGCAATGTTCTGTGCCACTGGGATGAGCGACCCGTTCTTAACCGATGCTACGGTGTAAGTGA
>CAMWIH010000212.1 GCA_947174305.1 uncultured Porphyromonadaceae bacterium | reverse complement strand
AATTATAACAATTCTCGCTCCCTTTCTCCCTAAAATTTCCTTATTACTTTGCAAATTTAAACATTATTGACAATTATTCCATATTTAATTTCAATTTCATTATCAACCTCCTCCTCTTTACCTCGGTTTCTCTTAATTTTCTCTTATTATATCCTAACCCTATTTGATTTTATTAAATAATATGACTATTTTTGCCGTCAAGTAATAAACCAATCAACGGTTATATAATATAAATGAGGATATGCATATCCTTCATACCAATAAAAACCTACTTATGAAACGAGATTTAATCACAGGCATTATGCTATCCTCACTCCTCTTTCTCCCCCTCTCTGCCAACGCATTCAGCACCGACTTCACATCGGGTATGCCGGAGGGGATGGAAACCACCGATTATTCCAAAACCGAAATCGTAAGTTCGGCTTTCAGTAAATACACTAAAGCTGAAAATGGCTGGTATCTTGAAGCCGCCCCTGATGAAATCACCCTGAGCAAAGATGGCATTCCGGCTATGCTCAGCATAAGCTATCGCCAGGAGGATGAGCCCACCGATAACTGGATTATAACCCCTGCGCAAAAAATCAGTGAAGGCACTCTGCTAACCTGGACTGCAAAATCCATTCACCACGGACTCCCTGAAAGCTACGACGTTTTAATCTCCGAGACCGGAGCCACCGACCCCGAATCTTTCCGGTTGCTCACCTCGGTGAAAGATGAGGGCAACACCTTCATCCGCCATGCCATTGCCTTAGGGACAATGCCCGAGCTCTTGGGCAAAGAGGTGAGAGTGGCTTTCGCCCATCACACTCATCAAGGCTTTATGCTTGCCATAAGCCGCATTGCCATAGAGGAACCGACCAAGGGAGATGTGTGGTGTTCCGGCGTGAGCTGTCATTATTTTGGAGCCGATGACACAGATCCCGAACTTACCTTCACACTTAACAACCATGGAGCAGACGCGGAGATAAAAGAGATCACCCTCATCACTCCGGAAGGGGAATATAGAGGGGAAGATGTCAAAATTGGCAAACTGGGAGAAGCCACCGCCACAATCTCACTTTCCAACCTTGAAGTTGGCGATGCTTACTTCTATGAACTAAAAGGGAGTGTCAACGGAACCGAAATAACCTTATTCAAGGATTTCGTGAACCGTTCATATTTCAAACGCAAGATGCTGGTCGAGAAATATACAGGCACGTGGTGTAATGCTTGTCCCAAAGTCTGTTTCCAAGTTGAACGGGCAATCTCTTTGCTGGGAAATGAGATGATATATGTCGAGCCGCATTATGGAGTCTCACTCGGAGACATTCTCGGAGCTGATGACTATTGCAACAATATGCCCAATGCCGTGTGCGCGGATTATCCGGCCCTATGGTTCAACCGCTTCAAGGAGCATCCAAACTACACTCCTGCCAACCTCGAGGCATATAACAAATCTGTGCTTACTCCATGCAAAGCGAATGTCAAGATAACGGAGGCTCAAATGGACGATGAGCGCATCACAGTTCGCGCCTCCTACACTTTCGCCGAAGACATTGACAATTCTTCCGGCCTTATCCGCCCCGGCTTTACCCTAATCGAAAACCACGTGCCATTCACCAAAGGGGGACAACAGGTAAGCAATGCCAACAACGGACTCTATTTCGGGGCTTACCATTTTATGAGTTCTCCCATCGACAAGCATTTCATGATTAACGACGGCGTGGTCCGTGGAAGTGTCAACGGTGGTTGTGGCGAACCCGACCTCTTCCCCTCCACAATCGAGGCCGGTGTGGAATATGAAGTGGTTCACTCAATGCCGAGGCCCGCCAATATCTACGACCCTCAAAATTGCGAGATCGTGGCCACTGCAGTAGATGGCACAACAAAGACCATAGAAGTGCTTAATGCCGACAAGACCTCTTTTTCAGAATCCTCCGGAATCACAGATTTCATGAACCCCGATTCAAATGAGATTGCCGGACATATATCCATATCAACGGCCGGAGACCTACTCGCAATCAACTGGACGGCTCCTCAGGAATATACTATCAACCTCTGCTCAATCGACGGCATGCTTATCGCATCACAAACCGGCAATGGAAATTCAGTTGAATTTGACACTGCGGGCCTTAGGGGAATCATGTTGGTTAATATCATCATAAACGACAAAGCCAAGACTTTCAAGCTTATGATTTGAGCCAATTTCATTTCCTGTCACTGAGTGGAGCAAATCAACCCGATTACCTTTGCTTCGTTTAAAATTTTCTTATTATCTTTGTGGTTGAATCATAAATCTAACTGACATGAAAAAATATTCATTCGCTTTGGCGACTCTTTTGGCGTGCGCACCTTTAGCAGATGCCACATATTTCGAAGCTCCGGCCTTAGATGAGCCTGAAATCGAGAATCCCGATTCCACCGGCTTCAAGTTCACAGAGGTTATTACCATCCCTACCACTCCTGTTAAGGATCAGAACAAGTCGGGGACTTGCTGGGCTTTCTCCGGACTCTCCACTCTCGAAGACAATGTGCTTAAAAACACCGGCAAGGAGGTGGATCTCTCGGAGATGTTTGTGGTGAGGAACGCCTATATCGACAAGGCAAAGAAATATATGCGCATGAATGGCAAGCTGAATTTCGCGCAGGGTGGCTCATTCGCAGATGTGCTTGAAATGACACGACTTTATGGCGCCATGCCTGAAGAGGCTTACGCCGGGTTGAACTATGGCGAGAAGAAACATTCCCATTATGAGATGGCGGAAGCTATGGAAGCTTACCTCAATGCAGTGCTCGCACGCGGACAGAAGAACAGCAAGCTCTCTTCCGCATGGCTTCCCGGCTTGATTGGCATCCTCGACGCCTATCTTGGCAAGGTGCCTGAAACCTTCACTTACAATGGCAAATCTTACACCCCGAAATCTTTCGCCAAGGAAATGGGCATTGTTCCTGAGGATTTCCAGGTTTATACAAGCTATACCCACCACCCCTTCTATGAGGATTTCGTGCTCGAGATTCCCGACAATTGGCTATGGAGCACATGCCGCAACGTGCCTATGGAGGAACTGCAGGCTATTTGCGACAACGCTATTGAGAACGGATATTCCGTGAGGT
>CAMWIH010000211.1 GCA_947174305.1 uncultured Porphyromonadaceae bacterium | reverse complement strand
TCTCACTTCCTTTCTTAATTTTATATCTCTCTATCTTAGATCAACAATGTTGACATTAGGAAATCTCGACTTCGGATATTCAAATACCGAGGAAGCGAAGGAATTGGAATAATTCACTTTCGACAGGCTGACGTTCGTTACACTCCCATCAAGTGAAGTGATGGTGAACTTTTCAGGATTAAGCGTCTTTGAATTTATTACGACAGTAATTTTCTTTGCCGGTGCTTTCCTGCTTTTTGATTTCAAATCTATCACGTATTTCCCCGTCTGCTTATTCTTTGAAAAGGAAGGGGTAAAATAAGTGGAATAGGACTTGAGATAAACCAACGGATTCACTTCTGCAAGCTCTCCTGCCGAGGGTGTAACGACCGTGGTTTCCTTAGTTGAAGGATTATGGGTATAAAGAGCCTTACCGTTATACCAGATTTCCATTCCACCTGCTTTTACATAAAATTTAGCCCCGGCATGTTTCAGCACTCCTGAAATTGAATGGCCATTGGTTGTTGCCGAATAGTTTACTTCAACCCCTTTTGCCGCCTTCACTTTATTGGCGGCTTTATTTAAAACCTCTTGAGCTGTCTCACCCCTGGCCTGAAAAGAGAAAATCAGACTTAGGAGAATTATGACAGCTGAAGAAATTGTTTTCAGTTTCATTAGATAATTTTTTAATATTGTACTGGAGAAACGATTATTTCGTTCTGGGAATCTATCATATTGTACTTAGAATCTGTTCCAATCCAATCTGATCCACCAACACGGCACGTGGCTTGCCTCCCTGCGATGCGCCAACAATCCCCATTGCCTCAAGCTGATCCATTATTTTACCGGCCCGGTTATAGCCGATGGAGAATCTGCGCTGAAGATAAGATGTGGATGCTGTGCCTGAGTTAACCACGATGTTGGCGGCTTCCTCAAACAGAGGGTCCCTGTCACCTGTTATTCCACCTCCATTTCCACTCTCACCGTCTCCGTCACCAAGCATTGGCTCCGGAAGAAGATATGTGCCCTGTGCGTATGGCTGTTTCTCAACAAAGTCACATATAGCCTCAACTTCAGGAGTATCTATGAATGCACATTGCACACGAACCATCTCGGAATTATTGAATATAAGCATGTCTCCGCGTCCGATGAGTTGCTGGGCACCCGTCGTATCGAGGATGGTCTTTGAGTCAACACCCGAAGAAACCTTAAACGACATTCTCGCAGGGAAGTTGGCCTTTATGATACCCGTGATCACATTGGTTGACGGACGCTGAGTGGCAATGATGACATGCATGCCCACCGCACGCGCTTTCTGAGCCAAACGCGCAATAGGCATCTCAACATTCTTTCCCGATACCATAATCAGGTCGCCAAACTCATCTACAACTACCACAATGTATGGCAAAACTCTATGTCCCTCTGCCGGATTGAGTTTTCCGGCCTTATATTTGGCATTATACTCCTCAATGTTTCGGGTATGCGCATTCTTCAAAAGATTGTATCGGTTATCCATCTCGATACACAGGGAGTTAAGCGTAGCTTCTACTTTCTGCATATCGGTGATGACCGGTTCCTCATCCACCTCCGAAGGAATAACAGCCATGTAATGGTCCTTGATTTTATTATACAGTGAAAACTCCACCTGTTTAGGGTCGATCATCACAAACTTAAGTTCGTTAGGACGCTTGCAGTAGAGGAGTGAGGCAATGATTGCATTCAGGCCTACAGATTTTCCTTGACCCGTGGCACCCGCCACAAGGAGGTGTGGCATCTTGGCAAGGTCTGCGATGTAAACATCATTGGAGATGGTTGACCCAATGGCGACGGGCAAAGTATATTTACTTTCCTGAAATTTTTTTGACTTGATAATAGTGCGCATCGAAACAACCTGAGGATCCTTGTTGGCCACTTCAATTCCGACTGTACCCTTACCCGGAATTGGAGCTATGATTCTGACACCTTTTGCAGAAAGACTCAACGCGATATCATCAACGAGAGAGCGTATCTTGGCAATCTTCACTCCCTTGTCAGGTACAATCTCATAAAGGGTGACAGTTGGTCCGACCGTAGCCTCTATGCGAGTGATAGGAATACCAAAGTCGAGCAATGTCGATCGGATTTTCTCCTTATTTTCAAGTTGCTCCTCATTATCAACACTGATTCTGTCAACTCCCGGGCGTAAAATCTCGAATGGAGGGAATTCGTAGGGATAATTATCTGCAGGGCCCTCCCCAACCTTATAGTGAGGAACAGTTGCCTCCGCAATCTGATTTACATTTACCCTCATCGTATCTGTTGGCTCGGAAGCAGACTCAACATTATCAAGATCACTGTCAACCTGATCCGGATCATTCTCACTATTCTCACCCTCTACTTTCTTTTCACTCTCCTCTTCCTCAGAACTTCCTGATGAATCATCGTTCGAACTTTCTGATGCCACATCTCCATCGGAGAAACCATTATTTTCATCTTCATTTCTTTCTCCGGTGATGTCATAACTCTTCATCAATCCATTTTCGGAAGCAGATAACGGCATGATATCTCCTGTATCCTCCTTCTCCTCTTCCGAGGGTCCAGGAGTGTAAATATCATCGTTTTCAATGGAATATAGGGGTTGAGTTTGGTCAAAAGAAACCGGATCTTCCATTGCTTCCGGAATGGTTTCCATTCCCAGGTTTACAGTCTCCCCTGCTTGCAGATCTTCGATTCTCTCTTCCTCTTGTTGCCTTCTTATCTCCTCTCTGTGAGCCTCTTCGGCAGCTTTCTGCTCAGCAATTATTCTTCGTTTCTCATCACGCTTGTGTTTCATACGTATTATCCATCCCACGAGATCGCGAAGACAAATCACCACAAAGAGTGCAATCATAAATACACATAGCAGAGTCGCTCCTATTCCCCCGAAGAAATGGATGATGAATTCATTGACATAACGCCCATGATATCCCCCCCAATTCACAGAAGAATGCATGGCAATAGTTGTCAGTCCTACTATCAGAGAGACTGTGATCAAGGCAACAATACATTTTATTGTGAAGTTAACCGACTTAAATCTGGGCCTTCCTGTAAGGAGTTTCAAACTCATGGCCCCAAGCCAGAACACTATCACAAAGGAACCCAATCCAAAGGTTTCATTGATAAGAAATTCAGAGAGTCTTGCCCCGCCC
>CAMWIH010000210.1 GCA_947174305.1 uncultured Porphyromonadaceae bacterium | reverse complement strand
TCAAATGCATTGTTACCGATAGAAGTCACTGCGTCGGGAATCCTGAGTTCGCCGGTGAGACCGGAACAGTCCTCAAATGCGTTCGGTTCGATGGAGGTCACGGAGTAGTCTTGGCCTTCACAAGTAATGTGGTCGAGGATTATAATGTCTGGCCCTGAGTAGTCCCTATTATCTCCTACCGATGCGGTCATGGTTTCACTGTCCATCTCATATCTAAGCCCTTCAATTATTACCGTACCATTAATTATTATTGCACATTCTGCCTTCGCACCATTAGTGGTTGCGGCGGTAATTGTGGCGGTACCGACGGAGAGGGCAGTCACGAGGCCGTTTTCATCTACTGTAGCTACCTTAGGATTAGATGAGGTCCAACTAATTGTACTGTCAGTTGTATTTGTTGATATGATAGTAGCATCAAGTTGGACGGATTCGGAGACTTTCAAAGTCAGTACCTCCTTATTGAGGAAGATGTTCTCCACTGAGAAATCCTTGATTCCTCTTATATTCTTGAAATTACTCCATACAGATGCAGCTTGATAGGCAGTTACACTTTCTTCAGGCACATATAACACAACGTCCTCAAATGTAGAGGTCTGGAAAACACCCGTTCCGCAAGTAGGCGGTGTGTTAGCTGCACATATGAATACCTTATATTTAGGTGTAAAATTCCATGGCCCGTTAAAAGCGTTATCCCCGATTGCTTTCAATGAAGCTGGTAAATAAACAGATTCAAAATTTGTGTTGTAAAAAGCAGAATTCCCAATTTCTTCTACAGCGTTGCCTACAATTAGTTTTCCGGTGAAACCAGAACAACCGCGAAATGCATATTCATCGATTGAGGTCACGGAATCAGGAATCCTGAGTTCGCCGGTGAACCCGGAACAATTCTCAAATGCATACATTCCGATAGAAGTAACGGAGTCAGGGATCCTGAGATCTCCAGTTAACACTGACCTACTCTTAAATGCACTCTATCCAATATAGTTCACTGATTCAGGAATCCTGAGTTCACCGGTGAACCCGGAACAACCAAAAAATGCAGATCTTTCAATGGAGGTCACTGATTCAGGAATCCTGAGTTCACCGGTGAACCCGGAACAATAGTAAAAAGCAGATTCGCCAATTTCTTCTACAGCACTGCCTATAATTAGTCTTCCGGTGAATCCGGAACAACGCCGAAATGCCCACATTCCGATTGAAGTCACTGCATCGGGGATTCTGAGTTCACCCGTGAGGCCAGAACAACCATCAAAGGCATTCATTCCGATAAAAGTCACTGAATCAGGAATCTTTAGCTCACCAGTGAGGGTGGAACAACCCTGAAATGCGTACCCGCTGATTGTGGTTACGGGGTAGTCTTGGCCATCGTAGGTGATGTGGTCGGGGATGATGATGTCCGGGCCTGGGTAGTTGGTATTGTTGGCTACTGAGGCGGTCATTTTTTTGTTGTTAATCCAATAATTGAGACCGTCAACCGTGACATCAACCATGGCATCAATTGTCTCTCCTTTCATTTGGAGGGGAGTCAGCAGGAACAGAATCAGCAATGTGCTGATAAGGAAGCAGGGACTGTTGCTTCGGGCTGCTAAGTTGGTTTTAATGTTCATAAAATTAAAGTGTTATTGATTGTTTTGTTGGATTTGGTGTTATTGAGTATTTGTTGGAGTTGATGGTATTGAGTATTTGTTGGGTTTGTAGCTTACGGTGTAAGGGGTATGAATCAAGGTTTATTGTGCGATTCATGGGTAAGCACAAGATGATACTGTGCCAAAATGGCTATGACATCACGGAGCAGCTCTTCGAGCATGGGGAGCAAGGTTTTCCATAGCTGTATATAGTCGGGGCTATCCGTTGCTTTTAGGTAGGAGGGCTGAAGGTCTATATCAGTAATTTTCTTGATAGCAGAGAGATCGGGCATGCTATGAAGGAGTATTTCTTTCATAGACGGACGATGGTCAAGATGTAGCTGAGATAGTTTGGTTACACCTCTTACGGGTTCCCAAACGTCTGTGTCAGGATTAAGGGTGTAGACTTGGCGTATATTATCTTCCGAGCGATAGAGTTGGATGAAGATTTCGCCGCTATCCTTTTTGAAACCTAATTTCTTGACAGAAGCGAATGGATATGCCCACATACCTTTCGGTATATCGTATGTGGAGTTGGCGATATTGGTTCCTTCGTTGTAAGGTTCGGCAACATAGAATTGAATACGGTCGATGCAACTGTCAATCGCATCTTCCAATTTTACTTTCAAATCGCCGGCTTTATCGAGCAATTTCGGGTTAAGATACTTGACCTTGGAATTTGACCGGATGCGAGCTGCATTTGCAAATATCGAGCGAATCAATTTAATGGGAAAGCAATATGATACGCTTTCGCGATCTTGGGAAAACAGTCTCAAGTTGAAGTTTTGGGCAATTGATGTGACCTGGGATTCAGAGATACGGCGATTGTGCCTGTATTTTTTCCTCACATCATACCAGTCGATGCCGGGAGTATCAATAGGTATTTTCATATGGTGATATAAAGTGCCGCAGTCTTCCCCTCCTTGGCGTGTTTGGTTAGTTAAGAAATAAGAATAGCGCAGGAATCTGTACATGTTGCCGTCCTGTTGTTTGAGGCTTCTCGCATTGCCTTGGTCGTCGGGACGGCAACGCAGAAGCCCACGCTTGTATATGTAAATTCTGCTCTCAGGCATAGATCTCTCACGAGATGTGGTGCTGAAAGCAAGATTCTACATACCTACGGGCATCTACGGTTGCCTTGCCCTGAACGACCAATGAAACTTTGCGAGAATTTCAAACAATCAGGTACAAGCGCTCTGTAAACGCTATCTTATGTAATCATATGGTGACCATCGTTACGCCCTCACTCTATCGGTGCGTCTGATGAGATGGTCTTGACTACAAAGTTAAAACTATTTCTCGAATATTGCAACTGATTGCAATATTTTTATAGGAGCGTTTATGACAACCGATTTAGGCAATGTGTGACGTGAAGCAAAATGAGAGAGGTGGTTGTTTCTTTTTTCCATAATTATTGTTTTTAGCGGTAGTGTATTTTTTTGTTTTCAATGGCAAAGTTAGGCAAATTATTTATTTGGTGGAAATTCCATTTTGTTCCTTTTTAGATGTATGTTTAGGTGTTGGGATGGATGTGGGTGTGGAGTATTC
>CAMWIH010000209.1 GCA_947174305.1 uncultured Porphyromonadaceae bacterium | reverse complement strand
ATCGAAGCCTATTTTTAATTTCATTATGAGTTTAATTTCATTATGAGTTGGGTTGAAATCTTTAAATGTTGACTTTTACTTTCTTCACCTGCTCAACTCCGGCGGGGGTTTTAAGGAAAGATACGACGTAAAGGTTTTCAGGATTCCATTTCTCCTCTTTGTTGTCGCGGATCTCTATGGTATAGGATGAATGGTGACTCTGGGCTTTTGTTAGAGTTACTGCCTCACCATCCTGGCCATTGACTGCAGCTCGGAATACATTGTTGTGTACATATTCCTTGTTGGTTGTCTTGTCGGGCATGAGCTGCTGTGCCACAATGCCGTTCTCAATTATCCAGACCATGAGCTGACCTTCCATATTCTCTTCTGGCATAAGTTCGATATCAATTTTAATCTCATTGGCTTGAATGTCTGCCACCGGATTAATGTTGATTTGAAGAGCCGAGGGGAGTGTAAGCTGAATCTTGGCGTTAGATGTCCAAGTTTCCGAAGCACCAGAAAATCTGCCGTTGATTACACCATAAGGAAGCGCGGGATTTCCAATCTGCTCATAATAGTAAGCTCCTTCAGGAGTGCCAAGGCCAATACGTCCGCTTGCGAAATTGGTTACACGGCGATTGAGGGCAAGGGCACCGCTGGCATGAATGCTGACAGGCACCACATTTTCTCCGTACTTTTCCTCAAGCGCCTCCATCACCTCATGAGCGTTGGGGCAATTCAGGCAAAGTTGTCCGGTATAGTCCTCAATGAGGATATTGCGGACGGGTGTGATATCCTCGACCTCGAAATAGCGGTCGTCGGAAGCTATATCGTCGCAGGAAACCATCGCCGAGGAGAGAAGGATTGCGGCAGCACCCAAAATTGAATTTCTAAAGAATGTGTTGTTTTTCATCAAAATAAGAATTAAAAGTAGTAGTTATAATCAATCTTAATACCTTTTGTGGCAGGCACCATTCGGCATACGCCACCCGAGCAGTCAAAGCCTTCGCGGGTCTTTCCATAACTAATCATGAGGCGGTTGGACTTGTAGTTGCCTGTTACGCCTACCTGATAGAAGTGGCCTTCGCCTCCACCGCAGTTCCATTTGTCGCTCACGCTGAGAGTCACCCAAGGCACATAGGTGAATTCGACGAGTCCGAATGCCCAGTCGCCATGATCCTGACGGGTGGTAAGATACTGCAACTCGGCGCGAAGATTAAATTTCTTATTAATCTTATACTTGCCGTCTAAAGAGAAGATATTGCTCTTTATGTTCTCCTCTCCGTATTCGGCGGTAGTGGCCTGCGCACGGGGATTGTATATTTGATTCATATACATGAAAGTCAGCTGGAAAGCAGATGTTATCTTCTTTTCTATCTGGAGGTTGAAGTCAAAATAATAGAGCTCTCCGAATTTGAAGAAGGAAGTTGACGGTCCGTCTGTTCCCCAAAGGTTACCAACCGGTGACTCGGGGTTATCACCATATTGCAACCCTGATATATAGCTGATATTGGCAAAAAGTTTGGTGCCATACTTACCTCCTAACGGAGTTTTGCGCTTAAAATTGTATGCGAACGATCCCTGCAGAGCCCATTCTCCCTTATAATCAAGGGTAGCGTAAGGGTATAGGGTTGCCAAGGCGTATGTGTGCTGATAAGCGAATGGCGGGAAATGGTTGATCATTGTGGACTCGGTGAGCATACGGTCGGAATGGAACCCCATATTCTCACTTCGTTTCACCTGCAAGGTTGCACTCAATCCGGTCTTTGAATAAGAGCCGGCAAGCATATATACCGTACCCGGCCGATATATGTATGAGTTTATTTTCTCAGGGTCTTGACCCTTCCATGCAAATTCACCGGTTACATTGAACGCACCCTTTGAGAACTGAGAGCGGACATCAAAGGCATTGACCGTTTTGGGCAGATTGAGAGCGAGGTCCGTTCCAGGAAGGGCAATCTCATCCTTCTGCTCATTCAGAAGCACGTATGAACCTCCGATCATCCAGTTGGCTCCACGGTCGGCTATCCCTTTGAAATAATCCTGCATGAACACTTCGGCATTGGCACCATACACCTGAGTGTGACGGTTCCATTTCCAATAGTTACGCTGAACTCCACCAAGAAGGGTGAGGCGGAGACCGTTAATGCTATTAATTTTCAAACGGCCTCCACGCAAGGAGTTGTCGATACCGAGCGCCCGATCCTCGTATGTGCGGAGAATGAAACCCGAGCCGAACTGATCGTAGAAATCACCGGCGGTAAGTTCCACACCCTTCCATTTTCCCTTTACATATATATTAGGGACACCCCAGCCAGCAAAGCCGTCCATCTTCTGGTATTGAGGAAGCGGCCATTTGGCAAACTCAAACCTTAGGCCAGCATCCACGTACTTGCTGACCAAACCCACGTCTGCGTAAGTATTGAACAGGAAATGTTTCTTGTCGGTGAGCTGATATTCCGGATCATTCGGATCATCGGGAACGTAGGCGTTGGCCTGGACAGATCCGTGGACCTGCACCTTGTCGTCGGCAGAGGCTGTGAAAGCACCCGCCACGAGGGCTGTCAGTGCGATGGGGAGGAGGAAGCGGGGGGATGCGCTCATGGTGTCAGATATTGGGGGTTGTTACTTTGTTAGTTCGCGAATCTTTTCGATGATGTGTTCCTCGGAGCCTTCGGTGTATCCGGAACGGTTCTCCACAATCTTGCCGTTGCCGTCAATAATGAAGAGATGAGGAACAGACTGAATGCCCATTGCCGCCTTCAGTTCGGAGTTAGTGTCGAGCAACACTTCATATTCCCAGCCAAGTGCATCTGCAAGGGGACGAACCTTGCCGGCGTTCTGTGCCTCGTCGATGGAGATCGCAATGAGCTTCATTCCTGTTTCGTCCTGCCAGTCGGGATAAACCTCAGAGATTGCTTTCAATTCACGGAGACAAGGCTTGCACCATGTTGCGAAGAAACTTACCACGAAAGGCTTGCCATCGTTGGAGAGCGTGGCCGCATCAACGGGCGCACCGTCAAGGGTCTTGAGCTGAACAGAAGGGAACTGGGCGGAAGCTGGAATAGCTACGGCCACCAATGCGATGAGAGAGAGGATGAGAGATGCGATTCGTTTCATATCAATGAATATTTAAATTATTTTTTAAGGATAAGATTTGATTCTCGTGCCAAAGTTTAACTTTGATATGCAAAAATAATATTTGTAACATAAATTATGCAAAAAACGGGATGTTAAAATAGGT
>CAMWIH010000208.1 GCA_947174305.1 uncultured Porphyromonadaceae bacterium | reverse complement strand
CATTTATTTCTTAATTGCATCATCTCTTTTAAATTATCCGAGAAAGAGATATTCAAGTTTGACTCTTCATCTCCTTATTAATCTCACTACATTCTCCACGTGATGAGTATGTGGGAACATATCAACAGGCTGCACATCGGTCACTCTATATTTTTCATCTAAAAGGCTAAGATCGCGTGCTTGGGTGGCCGGATTGCAGCTCACATATACCAATACTTCCGGTTCGGCATTAAGAATGACTTTCACAACATCTTCGTGCATTCCGGCACGTGGTGGATCGATAATCATCACATCCGGACGACCATGCTTGCTTACAAATTCATCCGTAAGGATATCCTTCATATCTCCTGCATAGAAAAGTGTATTATCAAGACCATTAACCGATGCATTCAATTTAGCATCCTCTATGGCAGCCTCAACATATTCAATTCCTATGACTTGACGAGCCTGACGAGCAACAAAATTTGCAATTGTTCCGGTACCGGTATAAAGGTCATAGACCAAAGGTTTTTCCTTGTTTTCATTTATTTGCTCAGGATCAAGGCCGGCAAATTTCCGCGTAACTTTATAGAGTTCGTATGCTTGCAAGGAATTGGTTTGATAGAATGACTTGGCATTTACCCTAAACCGAAGCCCTTCCATCTCTTCCTCAATATAATCAGGGCCTTTGTAACTTTTCACTTCCAGGTCACCAATAGTATCGTTAAGCTTTAAATTGACTACATAAAGAAGTGATGTTATTTCAGGAAATTTATCGGATATTGCATTTAAAAGCATTTCCGAAGCCTGACGGTTATCCTCGCCAAATGAGATGCAGACCATAACTTCCCCGGTAGATGCGATACGAATCATCAAAGTGCGAAGAAGTCCGGTGTTTTCCTTAATGTTATAGAATGTTAATCCATTCTCTTCGGCATATTCATAAATGAAATTCCTTATCCTGTTGCCAAGGTCATCCTGTAAATGACATTCCTCTATATGATAAACCTTATCAAAACCACCTGGAATATGGAATCCTAAAGCATTGGGGCTATCTGTAAACTCTTTACCCGATTTTACATCTTCCCATGTTCTCCATTTTTTGTTGGAGAATGTATATTCCATTTTGTTACGGTATTGCCATATCTTATTTGAACCCAAGATTGGGGAGATTTCTGGCAAATCAACCTTTGCAATCCGAACAAGGGCATCAGTTACCTGCTGTTGCTTAAACTTTAGCTGTTCAGAATAGGGGAGATGTTGCCATTTGCATCCGCCACAGATAGTGAAATGCTCACATTTAGGTGTAATCCGAATGGGAGAGGGGTTAATCATTCGTTCTATATGACCTTCGGCATAGCTTTTCTTCTTTTTATCGATTTTAATATCCACTATGTCTCCCGGGGCGCCAAAAGGGATGAACACGACAATAGGTGTTTCATCAGTAGGTTTAATTTTAGTTCTTGTCAACGCCTTTCCTTCAGCGGCAACTCCTGTAATCTCAACGGCCTCGACAATAGGCAATGGTTTCTGTTTTCTTCCCATTTATAGAGAATTTTATAATATGCTGTTTAATAAAAATGGAATCTGGTTTTCCACTATATTTTCAGTTTGCAAAATTACATAAAAACATTGAATTAACCATATCGCATAACTAAACCCTTAGCCGGTCGATAAGATATATCCGTCACATTCAGGTTAGAAATTATATCCTAACGCAAAGGTTACACGATTCTCCTTAAAATTAATTGAATTCTTCTGAATGTCATTCAAGCCCAATGATCCTATGATAGAAAATTGCCAGTGATAGTCAACTTCAAACGAAGACCCGATATTCCAATCAATATTGAACCGTCGTTGTCCATAATCACCGAAGAGGTCTTCAGGAAGAGGATCTTCCATTTTATCCTTATTCTTAAACTTTATTTTTCCGGAAAAAGCATATCCGATCTGCGGACCGGTGAATAACGATACGCTGAATCTATCAGAGAGATCAAATCGGTAACCAAAAACTAATGGGATGCGTAAACCATATTTAATGACTTTAGGATCTTTATCGATTATGCCTCCTTGTTCATTTGTTATTAGTAGATCCTTATAGGCATATTGATCATAATAGAAAGTAATACCAGGTTCAAAAAAAAGATTGGCTATAACCGGCAAATTATAAATGCCGCTTATCGATATGCCGGGTCCCGATTTGAATAAATCAATGTCATCTCCAACTGGAGTATCCCATTTGCCGGGAAGGCTCCAGTCATAACCGACACGTACACCCCCGAATGGAGAGTTGTCAGGATTATCAAGTACCGGATTTGAAGCAAAAAGATTTATAGTGAAGCTCAAAAAGGCAACTAAGGATACAATACGTTTCATAGTGGGATTCTTTTTGAATGAACATATGTAGATAAAACGCCGTTTATTTTCAATATATTGTAAGTTTTTGAAAATAATCAAAAAATGCTTAACTTTGTGATATGGCATGTAAAATTGAATTTATTGAGCGCCTTTGCGAAGTCTTGTCTCCGCTGGGAGAAGTCCGTTATCGAAAGATGATGGGAGATTATATAATCTATGTTAATGAGAAGTGTGTGATCACTGCCTGTGACAACACGGCCTATATCAAGAAATTAGATATTATCGCTCCATTAATGGCTGATGCCGAGACAGGCCATCCTTATGAAGGGGCAAAGGAATGCTACATCTTGGATTTTTCTCAACCTCATAAGGCAAGAGAGGTAATCTCTATTCTTTGGGAAGCGTTGCCTTTTCCGAAAAAGAAAAAGAAATAACCTAAGCACTCGCCACAGCTTTAAGACTTATAAAATCAAAATAGATAAACCATCTTAAAATGATAAATAATATTACCAATCGCAATATTTCTTTCATTCTCGCTGTATCATTTTTTGCGGGACTGATATATTGTATATACCACACAATAGTTACAGATGGGAATTGGATTGAGCTTAGCACAATTGCAATGTCAACAGCTATCTTCACTAAGTTTTATTTTTCCTATCGCAAAGCAGTAAAAAGAGGTAATATATACGGTAAGGTGAACCCATTTAAATAACTCCAAAGCCCTGGATGCTCTTTTCTCAGCAATCATGATAATGGGTTATATATATATGCATGGAAATTCCTTAAACGTAGTCTCAAAAATATTGAAAGAAATTAGGGCAAAGGTAAAGAGGAAAGCATATATTTTTTGTTGAAAATGTATAACTTTACTTTATGAAAACTCTTGAAGA
>CAMWIH010000207.1 GCA_947174305.1 uncultured Porphyromonadaceae bacterium | reverse complement strand
CTGCGGAGCCGGGGGGCTCTTACCCCGCCGTTTCACCCTTGCCCTCCCCGTGGTGGGGAGGGCGGTTATTTTCTGTCACACTTGCCCCGATGGCGCCGCCGGCTTCCCGTTAGGATGTGCGGCGCTCTGTGTTGCCCGGACTTTCCTCTCCGTGAACCTGAAAGGGTATCACGCAGCGACAGACCTCATTTCTGCAATGCAAATTTACCATTAAAATCCGGTTATACAAAATAATATTTATTTGTTATCATCCGGAGTGGTCTCTTTTGGTTCTTTTTCCTCCTCTCCTCCGGTAGCCTGGACTTCTGATACGGGAGACTCTGTCTCCTTCCGTGCTTCTTTGGCTTGCTCTTTCTGGGCCTTGCGCTCCTCTTTTTCAGCTTTCCTTTCAACTTTGGCGGCTTTATCTGCTGCCGCCACAACGCGTTTGGATCGCAATGAGAAAAATCCGTTAACTCCCCAAATCAAAAGCATCACACCCGATATGATGGCTCCAATCTGCGCGCTTTTCCCATTGTCGGGATAATGATTCAGCACCGAACAAACCAAAATACCGACTACGACGGTCACTACAGGCACGATGAATCTGAGGAATGTGGATTCAGAGGTTTTTACAATCCATACAGCCTGAGCAACCCCGGCAAGTATAAGCGATATGCCGAGCGTAATGCTTAGATTATCTTTATAGCCTAACGGCATGATAAGGATATAGATACCCCATAGCAAAGCAATCACGGCCACCACCGTTGAATACCATTTGCGGGGGAGGATGTTTCCGAATTCATCTTTTTTAGGGCTTAACGAAGAGATGAGCTGGAAAATCCCCGGAATAATGAAAATCACACCGGCGGCAATCATGGTATATTGCAACATGGCTTGATCGCGATTCATTGCCTCATAGTTGAAAATCAGCAACATCACGCCAATCAACATGCCGACCACGTAACAGATAAAAAATAATGTCTTTTTCATAATCTTGAGCTTTATATACTAAAAGGCAAAAAGAGATGAAAAGGTTTAATCTTTTTTTGAATTGATATATGATTTCAGCAATGCTATGATGGCATCGGCATCAAAACGTGAGGAGTCGAAGCAAAGATGATAGTTTTCTGCCGTGCCCCAATTCCGGTTGGTGAAATAATTGTAATAACTTTCCCGTCCTTTATCATGTTTTTTTGCCAGGGCTGTTGCTGAAGCTTCGTCAGGAGCATCATTTCTGGCCACAATCTTTCTTGTGCGATGTTCCATCGGAGCCTGAATAAAGATTGAAATGAGCCCGGGGTGATGTCTCATCACGTAGTCTGCCGTTCGTCCCACTATCACGCAGCTTCCTCTCTCACAGATGGAACGTATCACTTCTGACTGTGCGTTATAGAGCGATTCAGGCGCAAGGGTGCCGGGTCCGAAATGAGAGATTGTCCCGGGAGCACAAGGAGAATTGGAGGTGCCGCAACTCAATCCAAGGAAATTGCGCAGGAAAGAGGGGCGTTTCTCATCGGCGGCACGGAAAATTTCAGGGTCAATCCCGAATTCCTCTGCCGCCTTTGAAAGGAGTGTCTTGTCATAATAGGGAATGCCAAATGCATCAGCAATTTTACGCCCTATCTCACGTCCTCCGCATCCGAATTGCCTTCCGATCACAATGATGAAATTATCCATTATTTTTTACCGCTAACTTAAAAACTGTGTTAATCATTTACAAAATTAAAAATAATTTTCGTAAATTTGTACTTCAACTTTAAAATTACGGGGTGAGACAGTAGAAAAACTGAAAGCGGTCTTTTCTAAAGTGGTGTCTTGCTTCCCAAAAAGAAAGGAAACTAATGGATATAGATAAAGAACAGGAGGGGATGGCGATATATGAATATATCGTTGATAACGTTGATACCTGCGAACCTGAAATGGGCGAGCTTATCTGCAAATTGCGTTTAGCCGACACATCGGGACAATTCCTTGCAAGCACGGCCCGATATCTTTCGGCTGTTGACCGCGAAAAATTTGACCGTTGGCTTACCCCTCTCATCGAAGGAGCCATAGAACGCGACCGCGACCGCAGATATATCGGATCCCTCCTTGAAGGGATATGGGGAGAAGATTACAAGGAACATGTTGAAGAACTTCGTTCCTCTGATGACAATTTCAGAAGAATCTATAAGAGGATTTATTCTGAAGGGGAAGCGATGTAAGGAATAGAGGCTTCAATCTGCCCCTGATTCAATCTAACTGATAAGATAAATGAAATTCAAATTAATAGCAGTGCTGATTGTTCTCTCAGCATTTTTCCATCAAAACATTATGGCAGAAGATTTGATTCCCTCCGGACCTGTTGTGGATATAAAGACCACAATGGGCGATATAAAAGTTAAGCTTTATGATGATACTCCGGCACATCGTGATAATTTCCTTAAGCTTGTCAATGAAGGGTTCTACAATGGTGTACTTTTCCACCGTGTTATAAAGGACTTCATGGTTCAGACCGGTGATCCCGACTCAAAGACTGCAGGTCCTGAGGCCCGTCTTGGCTCAGGTAGTGCCGGATATACTCTTGAAGCTGAAATTCTCTATCCCAAACATTTCCATAAATATGGAGCCCTTGCAGCCGCTCGCACCGGAGATAACGTTAATCCTGAACGCAGAAGCTCAGGGTCGCAGTTCTACATTGTAACCGGGAATAAGTATTCTGATTCGGATGTGGAGATGATGGCGCGTCAGAGTGCCGGTTCCAAGCTTCAGGATTATTTCAACTCTCTTGTAAGGAAGAACGGCGACAAGATAAAGGAGCTTCAGGCGGCCGGCGACCGAGAGGGATTGGAGGCTTTGCGTCAGCAACTCATAAAGGAGACGGAAGCAAATGTGTCGGTTGAGATGCCTGAGGAGATAGTAAAGGCCTACACCACGGTTGGTGGCACCCCGCATCTTGATGGCCAATATACCGTTTTCGGTGAAGTGCTGGAAGGAATGGATGTTGTGGAAAAGATTCAGAACGCTGCCACCGGACGTGACGACCGTCCCGTAGAGGACATCCGTGTCATCTCAATGGAAGTTGAGAAGTGACAAATGAAAAGGCAGGAAAGGTAACTTAAAACATAAAAGAACTTCAACTTCATAAATATCAACCGATTTTTTTGTCGGCAAATAAATTATTTGTATATTTGAGGCCGAAAAGCATTGGAGGCAGTAAAATTGCCTTATGGTGCAAAATGAGCGAGGGAAACCTCTGCGGAAAGAACTCACTCAGCCACGGCTGAAAAATGAATTGAACCTATATGAACGCTCTCGAAAAAGTGGAGTCGTCTGCCACAACGAACGCCTGCACTGTTTCTAAGGAAACAGTTAATGCATGT
>CAMWIH010000206.1 GCA_947174305.1 uncultured Porphyromonadaceae bacterium | reverse complement strand
CCATAGGGAGTCGAACCCTAATCGTCGGAACCGGAATCCGATATTCTATCCATTGAACTATGGAGACATTTAAACCGGCGACCGGTGAGTCGCCGGCTTATTATTTCATACAGCCTGCAAGCTGATTTTATTCTGCCTTCTCTTCAGCAGGAGCCTCAGTTGCGGGTGCCTCAGCTGCGGGAGCAGCCTCTGCGGCAGGTGCGGCTTTCTTTGAACGTGAACGACGAGTTGACTTGGCTTTCTTCTCGGTCTTAGCCTCGAGCATATTTTCGTTGAAGTCAACAAACTCGATCATTGCCATCTCTGCATTGTCACCAAGACGGTTGCCTGTCTTGAGGATGCGGAGATAACCGCCGGGACGGTCAGCAACCTTGTCAGAAACAACACCGAAGAGCTCTTTTACAGCCTCTTTATTCTGGAGATAGCTGAAAACGAGACGACGGTTGGCCTGACTGTCATTCTTTGATCTGGTGATCAGAGGCTCGGCATATACGCGGAGAGCCTTGGCCTTTGCCACAGTCGTGAATATTCTCTTGTGCAAGATGAGGGCGATGGTGAGGTTCTTGAGCAACGCATCACGATGTCCCTTCTTACGACTGAGGTGGTTGAATTTTTTATTGTGTCTCATTATGCGATTTATTCTTTATCTAATTTGTATTTTGAAATATCCATTCCAAAGGAAAGGTTAAGCTTTTCGAGAAGCTCATCAAGCTCGCTGAGCGACTTCTTTCCGAAGTTGCGGAATTTCAACAAATCGTTCTTGTTGAATACCACGAGCTCGCCCAAAGTCTCTACTTCTGCACTCTTCAGACAGTTCAACGCACGCACTGAAAGATCCATGTCAACGAGCTTGCTCTTCAAAAGCTGACGCATGTGAAGAACTTCCTCATCGAATTCTTCAGGAGTATCCTCCTGAGGAGCTTCAAGCGATATTTTTTCGTCGCTGAACATCATGAAATGCTGAATCAGAATCTTTGATGCCTCCTTGAGAGCCTCCTTGGGGTGGATCGAACCGTCGGTCGTCACCTCCATTACAAGCTTCTCATAGTCGGTCTTCTGCTCCACGCGATAGTTCTCGACAGCATATTTCACATTCTTGATCGGAGTGTAGATAGAATCGATGGCTATCTCATCTACCGGTCCTCCCGCAATAAGTTCGCGATTTTCATCGGCCGGCACCCAACCGCGTCCTTTATTGATTGTGAACTCCATTGTGAAACTTGCCGAGGGATCGAGATGGCATATCACCAGCTCGGGGTTCAACACCTCGAACCCGGAAAGCACCTTACCCAAGTCGCCGGCGGTGAACACATCTGGTCCCGACACTGTGATCACTCCCTTTTCAGTTTCGTGATCCTCAGTCAGCTGCTTGAATCTTACCTGCTTGAGATTCAGAATAATATTGGTGACATCTTCCTTAACACCGGGAATGGTGTCAAGTTCGTGTGCCACACCGTCGATGCGGATCGAACAAATGGCAAATCCGCCAAGCGACGAAAGCAAGATTCGACGCAATGCATTGCCTATGGTCTGTCCATAACCCGGCTCAAGAGGTCTGAATTCAAACTTGCCGAACTTGTTGTCGGCTTCAAGCATAATGACCTTGTCAGGTTTTTGAAATGCTAAAATTGGCATGGGTATCTTAATTTTTATTATTTAGAATACAACTCGACGATCAGCTGCTCCTTGATGGTCTCGGGGATATCCTCACGCTGCGGTACATGGAGGAACTTTCCACCCTTCACGCTCTCATCCCACTCAATCCAGGGATATTTGCTGTGATTGAATCCTGCAAGGCAATCGGCGATTACTTCGAGAGACTTGGATTTCTCTCTCACTGCCACTACATCACCGGGCTTAACACGGAACGAAGGAATGTTTACTACCTTTCCGTTTACTGTGATGTGCTTGTGAAGAACGATCTGACGAGCTGCGGGACGTGTGGGCGCAAGACCCAAACGATAAACCACATTATCGAGACGGCTTTCGAGAAGCTGAAGAAGAACCTCACCGGTAATACCTTTGGTGCGGGCCGCTTTCTCGAAAAGATTACGGAACTGACGTTCCAATACTCCGTAAGTGTATTTTGCTTTCTGCTTCTCGCGTAACTGCAGACCATACTCTGATGTCTTTCTCCTGCGGTTCACGCCATGCTGTCCCGGCGGATAATTCTTCTTTGCCAGAACTTTGTCATCGCCATAAATCGGCTCTCCGAATTTACGCGCAATTTTTGTTTTTGGTCCAGTGTATCTTGCCATTTTCTTTTTTCAATTTTTTAGCCCATGAGCCCTTCCCTTAGCGCAGCCGCGACCGTCGAGAGAAAGATATTTGACAGTCTATTCGCATTCAGGACTGAGGCTTAGCGGACTCTCCGAAATTATCTTTTATTACGATTATAACGGGTTAAGTCTTTTACCGCTCTAACTTTCTAACGTTCCAAACGGTGATTTATTCTTAGACTCTTCTTCTTTTGGGTGGACGACATCCGTTATGCGGAAGCGGAGTAACGTCGATGATCTCTGTTACTTCGATGCCTGCACCATGAACGGTACGGATTGCTGACTCACGGCCGTTGCCGGGTCCTTTCACATACGCCTTAACCTTGCGCAGGCCGAGATCGTATGCAACTTTCGCACAATCCTGTGCCGCCATCTGAGCTGCATAAGGAGTGTTCTTCTTTGAGCCTCTGAAGCCCATCTTGCCTGCGGACGACCAGGAGATAACCTGACCCTCGCTGTTGGCCAGACACACAATGATGTTGTTAAAAGAGCTATGCACATGAAGCTGACCGGATGCGTCAACCTTGACATTCCTCTTCTTAGCTGCGACTGTCTTTTTTGCCATACTTTTATGTTATTATTTAGTAGCTTTCTTCTTGTTAGCAACTGTTTTCTTACGTCCCTTGCGGGTACGTGCGTTGTTCTTTGTGCTCTGTCCGCGAAGCGGCAAACCAAGACGGTGACGGATGCCACGGTAGCAACCTATATCCATCAGGCGCTTGATGTTGAGCTGAATCTCGGAACGGAGGTCTCCCTCTACCTTATATTCGCTCTGGATTACTTCACGAACGGCCGCTGCCTGAGCATCGGTCCAGTCTTTAACTTTGATATCTCGGTCAACACCTGCTTTGGAAAGAATGGTGTTGGCGGCACTGCGGCCAATACCGAATATATAAGTCAAGGCGATCTCACCTCTTTTGTTCTGCGGCAAATCTACGCCGACAATTCTTACTGCCATATTGTATCTTACAATTTATTTGCAAAGGTAATAAAATTATCCTTGACGCTGTTTAAGTTTTGGATTCTTCTTATTGATTACATACAATCTCCCTTTTCTGCGAACGATCTTGCTATCGGGA
>CAMWIH010000205.1 GCA_947174305.1 uncultured Porphyromonadaceae bacterium | reverse complement strand
CGGGATCGTCCGCACCTGACCCTGTGCCGGTATAGTCTAGATCGGCGGCATGGGCGCTATGGGCGATTCCCGCGGTATAGGCAAATTAGGCAAATTAGGCGATATAGGCGATTTGGGCGATATAGGCGAAGTAGGCGATTTGGGCGGGATAGGCATTATCGTTGGAATTGGCATCTGTCGTGGCGGGAGCCTCCGAGCTTCCGCAAAATGAAACGGGGCTCAATGCCCCGCTTCATTTTTAGGATATTCAGCCTACATCGCCTATTCAGCCTACATCGCCTATCCAGCCTACATCGCCTATCCAGCCTATAATGCCTAAATCGCCTATTCTGCCTACCACGCCTATATAACTGTCTAAAGCGAAAAAAAGGAATCCAGCCGGATTCCTTTTTTCGTATGCGTTTCTGATGTTGTAAGTGTTAGTCTGAGTGGGCGAAGATGGATTCGAACCACCGAAGGTATAAACCAGCAGATTTACAGTCTGCCCCATTTGGCCACTCTGGTATTCGCCCTTGTTTCGATTACAAAGTTAGGAAAATATTTTGGAATTGCAAAATTATTTTGAGTTTTTTTTGATAGGCGTGATAGGCGAAAAATGAAGCGGGGCATTGACCCCCGCTTCATTTTGCGGAAGCTCGGAGGCTCCCGGCCGATCAGATTGAAAGTCGGCGGAGGGTGGAGATCAGTTGCTGGTTGATTGGCTTGTCGTTCTTGATGGCCTTGGTGAATGGCACATTGACAATCTCATCGTTCTTGACACCGATCATTACGCTGCGCTGGTCATCGAGGAGAGCATCGATTGCGGCGGCTCCCATGCGCGACGCGAGGATGCGGACGTGGGCTGTGGGCGACCCACCGCGCTGAAGGTGACCGAGGATGGAGACGCGCACGTCATAGCCGGGATATTCCTCCTTCACACGCTGCGCGAGGCCCATGGCTCCACCGGTGATCGGAGATTCTGCCACAAGCACTATTGATGAGTTCTTCGATTTGCGGAAACCGTTCTGGATGAGTTCTGAAAGCTGGTCAACCTGAGTTGAAATCTCGGGGATAATGGCCGCTTCGGCTCCGGCGGCAATCGCACCGTTAAGGGCGAGGAAGCCGGCATCGCGCCCCATGACCTCGATGAAGAATAGACGTTCGTGGGAGGTGGCGGTGTCGCGAATCTTATCCACGCAGTCCATGATGGTGTTGAGGGCAGTGTCATAACCTATGGTGGTGTCGGTGCCGTAAAGGTCGTTATCGATTGTTCCCGGCAGGCCGATGATGGGTATGTTGAATTCATTGGCAAAGATGCGGGCTCCTGTGAGCGAACCGTCACCACCGATGACAACGAGGGCATCAATGCCACGACGCTTCATAACGTCGTAGGCACACTGGCGACCTTCGGGAGTCTGGAATTCCTTGCAACGGGCGGTTTTGAGAATGGTGCCGCCACGCTGTATGATGTTGGATACGTTCTGAGTGGAGAATTCTTCGATTTCGTCTGTTATGAGGCCACGGTAACCTCTGTAAATGCCGAACACCTTGAAACCTGCGAAAATGCCGGCGCGTGTCACGGCGCGGATGGCGGCGTTCATACCCGGGGCATCCCCTCCGGAGGTAAGAATACCTACTGATTTAATCTGGCTCATATATTTATTTTTTTTATTATCTATTGAAGATTTGGATTATCTATTTGGGTTTTGATTATCTGCAAATTTAAGCAATATTTATTAAATTTGCCAAAATATTAGGGAAAAGCATGAAAAAAAACGCAGATGGAAATGGAAGAGCTGTGACTGTGGGAACTTTCGATGGGGTGCACCGTGGCCATAAGGAGGTGTTGCGCACACTGAAAGGATATTCGGAGCGAAATGGTCTGCACCCTCTTGTGATCACCTTTGACCGTCATCCCCTGGAAACCGTGGCCCCCGCGCGGGCGCCAAAGCTTCTCCAGAGCCGTGAGGAACGGGATGAGCTTATCAGGGGAACCGGAGTGGAGGTAGAGGAAGTGGCGTTCACTCCCACGCTATGTGCGCTTACGGCCGGGGAATGGATGGAGATCTTGCGCGAACGTTATGACGCGAAAGCCCTGATCACGGGATATGATAATAAATTCGGGAGCGACGGCAGGGGGCTTACCCCGTCGGATTACCGACGATTGGGTGAGGAGAGAGGGTTGATTGTCGAGACAGCCGGTGAATTGCCGGGTGTGTGCTCCACCTTTATCAGGCGTGCATTGGAAAGGGGGGATGTGAAGGAGGCTACAGAGATGTTGGGGCGAGAATATGTCTTGAAGGGGGAGGTGGTAAACGGTCGTCACTTAGGCCGTAAACTCGGTTTCCCGACGGCCAACCTCGACATAAGCCGGCGGATGCTCCTTCCCGGGAAAGGAGTTTATGCAGCACGGTTGGAGGGGATGCCGGCAGTTGTGAACATAGGAGACAATCCGACAATAGAAAGTGGAAACCCTGTGACGGTGGAAGCTCACGTGATCGGATTTGAGGGTGATCTTTACGGGAAGGTGGTGAAACTGTCGTTTGTGGACCGGATCAGGAATGAGGAGAAATTCGACTCGCTCGATTCTCTGAGAGAACAGATAGAGCGTGATAAAGAGGAGGCCGAGAGGATACTGGGAACATGAAAAAGATAGGGATACTTAGCGATACGCACGGATATTGGGATGACCGATATGCCACGCATTTTGCAGGTTGCGACGAGGTGTGGCATGCCGGCGACATTGGTCATTATGAGATAATAGAGAAACTTAGAGATATTGTGCCTGTGGTGCGCGCCGTGAGCGGAAACATAGACCACGGGATGGTGAGACGCAAATGCCCCGAGCTTGAGGTTTTCGAGGTGGAGGGGGTGAGAGTGCTCCTCACGCATATAGGAGGCTACCCCGGCCGTTGGGCACCGGGGATGAAAAAGTTGCTGAAAGAGGAAGGGATAAAGCTGATGGTATGCGGCCACAGCCACATACTGAAGGTGATTTATGACAAAGATCTCGACCTGCTCCATATCAATCCGGGAGCCGCCGGACAACAGGGATGGCATAAGGCGCGTACCCTCATACGCCTGACGGTGGATGGCACCGATATGCGCGACTGCGAAATCATCGAACTTGCCACAAGGCCTTGAATTTTATTTTGCAAGCAGTTTTTATTTTGCAGATAGAGGGAAAAACATTATATTTGCTTTGTGGGATGAGATGGCGGGGAAATCTAAATGAAAAAACTCAAATTATGAACGGAATAGAGGTGATAAATTTTGATGAGACTCCGAGTCTTGTTAACCGTTATATGATGGAACTTCGAGCCGTGTCGATACAGCACGATCCTTTGCGTTTCCGCACAAATCTTGACCGCATAGGGGAGATA
>CAMWIH010000204.1 GCA_947174305.1 uncultured Porphyromonadaceae bacterium | reverse complement strand
AGCCGATATTATGATAAGTTGCTCCTGCAAGGTGTACTTCAGTTAATGCTTACGGCTTATCTGTCATAACGTATAAAATTTCCATCCTTATCAAACTTCATTTCCACACCGTTTGATAATTCCACATCATAACCACCACGCGTCTTCTCAATACCTACAACTCTCTGGCCTTTCTGATTGGCTTTGACATAGTTGGTTACACCTGCCGGAACGAAGCCGGAGGGAACAGACTTTGACACGTTAACCTCAACCTCTTTCCAGTTTCCATCTCTGTCAAAAGTAACTTCAGCTCCATCGGTCATTACAACCTCATACTCGGATACCCGCCCAAAATCCTTATCAACCTTAACTACGCTTACCTTCGATTTGAAATTTTTCGAAAGTGTGGTCTGAGCACCTTTAGGAAGAACAGAGGCATCGTGAACATATTTGTCACTTGCCATAGCCGTTGTTGACAAACCAATAATGGCGATCAACGCAAATAAAAGTTTCTTAATCATGATCATATCTTTTTTGGTTTAACAATTTCCGGCTTACGGAAAGCTGTTACATTCCTTCTCCTCTTAACCGGTTTACTATTAAACGCTTCAATTGGAAGTAAGGTTCATTCCTCTGAGCAAACTCAATTGAAAGTTAAAAAGATACAAAAAGAGAGCCAATCAAAATGTACCTTTGGGAGAAAAGCAGGACGGTGTGTCAGATTTTTTTAATTTGACACACCGTCTTCAATAAATAGAAGTTTTGATTTTAGTGAAATCTTATTTAAACAGATACTGAGAAGAGATTGACTGATTATTATGAATGCGACGTATTGTATCGGCAAACAATTTGGCTACCGGCAAAACTGTCGCTTTCTGATTTTCCTTTACGTAAGGAATAGAGTCTGTAAAGATAATTTCGGTGAGACCGCAGTTCTTCACATTCTCAGTAGCGGGGTCGCTCATCACGGGATGGCTGCAAAGTGCTCTGACTGATTTTGCACCGTATTCAAGGATAAGGTCGCTCGCCTTGGTAATTGTACCTGCAGTATCCACAATATCATCAACAAGCACCACATTCTTATCCTTAACATCACCGATAACTGTCATCTTGCTCACCACGTTTGCCTTAGCCCTTACTTTATGACACAGCACAAGGGGAACATCGAAATACTTGGCGTAAGAATTAGCTCTCTTGGCACCACCGACATCAGGAGAGGCAATTACCATATCTTTAAGGTGAAGACTCTCAAGATAAGGGATAAAGATTGATGAGGCGTACAGGTGATCAACAGGAACATCGAAGAAACCCTGAATCTGGTCAGCGTGAAGATCCATTGTTATCAGGCGGTCAATACCTGCTGTGCTGAGAAGGTCGGCCACAAGCTTAGCGGCAATTGAAACACGTGGCTTATCCTTTCTGTCCTGACGTGCCCAGCCAAAGTAGGGAATAACTGCAATGATCGATTCTGCAGATGCCCTTTTGGCCGCGTCAATCATCAGGAGAAGCTCCATCAGGTTGTCGCTTGTGGGGAAAGTGGATTGCACAAGATACACCTGCGCACCGCGAATCGACTCTTCAAAACCAACTTCAAACTCACCATCGGCAAAACGTTCCTTGTTCATTTTGCCTAATTCAATGCCCAGTTCTTTACAGATGGACTCTCCAAGATATTTAGAGGCAGCCCCTGCAAAAACCTTGATCGGCGGACGGAAATCATTCATTTCTTGATAGGATTGATTTGATACTACAAAATTAAGATATAATTTTTAATTTTCCATCTTTTTTGCCGATTGTTTTTACGCTGTGGCATCTTTTTTCAGTTCTTCACATTCTTCCTCCTCTTTTTTATGCACTTTGAGTGGGAGAATGAGTGCATCATAGCCGTTTATCTTGAAGGATGCCGGATGCTTATCCGACACGTCAAAGATATACCTTTTGTTCCACAGCAGATCCTCCGCTTCCTGTTCTCCCTGTTCGAGTCGAGCCATTCCGATAGCCAGTTCTGGGAAATTAAGTTCGAGCTCGATCGGTTCGCTGTCAAAGTTGGCTATCAGCAGATATGCCTCATCTTCCGTGTAACGTAAGAATGCATATTGCCTATGCGGATTGAAATGTGGATTGAAGTGATTGCAATACATCAAATCAAAGAATTTACCCTTATAGAATGCAGGAATCTCTGAGGTGAGATGAAGCACTGTTTTATATAGTTTCCTCAACCATTTCTCGTGCTGCGTCAGCAAGAAAGCGGAACACTTTCCATCATTGTACCATCTTCTAATTGTATCGTAGCTCCAATAATCGAATATTGTGGAACGGTTGTTGTCGCCTGCGAAGCCCTCATTATCACGTGCCATCTCTCCTAACTCCTGACCATAATAAATCATGAATGGCCCGTTAGAGAACATAGAGGAGACAACAAGATAAGGAACCGCCTTCATCGGGTCGTTGGCAAATTCCTTTGAGGCAAACCTCACCTCATCGTGATTCTCAAGGAAGTTCAGCATGCTGTCGCCTATCCCCTCCACACGTTGCCAGCAGGAGGTGAGCTGGGCTGCCGACCAGTTGTTGCGCTCTATGCTTACCAAGGTATCATAGAGGTTAACCTTGTCATAAAGATAATCGAAATGGCAATAATCCAGGAATGGCCTGTAAAGATTTATATCATAAATCTCCCCTATGAAAATGATGTCGGGATAATCCTTCTTCACCTGTGGAATTGCCCAATGCCAGAATTCCTGTGGCACCATGAACACCATGTCGCACCTGAAACCATCCACCCCTTTTGAAGCCCAGAAACGGAGAATATGCAACATTTTCAGCCACGTATCAGGAATGGGGTCATAACTCCCCTGCCCGTTCCATGGATCGAGTCCATAGTTAAGCTTTACGGTTTCATACCAGTCATTCTTTCCGCAAAAGGCAGTGAAACAATCATTTCCTGTGGCTTTAGAGGGAAACTCTATATATGGTTGATCTCCTTGGGAAGAGATATCAAATTCAGGTGAAAACTGCTGATTGACTATATAGTAGTAGTTATTACGGGGTGAAAAAAACATGTTGTGGTCATCTCCCCTTCCGAAATCTTCTATCCCTTTGGGAGCGGAATCGGAATGATAAACCCGAGCTGTATGGTTTGGAACAAAATCTATTAACAATTTCAGACCTTGCTTATGAATACGTTTCACGCAGGCTTCAAACTCCTTCATGCGATTGGCCGGATTCACGGCAAGACACGGAGCCACGTCATAATAATCCTTTATTGCGTAAGGAGAACCTGCTTCTCCTTTTACCACATTGGGATTATCTGCCGGTATATCAACTTCCGGGAAAGCTGTCTTGGTTGCATTCTCAATTATGCCTGTTAGCCATATACAGTTCACACCCAAATCGGAAAGAGACTTGAGCAATCTGGCTGAAATCTGATTCAGTTTTCCGCTGCCGTTCTGTTCCAACGTTCCATTCGGAACGCAGGATTCATTCATATTTGTAAATATTCTGGGGAAAGC
>CAMWIH010000203.1 GCA_947174305.1 uncultured Porphyromonadaceae bacterium | reverse complement strand
CCTTTGCTGTTCCATACCCACCAGAGGTTTTTCGACATTTCCTCAAGCGGTTTGAGTTCCTTGGGAATCTCTGCGCTTACGATAAGATTGCGCCATGCAGGAGCGTTGGTGTTGCTTACTTGAAGTTTCATTGTTATATCTTGTTTATTTTCGGGAAAGACTCAGATATTTAGTTAAGACTATATTGGGGAGTCATTCCGCAATTGTTGTTTTACTTATTATTTGATTACTTTCTGCGATAGTTTCGTCTTGCGATAGCCACTTCAAAAGCGTGGTCATAATGCTTCATAAAGAACTGCCAGTCGGCCTTTGCTGCTGTCAGGAAAGAGGCATGACGGGCTTCACTGCGACCAGCCGGAGTTTCCTTAATGTAGTTAATGGCCTTTGCCGCAATCTTATCACAGGCATCCTGATAGTTTGAGTCGGTGCGCGGAATCACCACAACGCCGCAACGCCGGAGTGTCGGTGTGAAATTATCGGCCACCCACTGGCCGAATCCGGCTTTGTCGTCAGTTATAGTAGGCACACCGAAAGCCACGCTTTCCATCGGGGTATATCCCCAAGGTTCATAGTATGAGGGGAAGATGGTGAGGTCGAGGGCCGGCAGGATATCGTAATATGAGATATTGAAGATGCCGTCGTTGCCATCAAGATAGCACGGGGCATAGATGACCTTGACTTTATCTAAGGCACCCTGCTCCTGAAGTTCGCGAATGCGAACGCACACCTCATCAGAGTCTTCATTATTTAGACGATGGGTGAGGAAATCGGGAGTGTTGTCATCGCTTCCTTCCAATCCAAGCTTGTTCATCAAAGTTCCGGAAGGCTCTTTCACCCAACCTGGCACAAAGCTGAAAGCCACAGCCTTTGCACCCTTAGGAAGATTGGCGCCAATGCGAGCCACGCTGTCAAGGAAAAGGTCAAGACCTTTGTTGCGATATTCATGGCGCCCGGAAGTTGCAATGAAGAAAGTGTTGTCGTTATAAATTTCCTTGTTGGCCATTGCATTGGCTATTCTAACAAGGCGTGCCCGCCCCTCCTTGCGGAGTTTGTTGTATTTTACAGTTTTGGGCACAAAATTAGGCTCGAAACCATTTGGAGTGACAACCTGGGGCCTGATTTCGAGAAGCTGTTTGCATTCGCGAGCCGTCACCTCGCTCACGGTTGTGAAGCAGTCGGCCGCATGGGCGGCCGCTTTCTCAAGAGAATGCTTGCTTTGCATATTGAGCTGTTCAGCCATCTGGTCGCCGTTATAACCATTGAAGAAATCGTATAACGGTTTGCCATTGCCACAGATGCTCCTTCCGATGCTTGTGGCATGAGTGGTGAAAACAGAGGCGGCGTTAGGCATGATAAGACGGGTGTATAGAAGTCCCATACCGGTGGTCCATTCATCAAAATGGGCCATCACTTTACCTTCCCTCACCTTCATGTGTGCTGCAATTGCCTTTATAACAATGGATGCAGCCACAGAGAACGCACACGACTCTTCATAGTCGCCATAGCTGTGAAGGGAATCCACTCCGAAACGTTCCCACATCTTTCCGTAAACCTCAGGAAGGTGAGAGACGGTATCGC
The DNA here is from genome assembly GCA_947174305.1 of uncultured Porphyromonadaceae bacterium. Classification (GTDB taxonomy): domain Bacteria; phylum Bacteroidota; class Bacteroidia; order Bacteroidales; family Muribaculaceae; genus Lepagella. Next base: position 1,974 of record CAMWIH010000203.1, on the reverse strand, counting down.
CCGGTTTAACAAGAATCACTTGCGGAGAGCCGGGAATATCCCAGCGACCGGTGCGGATAGTGATTCCCCATGGAAGAGTGATTTTGCTTAAGGCAGATTTAAGGATTGTTTTCTTCTCTTTGAAATATGGAGAAGGGTTGTCTGCGCTCCATACATCCGGGCCGATGAAAACCAGCCGGTCGTCAAATTGTTCTTTGAGAACGCGGGCCTTTGTAGAAAGAACGGCATAAATTCCACCAATCTTGTTACAAACTTCCCAACTCGTTTCAAAAAGCAAATCAACTTCATTGAGCAAATCAGTATCTGCCTGATTCTCATAAGTTTTTTGTTCGCTCTTATTGGTAGCCATATAAATTATTGTAAGAAATGTATTTCGGTTTTTGGGAGAACATCTGATAACATTGTGAATCTACTGTTCCTTTAGTTCTCAAAAAAATATTAGCTAAACCAAAATTATTTCGTTTCTTTTTTACCTGTGAAGATCTAATTTGTTGATCTTCAATACTTAGTGAATTTTAAAGCACGATAGCTTTATCTAAATTTCTTATTTCGGGAGCAAAACTAATAAAAAAAAACACATTGTGCAAGAAAAATTTTATAAAAAATTCAAAATGTGTTATAGGATGCCCAAATATGAATATATTGAACAATTCTTTATATACTTATAGAAGTGCAAACGCCACTTGTTTGGGCAATTAAAGGGATAAATGATGAGGGTAGAATAATTACAGTTTGAAAAAAGAAGTGTGACAATACAAATTGTCACACTTCCGATTATATTGATTGTATTTCAATTCTTTAGAATGGAAGATCGTCAGAGTCGCTTGAACCGAAGGGATCTGCCGGCGCCGTTGTAGTTGCGGTAGTGACTGTGGTCTGCTGGAAAGTCTGCGCAGGCGCAGCTGCCGGCTGAGCATAGGGTTCACCGGGAGTGGGGGGAGTCAAAAGTCTTGAAGAATAAGCAGATACATCGGTGTACCAGCGCCCCATATATTCACGGCTCTCCACATCTACTGAGAAAGAATAGGATTGGCCTACGTCGGCACCGACAGTCTCAGAGCGTTCGCCGAAAAGAGTCATCTTAACTTTTCGGGGGTAGGTGCCGAAAGTTTCTACAACTATTTCCTTTTTTTTCCATGCGTTTCCGGCTTTAGATGTTCCGGAGGTCATGCCAAGGTCAAGGATTACTTTGCCTTCAATTTCCATATAATATAAAGAAGTTGTTTAAATTGATTTGCGAATGTAGGTTGCAAATTTACTAAAAATAAAATGTAATCGCAATTTTTTTTACCGAAAGGGAGGGAATTTCCTAATTAACTCACTTATATATCGGGGAATATGCAATTTTTTTAGTGTCAAAGTAAGGCTCGGCAAAGTATTGTGATATTTCCACCACCTCACTTCCTTTGGGTGTTCCGCGCATCTCTGCCGATATGTCGCCTCCCTTCAATGTGATGAGTCCGTTGGGAAGTCCGTTATTTTGTTTGCCACTGATATTCTTCCTGCAGAGTTTTATCAGATCTTGCTGTGGCATCACTGCACGGCTCACCACAAAATCAAAGAGCTCCTTACATTCGGCCACATCGCCATGTTGTAAAGTGACGTTTTCAAGACCGCAAGCCTTGGCAATTTCTTGAGCCACATGAATTTTTTTCCCGGTTCGGTCAATAAGATGGAAACTCACTTCAGGAAACATTACGGCCAAGGGGAGCCCCGGTAGGCCTCCGCCGCATCCGAGATCCATTACCTTGGTGCCGGGTGTGAATTTAATGAAGCGGGCAATTGCCAATGAATGAAGCAGATGATTGCATTCCAGATTGTCGATATCTTTTCGTGAAATCACGTTTATTTTTTCATTCCATTCAGGATAGGCATCCATCATAATTTGAAACTGTTCGCGTTGGCGTTCGTTCAAATTGGGAAAATATTTTTCAATAAGTTTAATTTCCATATTAATTATTTTTTACAAAATTA
>CAMWIH010000202.1 GCA_947174305.1 uncultured Porphyromonadaceae bacterium | reverse complement strand
CAGATATATACAAAATTATTAATGTTTTTAAACTATTATAAATGTTAAACGTAAAAATTTATAAACGGGTTCAAACCGGTATGGCTATATGGGAATTTATGCACTACGCAACCCACGGAGTGCAATAAGTTTTTAAGAATAATATTTAACATCTAATACATTCAAATATGGCACAACTTTATACGGCATCGCAAGTGGTTAAGGAGTTTCCACGCACTTGCCTTAGGGGAATCGGGCAGGTAATGTTTCAAGACAATATGTGGACAGGCCTACTTTTCACAATCGGTATTTTCTGGGGAGCATACGCTGAGGGTTTCCCGGCAGTGGCTTGGGGATTAGTGGTTGGAGCTGTCGTCTCCACTCTTACAGGTTATATTCTCCAGCTTCCCGACAAGAACGGGGCACAAGGCCTATGGGGCTTCAACGGATGTCTGGTAGGTTGTGCCTTTCCAACCTTCCTTGGCAATACAATATGGATGTGGATTGCCCTGATAATCTGCTCGGCAATGACAATATGGGTGCAGTCGGGTCTCGACAACGTACTTGGAAAATGGAAACTGAGTGCCTTCACTTTCCCATTCGTGCTTTCTACATGGTTCTTCCTTTTGGCTGCCCGTCTTTTCAACGGCATTCCGCCGGAATATATGGGAAGCCCTGAACTACCCGGCGACGTGCACAGTGTGCTCAACTTTGGATTTGGAGATCTGGTGGTTTATTGGCTCAAAGGTATTGCACAAGTATTCCTTATCAATAACTGGGTTACAGGCATCTTCTTCCTTGCCGCTCTTGCCGTGAGCAGTTGGAGAGCCGCGATGTGGGCGGCTATCGCCTCAGCGGTGGCCTTGGCAACCGTGATTGTATGGCAGGGTCCCGGCGCTGACATTGCCGAAGGCCTTTATGGATTCAGCGCAGTCTTGACCGGAATAGCACTTGGAGCAACATTCTGCAATAATTCGTGGAAATCAGCTATATGGGCCTTAATCGGCATCTTCATCACAGTCTTTATTCAGGCGGCAATGAATGCATTCTTTGCACCGATGGGACTCCCGACATTGACAGGTCCATTCTGCGTGGCAACATGGCTCTTCCTGTTGCCCGCATACGATTTCTTTCAGCCTAAAACAAACTCATAAGCCGGAAGGGGAATAGAATATCCCAAAAGGAATATAATTTTCCATAAGAATAAAATTTTTTCAAAATATTTCCATCATTAAGATGATTCAGAATCAAATGCAAAATATTGAAAATATGCCTCTCACGTGGAGGCATATTTATATTGTAACGGTCGCTTCTCTCGGACAGCTTATCGGAACCGCTGTCGCCACGGTTGCCGGTGTGATAATCCCTATGATGAATATACTTGCCCACCCCGAGCTTTCAACCTTCATGCAGGGACTCATCGGATGCATTGACCTCATAGGCATAGGGATCGGCTCCGTGATATTCGGCTCGCTCAGCGACAAGTATGGCTACCTTTTCTTTTTCCGCTTTTGTCCGGCGCTAATGTTAGTGGCCTCGCTTGTAGCAATATTCATACCCAATGTCACAATCCTTACCATAGCCCTCTTCTTCGTAGGCCTCGGAATTGGAGGGGAATACAGCCTTGATTCGGGCTATGTATCGGAACTGATGCCTGTAAAAGACCGGGCATTGATGGTGGGAGTGACTAAAACAGCCTCTGCACTCGGTAATATTATCGCCGCCGCCCTCTGCTTCTGGGTGATCATGGATACTAAAAATGCTGCCGACTGGCATCTCTTGATGTGGATTGTTGCCGCTATCGCGGCCTTGATGCTGGTTTTAAGGATAAAATTCTACGAATCCCCCACATGGCTCCTGAATCACGGAAAAACGGAGGCGGCAGAGAAAGCAGTGCAAGGATTCCTTGGTAAAGATGTGATGATTCCAGTTCCTGCCAAACCGGCTTCATCAACGAAAGCGACAAACTCCTCCCCTGCACCACAAGGCGGAAACATCTTCTCATTCATTTTCCAAAACGGGAAAAGGGTCATCCTTAGCGGAATCCCTTGGGCTTGCGAAGGATTAGGTGTGTATGGAATCGGTGTTTTCCTCCCTATTCTCGTCATGGCTCTCGGCCTGGAGCATTTCACCGACGGGGAGGCTGAGATTTTTCATGTTGCTTCATCCGTAAAGATAACGCTCTATATAAGCTGCATCATGCTCCCGGGCTTCATCCTCGGGCTTTGGCTTATAAATAAGAAAAAGAGCATTACGGCAATCCAGTCGGTTGGTTTCTGGCTATGTGCGGCCACTCTAATCTTGCTGCTTCTTTCCTATCATTTCAACTGGAACAAATGGATTTCAATCGGAGCTTTCATGGGATTCGAATTATTCCTTAATATGGGTCCGCACCTTATCACCTACGTGCTTCCCCCCAAGATTTATCCAGTAGAGACTCGCGGTGAAGGTGTAGGCATCGCGGCCGCTGTAGGGAAGGTTGGAGCTGTGTTAGGCGTATTCTTCATACCGATGCTTTTGAAGGCGGGTGGCGCGACATTGGTCTTGATTGTGTCTATCGTAGTCATGGCAATAGGAGCCATAGTTACCAATATATATGGCCACCTTGTCAAGGATGAGGAGAAGGCCGAAGCGTAATTTTCTATAGCATAACAAAGGCATTTATAAAGGCGATTGTTCAATAAGGTTCAATCGCCTTTTTATGTTCATTCCCCATGCATATCCTCCGGCCCCACTCTTTGCCACAACCCTATGGCATGGTGTGAGTATGGATATCATATTTGCTCCCACTGCATTTCCCACCGCCTGATAACCTCCCTCGCATCCAATAGCTCGGGCAATATCGGAATATGTGGCTGTACATCCGTAGGGGATGCGGTCAATTTCTTTCCACACACGCTTCTGAAAAGGTGTCCCATAATGGTGTGCAGGGAGGTCAAATACTTTTCTTTCCCCTTTAATATATTCATCTATCTCTTTTTCAACAATTGAAAAGAGAGGATCCTCTCCCCTCTTAACCGTGTCATTCATTTTATGTTCCAACCATTCCACACCACCCTTCTCATTAGCACCATACGCCGGGAAGCCGATAAAGACGATTTCACCTTCCCGGATCCCTATCCTAAATTTCAATCCTTCTATTTCAAGATCCTTTATCGTTACCATCGAGTATCTCAAATAGAAGCAGAATGCAGCATTATTGCTTTCTTATAAAATCCTTCAAAGGATAAATCTTCATCTATTTCAGGCCAATGTATCCCGAAATAGGAAATTGAAAATTCTGATCTTTCTTCCATAGTAGCGTAGTTCAAGCGAGGATATGATGAAAAAAACTCCTCACCAACCACTCCATCATTAAACTCAACTATAACAGAAGATTCTGTTATAGTAATTTTAGAAACATCATTTCTATTTTTCATCCTTAATCTCCTTTATTAAAAAACTCCTTCCATCTCTCTATGATTATATCTCTGTTTTCTTCTATAATGGATTCGATTAGTCTTAATTCATTCTTTTTGAAGCCATGATTATCAACTAATTCAACCTCTCTAATAACATTAAATTTAGCTTCGGAATCTCCTTTAATTATATGGACATGAATTGGTTCATGATCGTTAGACCAAAAGAAGAAACGAAATCCGAATAGAATAAATAATGTAGGCATAATTAATATTTAAATC
>CAMWIH010000201.1 GCA_947174305.1 uncultured Porphyromonadaceae bacterium | reverse complement strand
AGTAGGGGAATATTTCTATATCAATCCATATAAAAAATTTTCCTTAATTTTTTTGAAAATTAAAAAAATGTTTCTACCTTTGCACCGATTATAGGCGTAAAGAGAATTACCATGATTTAACTCTCCGCCTTACATAACCAACAGGTACCCTCGATTGAAACATAACAATACCCCGGTGCCGGCTTAACTTAGACAATTTTTCTATTAATAATAATTTCTAACTTAAAATCTACTTCATTATGAAGAAATTTTACGCTTTTGCAGCTGCAGCCCTTTGCGCTTTCGCTGCTAACGCACAGAATGGTGCTCCCCTCTATGCAACCGGTGCTAAACCCGCTTTTGATCCCGATTGGAATGCTGAAAGCCCGGTAGAATTTGAGTATGCTGACGGTGTTTATACACTTGAACTCAAAGGTCTTACTCAGTTCAAGATCTCTACAGCAAGCGGTAGTTGGGACGATTTCGATGGTGGCTGTCTCTGCACAGTAGATGGTGCTGTTCCTCAAGATGGCGTGGCAACTCCTCTTACTTCTGGTACTGCAAACATCGTAACTCCCGGTAGTGCTGATTACATTGTAACTGTTGCAGGCGACCTTTCTACAGTTACTCTTAAAGCTGAAGGCGTTATTGATGACTCATTCCCTGATGTATATCTTCGCGGCTCCGCTGGACCAGGATGGGACGATCTTTTAGATGAGTGGAAATTCAAAGTACTCGTAGAAGAAAAAGTATTCTCTCTTAAAGTTCCTGCAGCTCTTCCTGCTGGCGAGCCATTCAAATTCGCAGATAAAGACTGGAACAAAGTAAACTGTGGTAGTGATGGTGAGGCAATTGCCGTTGACACTGACACTGAGGTATTCAATGGTGGCAATCCTGCAAACATCACTCTCGAAGAGGAATTTGACGGTACAATCTACCTCACTCTCGACTATGAAGGATCAGCATTCGTATTCTTCGCTACAAGTGATGATGTAGAACTTCCCGACTGGGTACCCTCTTCTGGCGTAGCTTCTATCGCATCTGACAGCAACGTAGCTCCCAAATACTTCAACCTCCAGGGTGTACAGGTTGCTAACCCCGAAAACGGTCTCTTCATCGTTGTTAAGGGCAACAAAACTTCTAAAGTTCTTGTAAAATAAATCACCTCTGGCTCAAGACCAGCTGATTTAAATATTCTCAGATAAGGGCGACAAATCAATTTGTCGCCCTTATTTTTCATCAACTTTTATCTGATATCGGACGCACCTCAATCTCTTTATATTATACTTTAATTTGGAGTCTTCTAAATAAAAGACTATTTTTGCAGGAGATAATTGAAATTGTTTAAATCAGTTCTTTATATGGACAGAGAGGCTATATTAACGAAAATAGGAATAATGATGCGTCGGCTTTACCCAGGAGTCGAAACATACTTATATGGATCATCGGCCCGAGGAGAAGCAATGCCGGATTCTGATTTTGATCTTCTGATGTTGCTTCCTGATACAATGGACAATAAGGAATGGAAGGATTTAAAATATAGAATATACAGTTCCATTTTCGATATAGAAATTGATGAAAATGTAAATCTGTCACCACTTATTATGCCTAAGAAAGTATGGCAAAGTCGTGTCACACCATTCACCATCAATGTTAACAAAGATGCCATAAGAATATGAAACAGGAAATGAATGATAAATCGCGTAAGGATTTGATAGCCTACCGATTAAAGAGAGCAGAAGAAACTCTTGAAGAGGCCAAATTCACGGCTTCCGGAGGATTCTATAACGCGGCGATAAATAGACTATATTATTCAAGTTATTATGCTGTTTTAGCAGCGCTTTTGAAGGACAGTATCACCGCGAATTCTCATGCCGGAGTAAAAGCAATGTTTCATCTAAATTATATCTTGCCAGGTAAACTTCCAAGAGAAATTGGGAAATATTATTCTGTTTTAATGGAGAGTCGTCAAAGTGGAGACTATGAGGATTTCACTTACTACGATGAGGACGATTTCATACGTCTTTTAGCTATGGCAGAAGAACTCCTTGTAAGCATCCGAAACTATATCTGATCCTGATTCCCTTGTTTTTCCCCCGAAAATTTGTTAACTTTGCAATCCGTTATGACAAACGGATTCGACAACGACAAGTATCTAAAGATTCAGTCCGAACACATTCAGGAGCGTATCGCTAAGTTCGGAAACAAACTTTACCTCGAACTCGGAGGTAAATTATTCGACGACCATCATGCCTCTCGCGTCTTGCCCGGCTTCCAGCCCGACAGCAAGCTTCGCATGTTCCAGAAACTCAAGGACCAGTTAGAAATCGTCATCGTTATCAGCGCCTTCGACATTGAGAAGAACAAGGTGCGCGCCGACCTCGGCATCACCTACGATGAGGATGTGCTGCGCCTTCGCAATGAGTTCCAGAACCTTGGCTTCAAGGTTGGCTCCATCTGCGTCACCCACTACAATGGCCAGATCTCCGCAGACGCTTTCCGAAAGAAGCTCGAACGGATGGGTATCACGGTCTATTATCATTACCTTATCGACGGCTACCCTTCAAATGTGGAGCTTATCGCCTCTGACGAAGGTTTCGGAAAGAACGACTACATCAAGACCGAACGTCCCTTGGTAATCGTGACTGCCCCAGGACCCGGAAGCGGCAAGATGGCCGTCTGCCTCAGCCAGCTCTACAATGAACACAAACGCGGCGTGGAAGCGGGATACGCCAAGTTCGAGACCTTCCCTGTGTGGAGCCTTCCCCTAAAACACCCTGTCAACATCGCCTACGAGGCCGCCACGGCCGACCTTAACGATGTCAATATGATCGACCCATTCCACCTCGAGGCTTATGGAAAGACTGCGGTGAACTATAACCGCGATATCGAAATCTTCCCTGTGCTCAACACACTCTTCGAGGGAATCTATGGCGAGAATCCATATAAATCTCCTACCGATATGGGAGTGAACATGGTAGGTTTCTGTATCAGCAACGACGCGGTGTGTTGCCACGCATCTAAAAATGAGATCATCCGCCGTTACTTCACCGCCCTCAACAATATGGCCGACGGCGAAGGAAACGAGGCAGAGGTTAATAAGATTGCCCTACTATTCAAGCAAGCCAAGATTGACACCTCCTATCGCAAATGCATCAAGGCGGCGCGCGACCGTGCCTCACAAAGCGGCAAGGCATCCTCGGCAATCGAGCTTGCCGACGGCACCATAATCACTGCCGAACAGAGTGCCCTCCTTGGTCCCTCTTCAGCCCTGATCCTGAATGCCATAAAGCATTTGGCAGGAATTGACCATAGCGTGAAGCTCATACCTCAGGCTATGATTGAGCCAATACAGCATACCAAACTCACCTATCTGCGCGGTCACAACCCACGCCTGCATTCAGATGAGGTATTGGTGGCGCTCTCGGTGCTATCTACAACAGATGAAAAATGCCGTCGGGCTCTGGAAAAACTTCCTGAACTCAACGGCTGTCAGATGCACTCAACGGTGATGTTGGGAGAGGTGGATCATAAGATTTTCAACAAGCTCGGCGTTGGCCTCACTTGTGATCCTCAGAAGAAAAAGAAATAATTTATCCTGACAATTCAGACAGGAGATTACGATAAATTTTAGACAGAAGTTAAAGATAAATATTAAGACAGGAGAACAGGAGAAACAGGAG
>CAMWIH010000200.1 GCA_947174305.1 uncultured Porphyromonadaceae bacterium | reverse complement strand
AATCCCAGCGAAATATCAGATGTTTTAAAACAAGAGCTCGAAAACATCAATTCAAAAGTCAAATTTGAAGAGGTAGGCACTGTGCTAAGCGTCGGCGACGGCGTGGCTCACGTGTACGGACTCGAGAATGTAAGAAGTAATGAGCTCGTAGAATTCGAGAATGGCGCCAAGGGCGTGGCTCTCAACCTTGAGGAAAGCAACGTCGGTGTTGTGCTTCTCGACAAAGTGAACTCTGTTACGGAGAACATGTCGGTGAAACGCACGGGTGAGATTGCTTCTATTCCTGTAGGGGAGGGTCTGCTTGGCCGAGTTATTAACATTCTTGGTGAGCCAGTCGATGGCAAAGGACCTATCGAAGGGAAACGTATTAACCTCCCTCTCGACCGTAAGGCACCGGGCGTTATTTACCGTCAGCCTGTGAATCAGCCTTTGCAGACCGGACTGAAGGCTGTCGATTCAATGATACCTATCGGTCGTGGTCAGCGTGAGCTTATAATTGGCGACCGTCAGGTGGGTAAGACTGCTATTGCACTCGACACCATCATCAATCAGCGTGAGAATTACGAGAAAGGTGAGCCGGTGTATTGTATATACGTAGCCATCGGACAGAAAGCTTCCACCGTGGCCGCAATCGTGAACACGCTCACTAAATATGGCGCCATGCCTTATACAGTAGTGGTTGCCGCCAATGCGTCCGACTCTGCGACATCACGTTATTATGCTCCTTTTGCCGGATGCGCAATCGGAGAATTCTTCCGTGATTCAGGACGCGACGCCCTCATAGTTTATGATGACCTGTCGAAGCAGGCAGTTGCGTATCGTGAGATTTCACTTATCCTCAAACGTCCTTCCGGTCGTGAAGCTTATCCCGGCGATATTTTCTATCTTCATTCCCGTCTTTTGGAAAGAGCCGCGAAGATTATCAAGGACCAGAAAGTTGCTGAGGAGATGAACGACCTTCCTGAAGTGATGAAGCCAATGGTTAAGGGTGGCGGTTCACTCACAGCGCTTCCGATTATTGAAACTCAGGCTGGTGACGTTTCTGCTTATATCCCTACCAATGTGATCTCCATTACTGACGGTCAGATCTTCCTTGAAACGAACCTCTTCAACCAGGGTATCCGTCCTGCAATCAACGTCGGTATCTCCGTATCGCGTGTTGGTGGTAACGCTCAGATCAAAGCCATGAAGAAGGTGGCCGGTACGTTGAAGATTGCACAGGCACAGTATCGTGAATTGGAGTCGTTCACCAAATTCGGTGGAGATATCGACCCTGTCACTGCTCGTGTCATCGACCGTGGCCGTAAGAACCAGCAGCTCCTTATTCAGCCTCAATATCATCCTTGGCCTGTTGAAAATGAGATTGCCGTTATCTATTGTGGCGTGAACGGCCTACTTGAGAATGTGCCTCTTGAAAGTGTTCACGATTTTGAAGAGCAATTCCTACAGCAGTTGAAGATGACTTATCCCGGGGCTCTTGATGAGCTACGTAAAGGTAATCTCACTGATGAGGTGCAGCAACAACTCACTAAGGTGGCTACTGAGGTTGGCGACCGTATTGCTTCAGCTACAAAAAAGTAATTTAAAATTTACAGCCTTTAACTGAAGCGATATTCAATTTTATCAGACTTTGTATAATATTTGATTGTAAATAAATGGCAACCCTAAGGGAATTAAAGACACGCATCGGATCAGTGGCATCGAGTGAGAAAATCACGGGTGCCATGAAGATGATTTCATCTGCTAAGGTCCACCAGAATGAGCAGGCACTCAAAAAGCTTGCTCCATTCAAGGAGCAGATTCAATCTATAATGGGACATATACTTTCGACCGATGAGAATTTTAACTCACCGCTCATTGAGGCGCGTGAGGTGACTCATGCTTCGCTTGTGGTGTTCGGTTCTGACGATGGTCTGTGCGGTGCGTATAATATGAATATCTTCAAGGGTTTCCTTGTAGCACTCAACAAGATTAAGGAAACTCACGGGAAAGACGTGAAGATTAGCGTTTATCCCGTGGGTTCTAAAATTGCCAAGGCAGTGCGAAGGCTTGAAAGCGACCTGCTGGAAGTTGTCGTTCCCGAAGGGGTTGACAGCAAGATGACAGGGGAGAAGGTTACGGCCTTCACACATTCATTGCGCGATGCCTTTATCAGTGGCAACACCGATCTTGTTGAAGTTATTTATATGAAGTTTATCTCAATGGGACGGCAGATTCTTACCACCGACCAGCTTTTCCCCGTTCTTGCGGATGAGCTTTTACAGGGTGAGAGTCGTGCTGATGAGAACCAGCTATATATCTTTGAGCCGGATCCCAACAGCATCTTTAATGAGGTGCTTCCGATGTTTGTTACTTCAACAATGCAGGAGATTACGGTTGAGAACCGTGCATCGGAACAGGCGGCACGCGTTATGGCCATGCAGGCAGCAAACGATAATGCCAAGAAACTCTATGAGGAGTTACAGCTTGAATATAACAAGCTCCGTCAGGAGAGCATTACAACCGAGCTTCTCGATATTCTGGGAGGTCAGGTGGAAAGATAACAGCGAGGCCGGTTAAATGGCTTCCATAATTCAGAACTAACGAAAACACTTTTGATTAAAGACAATGGGCAGTATTAAAGAATATTTCAGCTCGGTCGGCAGTGGTGTTAAGAGCCTTCTGGTCGGCATGGGCGTAACCGGAAAGGAATTTGTGACCCCCAAGATTACGGAACAGTATCCGGAGAACAGGGCCACACTGAACATTTCCGACCGTTTCAGAGCCGAGCTGACATTGAAATATGATGCTGAAGGGCGGCACAGATGTATCGCCTGCGGCATTTGCCAGATGAACTGTCCCAACGGAACCATAACCCTCAAGACTAAGATGGTTGAGCTTCCTGACGGGAAAAAGAAACGTAAACTTGACGAGTATCTGTATGATCTCGGAAGCTGTACTTTCTGTATGCTTTGTGTAACTACATGTCCGCAAGATGCACTGGAATTTTCCAATGATTTCGAGCAGGCGGTGTTCACTCGTGACAAACTAATAAAGAAACTCAACTATCGTCCAGAGGTTGCTGACCCGACACCGGCGCCTAAGCCGGCAGCCCAGACAGCTCCTGCACCTAAGCCGGGGGAGGCACCCGCCGCAAAGGTAGCCTCTCAACCCACTGGTGACGCTAAATAGTGATAATCAAAACAACAATAATATAAATGGATTCTGTCGCAAATATAATTTTATATTTCATTGTGGCGATTGCAATGGTGACGTTTTCGGTCTTGACCGTTACGTCGCGTAAGATATTGCGTTCGGCCACATATCTGCTGTTTGTGCTCCTTTCCACGGCCGTGTTCTATTTCCAGCTCGGCTATCAGTTCTTGGGAGCTGTGCAGATTGCGGTATATGCGGGCGGTATAATGGTGCTGTTCGTGTTCTCGATTCTTCTGACGCGTCATCCCGATGAGAAGACCGCTTTGCTCACACATCATAAACGTGTGCTTGGCATCTCCCTTTCGGTTGTGTCGCTTATAGTTCTTCTCTTTGCTCTCTTCTACATGCCCCTCCTTCACGGAGCTTCTCTTACAGAGATGATTCAGGCTGGCAACGAGATAACTATGGCAGAAATTGGTGCCGCGCTCGTGGGAACAGAGAAATTCCAGTATCTGCTCCCGTTCGAGGCAGTGAGTGTTTTGCTTCTTGCGTGTATAATCGGTGGCGTCGTTGTTGCCCGTAAAAGATAATGACTATGGACTTAAGTATGTTATGGTA
>CAMWIH010000199.1 GCA_947174305.1 uncultured Porphyromonadaceae bacterium | reverse complement strand
CACTAAAAACGAAAAATTAGATTTGTAAAAAATAAGGAAAATTTCACGAAATTTAATATTTAACAAAACTGAAAATTTAAAATGAGTTTTTGGATAAAATCGTCGCACTTTCAAAAAAGTTCTGAAAAGAGAAAAAATTTTTTAAGGGTAATTTCAGGTTGTATTTTTGGGGGTTTTCCTTGTGGGAGGGTGTATTAATATGCAATAACAAGGCGTGTTGATATGCAAGAGAAGGAGCGATTATCGGCATAGCTGCCAGAAAGCCACGGCGGAGGCGGCGGCCACGTTGAGGGAATCGACATTGTGAGCCATGGGAATCTTTACGGTGTAGTCGCAGTTGGCAATTACACGGGTGGGGAGGCCGTCGCCTTCTGTGCCAAGTAAAATGGCGAGGCGCGGTTCGAGAGGGAGTGCCGGGTCGTCGAGAGAGATGGAATCATCGGTAAGAGCCATCGCTATGGATTTGAACCCCTGTTCGCGCAGCTCCCTCACCGGATCGGGGCTCCATGTCCATGGCACCTGGAAGACTGTGCCCATCGACACCCTTACCGAACGGCGGTTGAGGGGGTCGCAGGAGTCGGCAGAGAGCACCACTGCGTCCACGCCCAGCGCAGCGGCAGAGCGGAAAATGGCTCCGATGTTGGTTGTATCGGTCACTCCATATATCACGGCCACCCTGCGGGCTCCGTTGCACAGGCTTCCGAGAGATGGGATTTCTTTGCGGCGCATGGCGCATAGCACACCGCGTGTGAGCTTATACCCGGTGATTTGAGTGAGCAGTTCGCGTGAGGCGGTATAGACCGGCATTCCGGGACACCGGGCTATTATCTCGCGGGCATCCCCTTCGATGTGTTTGCGTTCGCACATCAGGGCAATCGGTTCGTATCCTGCATCGAGGGCGATGCGTATAACCTTCGGGCTCTCGGCAATGAAAGTGGGTTCGCCGGTTTCAAAGCCGAGGCGCAGCTGGGTTTCGGTGAGGGAAGCGAAAGGGGTTGCTCCCGGATGTGAGAGTGAGTCTATCTCGATGATCTGTGACATGATGCAAAGTTACAAATTTTTTACCTCTGAATCAACTTTCCATCCTCCACAGATAGGGTGTGGGCACCGGCAAGATTCTCACGGAGCAAAGAAGCGTCGATTTCGTGGACGCGGAGGGCGGCCGAAGTGGGGTAACGGTTGAAGAAAGGGTTGTCGTGAAGGAAGAGTTCCACGGCGGCTATCTCGTCGGCTCTCATCACCTGACGATAATAGTCAATTATTTTTGGCACCACACGCGGGAGCACCTTGACCCCGTGTTTGCCATTGCGAAACCTTATTGAGGCTATGACGTGCCATTTGCGTTTCCCCTCCACGGTGCGTGTGCGTTCTTCTGGCGTAGAACGGCGGCTGATGGTTATGTTCCGCCCGTAGGTGCGGTTAATGCTGCGCATCATGGCCTTGAAAAGCTCGCCGTGCGGTGCGGTGTCGTTCAGCTCGTTATACATGATGAAATAGTGGATCATCTCGTGGATAATCACATCTTCAAGGTCGCGTTCGGGTATATCGTGGCGCAGGCTGACCCGCAGTTCGAAATCGTGATGCTGACGACGGCCGTCGGGAAGGGTGCGTACTTTGGCCACGCACATTCCTAAGAAGGTGACGGCATCCGACATCCTTACGGGAAGTTTCGGGAGTTTGCCCCCGAACATCCGGCTATTGAATTCATCAAATTTCTGTTCTACGTATCTGATAGTGGCTTTCATATTTTATACAACTCTTTCTTCTGTGTCTGTTCTTTTGGCAAGTCACCGGGAAAGGCGGCGGGTTCGGATGATGAACCCAAGGCAATGCCCGGGTGTTGTAATTAATGAACAAAGGATATCCCGGGTTACGGGATTCGTAATGTTATACACATAACGGCAAATCAAAACATAAATTATTGAAGAGATGATAAGATTAAATGTATCAATGATTACTGAGACAAGCGAGAATGCAAAGAAGCTTGTCGAGGCCGCCACGGAATTGGTGGCTTTCTCACTTCGCGACAAGGGTTGCATAAGCTATGACCTCTACCAGTCGAAAACAAATGACGACCGCTATATGATTATCGAGACATGGGAGAGCCGTGAGGACCTGAAGGCTCATTCTGAGACAGAGCATTTCAAGCGCCTCGTGCCCGAACTTGAGAAATATTCCAACCTCACGATGGAAGAGTTCGAGTTTTAAAGCACTTCGGTAATTGAAAAAATCAAAAGAAAGGCGTGAATCAGGCTAAAATGGTTCATGCCTTTTATTTATGGTAAGTAAATTCGGTTAATTTAGTTATTATTACGGAAAAAAGAATATGAGAATAGTGATCCAGAGAGTGTCGGAGGCAAGGGTGAGTGTGAACGGAGATGTAAAGGGGGAGATTGGAAAGGGACTGATGGTGCTGGTCGGAGTTGAGAGCGGCGACACGGAGGCGGATGCCGAGTGGCTTGCACAGAAAACGGCCGGGCTGCGCATTTTCAATGACCCGGAGGGGGTGATGAACCTTTCCGTGGAGCAGACAGGAGGGGAGGTGCTTGCAGTGAGCCAGTTCACGCTTACGGCCTCGACGCGAAAAGGGAACCGCCCGAGCTATATAAGAGCCGCGGGGCATGATTTAGCGGTGCCTCTATATGACATCTATTGCCGGAAAGTGGAGGAGAAATTAGGAAAGGAAGTGAAAAGGGGAGTGTTCGGGGCCGACATGAAAGTCTCTCTTATTAATGACGGGCCTGTGACGATTATTATCGATTCCAGATTAAGGGAATAAGGTAAACATATACCTTTGATTGTTTGTTAGAGCGTTAGAAAGTATATTATAACATCAGAATAAAGGTATGAAAAAGGTGATTTTTATGGCAGTGATGGCCTTGATTTTAGGCTCATGCTCCAAAGATGAAGGGAAGATTACCATCAAGCTTCCTAAGGATTTCAAGGAGAAAACATTGGTGGTTAACCATCTTACAATTGACAACATTTTCACGGCCAAGCAACAGGAAGACCTTAAGATGGTCTATGACACGCTTGAGGTCAAGGATGGTGTGGCGGTGTTGAAGCTTGATCCCTCGGGCCCAGCTCAATATACCATCGAACCTCCCGTAATGACAACTATGCAGCCACAGTTTTATGCCTCCCCGGGCGATAAGCTGGAGGTGACGATAAGTAAATTCGAACCATTGGACTATAAGGTCACCGGCTCGGAACTGATGGACGATCTTACGGAACTTGCCTCTGTTACCACTCCTATCCAGCAAGAATATATGGTCTTTGTAAGTAGCAGTGACAGTGTGCCTGAGGCGGAAGCGAAAGCTATTATGGACCGTTATGACGCTGCCGTGAAGAAATTCGTGGCAGAGCATCCGAAGAGTCCAGCCGTGCCTTTCGCGATTCTCGACCTGAGCGGTGATGACTTCAAGAAAGTGTATGACAATATGACTCCCGAAGCAAAAAGTTCGATACTGATGCCATACGCCGAGCTATATAACAAGCAGGTGGAGGAGATGCAGAGTGCCAGAAATGAGGAAGAGGCTCGCAAGGCGGAGGTGGCATCCGGAACCATCACGGCACCCAACTTCACCCTTCCAGACCTGGCCGGAAAGGAGGTGAGCCTGTCGGATTTCCGTGGAAAATGGGTCGTGCTCGATTTCTGGGGAAGCTGGTGCGGATGGTGTGTCAAAGGATTTCCTGCCTTGAGGGAGGCCTACGAGAAGTATGGTAACAAGATAGTGGTCATAGGAATTGACTGCAACGAATCGGAAGCCGACTGGCGAGCCGGTGTGAAACAACATCAGATACCCTGGCTGAATCTTTACAATGGACACGACAAGAAGCTCTACACAGACTATAACATAGA
>CAMWIH010000198.1 GCA_947174305.1 uncultured Porphyromonadaceae bacterium | reverse complement strand
AAGGACAGGAAGTGACCCCGGAGGATGTTTTCAAGATTGCCGACGATGAATGGAATGAATACAACATCGGCAGCGACGGTGAACCTATCGCCCTTGACCAGACAACAATGGTGTTCAACGGTGGAAACCCCGCAAACATCTTGCTCTCCCAGACTTGGAACGGTATCTGCTGGCTAAACCTCGACGTTGACGGCGAGGCATACATCGCCTTCTCTAACGACAAGACATTCGTGCCCGACTGGACAGTGAAGCCCGATGATCCCATCATCCCCGACGATCCTATTGTTCCTGGCGATAAGCTCTACATTACAGGTGCCGGTGACTTCACAAACGGTGCATGGAATGCTGCTGCTCCCGATGAGTTCACTTTGGCTGACGGTAAGTTCACGATAAAGGTGGCAAACCTCACCCAGTTCAAGATCTCAACCTCATGCGATCCTGAATCTCTCACACCATGGGACGCATTCAACGCAGGTGCATACGGTTGCGAATACGGCGACAAGCCCGGTGTGACAGTGTCCCTGATTGAAGGCTTTGAAGATAACATCAAGACTCCCTGGAAGGGCGACTACACCATCACGGTGGCCGGCGACCTCTCTTCAATCACCCTTACAACCGACACTCCCAAGCCGGAAGGCACGGTGGCCATATATCTGCGTGGCGACATGAGCACTTGGGCGGCCGAGCCGGAATGGCAGATGACAGCCGTGACCGAAGGAAAGCTTTACAAGTTCATCTGCGCCGAAGGACAGGAAGTGACCCCGGAGGATGTTTTCAAGATTGCCGACGATGAATGGAACGAATACAACATCGGCAGCGACGGTGAACCGATCGTCCTTGACCAGACAACAATGGTGTTCAACGGTGGAAACCCCGCAAACATCATGCTCGCCCAGACCTGGAACGGTATCTGCTGGCTAAACCTCGATGTTGACGGCGAGGCATACATCGCCTTCTCTAACGACAAGACCTTCGTGCCCGACTGGACAGTGAAGCCCGATGATCCCATCATCCCCGATGATCCCATTGTTCCCGGCGATAAGCTCTACATCACGGGCGCCGGTGACTTCACAAACGGTGCATGGAACGCTGCAACTCCCGACGAGTTCACTTACGCTGACGGTAAATACACTATCACGGTCACAAACCTCACTCAGTTCAAGATTTCTACTTCCTGCGATCCCGAGGCTCTCAAACCATGGGATGCCTTCAACGCAGGTGCATACGGTTGCGAATATGGTGACCAACCCGGTGTAGAAGTATCTCTGATCGAGGGATTTGATCAGAACATTATGGCTCCTTGGGAAGGTGACTACACAATTATTGTAGCCGGCGACCTCTCTACCATCACCCTTCTTACAGATACTCCCAAACCGGAAGGCCCCGTGGCAATATATCTCCGCGGCACCATGAACGATTGGGCTGCAACTGAAGAGTGGCAGATGACACCCACAGCAGACGAGAAGGTATTTAAGTTCGAATGTTCAGATGATCAGTCCATACCTGCCGACGGCAGCTTTAAGATTGCCGACGCAAAATGGAATGTATATAACATCGGAGGAAATGGCACTCCCACTTACCTCAACATACTGACTGAAGTATTCAACTCCTCCAACCCTGCCGATATAAAACTTGCCGAGGAATGGAATGGCGTTTGCTGGCTCAACCTTGATTTCAAGGGTCAGGCATATATCATCCTTTCCAACGATAAGTATTACATCCCCGACTGGGAAAACCTTAGCGAGATCAATACAGTAGAACTCAACAATGACGACGTTAAGTATTTCAACCTTCAGGGTGTACAGGTTCATAATCCCGAAAGCGGTCTCTTCATCGAGGTTCGCAACGGTCAGACCCGCAAAGTGATGGTGAAATAACTCGGATTCTTTATAAACTTCATAAGAGCGCGTTCCCTCGGGAATGCGCTCTTCTTTTATTTAAATTACACATTTTTTGCTTATTAGTTGTTTTGTTGGAATAAAAATATTATCTTTGCATCCATAGAACCTACCGCGCCTCTCCACGATGCGAAACTGGTAGGTCATTTTTTTATTCCTTATGAAGACTCATTATGCCAAGCATCCCATCCCAATAGAGGAGCAAATAAATCTCCTCGAAAGTAAGGGCATGGAATTTTATGATCGAGCCTTTGCCAAGCGTATGCTTTCAAGGGTTACATGGTGAGAAACATATTTTAATGTGGAAAATAAAGGCTGTATGGATACATAGCCCTTATATCATTCCCAAAGCCTGAAAAACATAAATGTAGTCATCCTAAGCAACCGACAACCACCAATATGTTATACAACATATAAATATCGATGAACCCTTTATCTTTTAGTGGGTTATTATAACATATCCATATTAACAATTTAAAATTTCCACTATGAAAAAATTTATTGCCGAAGGATTCGGCACAATGTTTTTAGTGCTCATGGCATGCGGTAGCGCCGTGCTCGCAGGCCCATCAATCGGTGTTTTGGGAATAGGCCTATGCTTCGGCCTCGTGCTTGTGTGTCTATGCTATTGCATAGGCAATGTGTCGGGTTGTCACGTCAATCCTGCCGTATCGTTCGCAATGTGGTGTGCCGGAAAGCTCCCCACAAAAGATTTGATCGGATATGTAATCAGTCAGCTTATAGGAGCGGCGATCGGTGCCGGGTTCCTCTATTGGTTCGTCAATATGGACGGAGGTTTCAACTTCGGAGGCATTACAGGCGACGCCAACCTCGCAACCAACGTGCTTCAGCCGGGAGCCACTTCCGGAATGGCACTCCTGATGGAAGTGCTCTTCACATTCTTCTTCGTGCTTGTAATCTTCGGAGTTACTGATGAAAAATTCGGATTCGGCAACTTCGCCGGCCTTGCCATTGGTCTTGCACTCGGGCTGGTGAATATCGTGGGCATACCTGTTGACAACTGCTCGGTGAATCCTGCACGCAGCTTCGGCCCTGCCCTCTTCTCACCCGAAGCATGGGGAGATTTCTGGATCATGGTTGTAGGCCCTCTTGCAGGAGCAGCAATAGCTGCCATCTGCTGGAAAGGCATCCTCTCCGCACGCACTCAGAAAGAGACAATGCAAGAAGTCGGTTAAGACAGTAGAACAGGAGGTACTGTTTTATTTTTTAAGACAGGAGAACAGGAGAAACTGTTTTTAATTTTTAAGACAGGAGAAACTGTTTTTAATTTTTAAGACAGGAGAACAGGAGAAACAGGGGTGTTATAACACCTATTTACTCTGTTCTTCTGTCAAATTAATTTATGTTAGAAATTAATAATGACTAAAAATCAGGAATATTCACTTTTGTTTTTTTTAAACAAAGAAGCGAATACTCTATTTAATTGATTATTATTTATTTAAACTAATTAACAAAGCCTATTTATTTATGGAAATAGATTGTTTGATTCAGCAAATTAAGGATGCGGCTTTTGAGGTTAGAAAACATCTTTGTCCCGGATATTTAGAAAAGGTTTATAAGCAGTCTTTAATGATTGAACTTGAATTACGAGGACTGCACGCAGAAATGGAAAAGCCATTGAATGTCTTCTATAAAGGGATAAAGGTAGGCGAATACTATGCAGATATTGTAGTAGAAGACAAGGTTATTGTGGAGATAAAGGCGGTTAAAGAACTAATAAACGCGCATGAAGTGCAACTTGTAAATTATCTTAATGCAACTAAGCTTGACTGGGGATTGCTTGTAAATTATGGAGGAGAAAAATATAGAATTATGAGAAAATCACGTATTTATTCTCCAAGTCATTCAAAAAATGGATCAACCTTCACATAACAAAACCAGAAAAAATTGCCTCCTGCCTCCCCTGTCCCTCCTGTACTCCTGTCAAAAAAACATCATAAAGTTGCCCCTGTCAATCATGTGATCCTCTCTTATAAAAACATCAGAATGATGACCATGTCAATCGTGTAGATGTCTCTTGTAGAC
>CAMWIH010000197.1 GCA_947174305.1 uncultured Porphyromonadaceae bacterium | reverse complement strand
ATATTCAATAATATAGTAAACTATTTGCATTAAAATAGTTTTCATTAATTAAATTAATTAGCCGCATTGACGTGAATGCGGCTAACAAATCAATTATTTATTGAATGGAGGAGGAGTGCCGGCATCTTCCTCTTGAGGTTCTTCCACCGGAATCTCCTTCTTCGGAGCTTTTTTCTTCTTATTGAAGAGCGTGTCTAATTCGTGTTCGTCATTCTCCTTTGCTTCCCGCTCCTTCTTCTCAATATCCTTTTTATTGATTTCCATAATCTCGTCGGTTCGGGACTTCCATTGGCGTTTGCCGAGAATCTCTTCCACATCATCATGGAAAATGACCTCTCTTTCTACAAGGAGATCGCGGATCTTGTTATGTTGAGCAGCATATTCCTTGAGGATATTCTTGGCCCTATCATATTGCTCATTGATGATTCTTTTCACTTCATCATCAATAATCTTAGCGGTCTCTTCAGAATAAGGCTTGGTGAATCCCATATCCTGACCTGTTGAATCAGAATAATTAAGATTAGGGAGCTTGTCGCTCATGCCATACACGAGAACAAGAGCGCGTGCAATCTTGGTGCAGCGTTCAAGGTCATTACTTGCTCCAGTCCCAACTTCACCAAGGAAAACTTCTTCGGCTGCACGACCACCGAGGAGACCACACATTTCGTCAAGAAGAGCCTGGGTAGGAACAATCTGACGACCTTCAGGGGCATACCAGGCAGCTCCCAATGCTCTTCCGCGCGGAACGATAGTAACTTTAAGAAGAGGGTTGCCATATTGTGTGAGCCAACTGATTGTGGCGTGACCGGCTTCATGTGTGGCAATAGACTTCTTCTCATCATCTGTAATGATTCGGGATTTCTTCTCCAAACCACCCACAATACGGTCGATAGCACCCATAAAGTCATCCCAATCAACCTCATCCTTGTTATTTCTTGCCGCGATCAGGGCAGCCTCGTTGCAAACGTTGGCAATATCGGCTCCTGAGAAACCTTGTGTCTGGCGAGCAAGCTGTTCCACATCAAGTTTGCTGTTAACCTTGATATTCCTGAGATGAACGTTGAATATCTCAATACGGTCGGTCAATTCAGGAAGATCCACATATATCTGACGGTCAAAACGTCCCGGACGCAGAAGAGCCTTATCGAGCATATCCGCGCGGTTAGTGGCGGCAAGGCAAATAACGCCATTGTTAGATTGGAAACCATCCATCTCCGTTAGCATTGCGTTGAGGGTGTTCTCCCGTTCGTCGTTTGAACCCATGTTTGGATTCTTGCCGCGGGCACGTCCCACCGCATCAATCTCATCGATAAAAATGATGCACGGAGCTTTCTCTTTAGCTTGCTTGAAAAGGTCGCGCACACGTGCGGCACCCACACCGACAAACATTTCCACGAAGTCAGATCCCGACATGGAAAGGAAAGGAACGTTCGCCTCTCCGGCCACAGCCTTGGCAAGCAAGGTCTTACCGGTTCCCGGAGGGCCTACAAGCAGCGCACCGCGTGGTATCTTGGCACCCAATTCAGTGTATCGTTGCGGATTCTTTAAAAATTCCACAATCTCCTCAATCTCCACTTTAGCCTCTGCAAGGCCGGCTACATCCTTGAATGTAACGTTAGTCTTATTATTTTTGTCAAAAACGAGCGCCTTGGATTTACCTACACTGAATATTCCTCCGCCACCGGCACCTCCGCTCATTCTTTTAGACATAAAGTACATGAATGCAAAAATCAGGAGGATAGGTCCGAAATACCAAAAGAGCTTCATCAGATCGCTCCCTTTCTCATAAGTTACCTTAATTTCTGGTTTACCTTCAGCCCCGAGCGCAGAGTTCCATTGGTCAATCTTATCCTGGATTTTATCGTTAGACGGGATCGTAGCCTTTATTTTTTTAGCATCTGTGATTCCCATGGCGTTCTGAAACTCATATTTGGGATTACGTTCGCCCTGTTTTGTCAGGAATCCCTCAGCAGTGCCACTTTCAGAGAATACAACTATTTTATCCACATCCCCTTGGGCAGCCCCTTGTTCGAATGTGGTCCAGTCAACGGTCTTTACCTGTGAGCCATCTTGAAAATAATAGAGGGCACATAAAGCAAGAATGATAAGCGCATAAAACCAATATAGGTTTTTAAGCGGTTTTTTGTTTCTGTTTCTTATTGGTTGAGCCATTGTTAATTTTGTGTAGGTTTATTCAATATCCGGTATTAAATTAATTTTTCCGTCGCTCCATAAATCTTCGAGGTTATAAAACTCCCTAATATCGGGGAGGAATACATGAACCATAAGCTCACCATAGTCAATCACAATCCATTGTGAGTTTCGGTAGCCATCATAATTATAAGGCTTGCGCCCGGTCTTCTTGAAAACATCTTCTCTAATTGCATCAGCAATGGCTGAAACTTGTGATGTGCTTCGACCTTGACAAATAATGAATCCTCCGGTTGATGCGCCTTCAATACCTGAAAAATCTATTGTTGTGATTTTTTGCCCTTTTTTATCTTGGATTGCCTCGATAATCACAGGCATGATATCTTTCTTTTCTTGCATTTAGTAAATCAAAATTTTTGAAATGGAAAATTTTTAGAAAAAGCAATTATATTATTAACAACTCATTTATGATTTCTATCATAAGAATAGTGTTAAAATTTTTCAACTTCTTTAGTTGCTATGGCAGATAGTACGGTAAGTTGCAATAACTAAAGCTGTTAAGATTAAAAGGGTGTGTCAAAATTTCGCATTTTGACACACCGCCAACATTTTCTATATAAGTTTTTTATTCTTCTCCTTCATATCTTCTTTCAATGATATTCCAGTCGATTATCTCCCAAAGCTTTGCGAGATATTCTGCACGTCTGTTCTGATAGTCGAGATAATAGGCATGTTCCCATACATCAAAAACGAAAATTGGTCTGAGACCTTTTGTAAGGGGATTCTCGGCATTAGAGCCCTGGGTTATGAAAAGTTTTCCATCTGAGTCGCATGAGAGCCATACCCAGCCTGAGCCGAACAATGAGACGCCGGCTTCCTCAAATTTCTTCTTGAACTCTTCAAATGAGCCAAACTGGCTATCGATTTCATCTCTCAAGTTTCCGATAGGTTCTCTTTTACCGGTAGGGGAGAACTGAAAGAAATAAAGGATGTGGTTCCAAGCCTGGGATGCCTGATTGAAAAGCTTTCCCTCGCTTTTACGGATTATCTCCTCAAGCGGCATCTCTTCATATTCTGTGCCTTCGATAAGTTTATTCAGTGTATCGATATAGGCTTTCTCATGTTTACCATAATGGTAGTCGATGGTCATAGGTGAAATGACCGGTGCAAGTGCGTCAACCGAATAGGGGAGACGGGGTTGTGTGAATTTCATTGGCGTTAATTTTATAAATGGATTATAACTATCTTATTTGTTAGTTTGTTAGATAAGAAAAATACGTCCGGATGATGAATTATCAGAACATTGACAGTTCAAAACATCAAGCTTCATCTTTGAACTTCTCGAACGGCTTTAGAATCCTGAGGTAATCTTCGGTTTCTTTCTTCACATCAGAAGCAAAAGCAATCTCCTTGCTCACAGCAATTCCGTTGGCACCTGCTTCAAGAAGAGCCTTCACGTCATCCTTTCCGATTCCTCCTGCCGCAACATGAGCTATATTTATCTCCAGTTGTTGCATCTCGGAATCAAGCCGTTTAATTCCGTCAAATCCAAGCACAGGAACAGATGCGTCGAAAAGGTCGCACCCTTTGTAAGGACCTATTGCAATATAATCCACATCAAGAGAGCGGACCGCCTTTATGTTGTCAAGTGTATTTGCAGAAACTCCTATAACGGCAGCGGGGCCAAGTTCAAGACGCGCTTTTGAAGGGAGGGTAGCATCTTTTTCAAGGTGAACTCCCCCGACATCAAGGGTTTTGGCAAGTTCAACCCTATTATGAAGCAGGAGGAAAGCCTGGACCTCCAGACATAACGGTTTGATTTCTTCCACTACTTTTCTGATCTC
>CAMWIH010000196.1 GCA_947174305.1 uncultured Porphyromonadaceae bacterium | reverse complement strand
CAGTATGGTTTTGCAACCAATGCGGATATGAAAGTGCCAAATGGCTTGGGAAATGCCCCGGGTGTGGGGAATGGAACAGTTTTGTCGAGGAGAAAGTGAGTGTATCCAAAGGGAAGACTGTCAAAAAGGGTCTTGTCAAAAGCCAGAAACCTGTGCGTCTTTCAGAGATAGAGATAAAGGAGGAATCCAGGATGCGTATGCCTTCTGGAGAACTCAACCGTGTTTTGGGTGGAGGATTAGTGGCGGGATCCCTGACGCTGATAGGCGGTGAACCCGGAATCGGGAAATCCACATTATTGTTGCAGAACATACTTTCAATACGAAACCGAAGGATATTATATGTCTCGGGCGAGGAGAGTGCAACCCAACTGAAGCTGCGAGCCGACCGTCTCGGGAAGATATCTGATGATACGTATATTTTATGTGAGACCAATCTTGACAATATTTTCACTCAGATAGAGAATACCAATCCCCAGCTTGTGGTGGTTGATTCGATTCAGACCATTTGCTCGGCAGAAATAGAGTCGGCCGCCGGCTCTGTTTCACAAGTTAGAGAATGTGCGGCTGCGTTGCTTCGTTATGCAAAAGAATCGGGGGTGCCGGTGATTCTGGTGGGTCATATAAATAAGGATGGCGCAATCGCCGGACCCAAGGTGCTTGAACATATTGTTGACACCGTGCTGCAGTTTGAAGGCGACAGACAGTATCTCTATCGAATATTAAGGGGGATTAAGAACCGTTTTGGATCTACTAATGAGATAGGAATCTATGAAATGGTTCAAAGGGGACTTAAGGAGGTGAAGAATCCTTCTGAGATGCTTTTGTCGGAGAACAGGGATGAGGAGATGAGCGGAATCTCCATAGGAGTCACAGTTGAGGGAATACGCCCGTTTATGGTTGAGGTCCAGGCTCTCGTTTCTTCTGCCGCCTACGGCACGCCCCAACGTTCGGTAACCGGGTTTGACCAACGGAGACTCAACATGCTTCTGGCTGTCCTTGAAAAAAGAGCAAGGTTCAAGTTGTCGCAGAAAGATGTGTTCCTTAACATAGCCGGAGGTCTTAAGGTTGTTGACCCTGCAATAGATATGGCTGTGATTGCCGCGATAATGTCATCTAATTTCGATATTTCTATTCCAAGGAGCACTGCATTTGCAGGAGAAGTGGGTCTCTCGGGTGAGATTCGGACGGTGACAAGGATAGAGCAACGCGTCACGGAGGCACAGAAACTTGGATTTGAAACGATCTTTATCCCCAAAGGGAACCTGAAAGGGATTAAGGATACCTTCACAATTAAAATAATAGAGGTTGGAAAAGTGGAAGAGGTGTTTCAGCATATCTTCCAATGACCATTAATGACACATAATGATGGAAAAAATAATAGACTATAAAAAAGTAGATATAGAGCGGGCAGACCGGCTTGTGATGAAGAATGTCACGTTCAGTATTGACAAGGGGGAGTTCTGCTATCTTGTGGGCAGGGTAGGAAGCGGAAAAAGCTCCCTGATGAAGACCATGTATGCTGATGTGCCGATATCCAACGGGGAGAAAGCCGAAGTCCTCGGGTTTGATTTGCTCGACATTAAGAAACGTCAGATACCCTTCCTACGTCGTCAGATTGGGATAGTGTTCCAGGATTTTCAGCTACTTCAAGACCGTTCAGCCATGTCTAACCTGAGGTTTGTGTTGCAAGCAACAGGATGGCGAAACAAGGATGAGATCGAAGACCGAATTGAAGAGGTGTTGAAGTCAGTGGGGATGGAAAACAAAGCCTACAAGATGCCTCATGAGCTTTCCGGAGGAGAACAGCAGAGGATCGTTATTGCCCGTGCTCTCCTCAATAAGCCAGAATTGATCCTTGCCGATGAGCCAACAGGCAACCTTGACCCGCAGACCGGATATCAGATCATATCGCTTTTGCACAGGCTGTCAGAAGAGGGGACAGCAGTTGTAATGGCAACGCATAATATGCAGATGGTGGAGGATTTTCCATCAAGAGTGCTGAGATGTTCGGAAAAAGAGCTTATATCATAGCTTTTTTTGTGAAAAAATTTTTTTTGATACTGTAAAAATATATATCTTTGCGTATCATTAATAAAATATAGTATTTTCTGAACGCTAAATCTATATCATAAAAACTGTTTGTAATGGCAGAAAAAAGAGAAACTTTGTTCGACATGTTCTCGCCCGTATCCTCAGAAGAATGGAAGGCGAAGATCACAGTCGATCTGAAGGGCGCCGATTTTGATAAGAAACTCGTATGGCGCACCAATGAAGGCTTCAACGTACAGCCTTATTATCGCAGAGAAGATATTGAAGGACTTCCTGCTATCGAAACTCTTCCAGGTGAATTTCCTTATCTCCGTGGCACCCGCGACAACAATGACTGGCTGATCCGTCAGCGTGTTCAGGGAAAGAATGCCGAGGAGATGAACACTCATGCCCGTCATATTCTTGACAGGGGAGTTGAATCTCTGGGAATCGTTCTTCGTGGTGAGGTTGGTGCAGAAGACCTCCGTGCAATACTTAAAGATGTAGATCTCAAGAAAGTTGAGATAAATATAGAGTGCTGTCCCGGCAAGGCGGTGGCTGTTGCAGAGGAATTGGTAAAGATAGTAAAAGAAGCTGGCGCAGAGAAGGAATTCCGCGGAGCCATCGATTACAATCCTTTCCGTCGTCTCCTCAAGCATGGCCTTCCTTTCCCCAAGGATGCTGTAAAGGAAGGATTGGCGCTTTATGAAACAGTGAAAGATATAAAGGGTCTTCGCTGTTTTGCTGTTGATAGCTATATGTTCAACAATTGCGGTGCATACATCACTCAGGAATTGGGTTATGCGCTTGCCTGGGGAGCAGAATGGCTCACTCTGATGACAGAAGCCGGTCTGAAGGTTGATGAAGTGGCTGAACGCATCAAGTTTAACATGGGCATTTCTTCCAACTATTTTATGGAGCTTGCCAAATTCAGGGCTGGCCGTATGTTGTGGGCAGAAATCGTTAAAGCATATAAACCGGAGAATGAAGATGCATGCAAGATGCTGGTTCACGCCGTTACAAGCATGTTCAACATGACTCTGTTTGATTCTCACGTGAATCTTCTTCGCACAATGACCGAGACCATGAGCGCGGCACTTGCTGGTGTAGATTCAATCGAGACCCTTGCTTTCGACGAGTGCTACACTACCCCCGACGAATTCAGCGAGCGCATAGCACGCAACCAGCAGGTTCTTCTGCGTGAGGAATCGCACTTGAACAAGGTGGTTGACCCTGCCGGCGGTTCTTACTACATTGAGACCCTCACTGCTTCTATTGCCGCCCAAGCTTGGAAAGTTTTCAATGAAGTTGAAGACAATGGTGGATTTGAAGCAATGCTTAAGAAAGGCGAGATTCAGGCCAAGGTGAATGAAAGCGGTGTTAAGCGTCATGTTGACGTGGCTCGTCGCAAAGAGATTCTTCTCGGAACCAACCAGTATCCTAACTTCAATGAGACAGCCCTTGGCAAAGCTAAAGAGGAGGCTGAGAAGTGTGGGTGCGGTTGCAAAGCCGAAGTAGCTGATGGAGCTGTTGAATATCTCAATAACGACAGGGCAGCAAGCCAGTTTGAGCAGATTCGTCTTGACACAGAGCGTGCATCTCACCGTCCGAAAGTGTTCATGCTTACAATCGGTAATCTCGCAATGCGTCTTGCTCGTGCTCAGTTCTCAGGTAACTTCTTCGGATGTGCAGGATATGAGATAATCGATAATATAGGTTTCAATACGGTTAAAGAGGGTATTGACGCTGCAATGGAAAAGGGAGCCGATGTAGTGGTTCTTTGTTCAAGCGATGATGAATACGCCCAGTATGCACCTGAGGCCTTCAAGGAACTTGACGGCCGCGCCCTCTTTGTCGTTGCCGGAGCTCCTGCTTGCATGGAAGAGCTTAAAGCGCAGGGCATAGAGAATTTCATTCATGTAAGGGTGAATGTGCTCGACACACTCACAGAGTTTAACGCCAAACTTCTCAAATAACCATGAGACCGAATTTTAAAGAAATA
>CAMWIH010000195.1 GCA_947174305.1 uncultured Porphyromonadaceae bacterium | reverse complement strand
GAACCTATCCTTTCAATAAATCTACCATCTCGTGGTGCCCTGCTATCGGCGACTACAATAGGATAAAAAGCGTAGCCCTTGCGGCCATGACGCTGTAATCTGATTTTTGTTGCCATAAACTTGCCGTTATTAACGTATTTGATTTTTTTGGATCAGGATTTTCCTTTTCCGTCTGCAAAGTTAATGCTATTTCAAGAATTTACCAAGTTTTTTAGATTTATTTTGTAAATTTGCAGTGCTTTTAGCTTCCTAACCCTTACAAGGAGTCCTGCCGGAAGCTTTCAGAACATTCTTTTAATCATTCTTATCCATTTTATATATGGCTGACAACACCCTACTTGAGCGCCTTGACGGACTTGACGGACGGTTTGAGGAAATTTCTACCCTCATCACCGACCCTGCCGTAATTGCCGACCAGAAAAGATATGTCAAACTTACCAAGGAGTATCACGACCTTGAGGAGATAATAAAGGCCAAGAACAGATATAGCTCGCTCTTAGATACAATCAAGGAGTCGAAGGAGATTATTGCAACCGAAAACGATGAGGAACTTCGCGCGATGGCTCGCGAAGAACTTGACACGGCCACGGCCCGGCTTCCGGAAGTGGAGGAGGAGATCAAGGTTCTGCTGATTCCGGCCGACCCTGACGATGCCAAGAATGCGGTGGTCGAGATCCGCGGAGGCACAGGTGGCGATGAGGCGGCACTCTTTGCCGGTGACCTTTTCCGAATGTATCAGAAATATGCCGAATCAAAGGGATGGCAGCTCTCAGTGTCGTCTGTCTCGGAAGGTGCCTCGGGAGGGTTCAAGGAGATTGTTTTCAACCTTACCGGTGAGGGGGTGTATGGCACGATGAAGTATGAAAGCGGGGTGCATCGCGTTCAGCGCGTGCCGGCAACGGAAACCCAGGGGCGCGTGCATACCTCCGCGGCTACGGTGGCAGTGCTCCCGGAGGCTGAAGAGTTTGATGTCGAGATTCACGAGGGTGAGATAAAGTGGGATACCTTCCGCTCAGGCGGTGCAGGAGGCCAGAATGTGAACAAGGTGGAATCGGGAGTCAGGTTGCGCTACAACTGGAAGAATCCGAACACGGGAGTGGTGGAGGAGATACTCATAGAATGTACGGAGACCCGCGACCAGCCCAAGAATAAGGAGAGGGCACTTTCGCGTCTGCGCACATTCATATATGACAAGGAGCATCAGAAATATCTCGACGACATTGCTTCGAGAAGAAAGACTATGGTGAGCACGGGCGACCGCTCAGCCAAGATCCGAACTTACAACTATCCGCAGGGACGCATCACCGACCACAGGATCAACTACACCATCTATAACCTCTCGGCATTCATGGACGGCGACATTCAGGGATGCATAGACCAGCTTATAGTGGCTGAGAATGCAGAGAAACTCAAGGAAGCGGAACTCTAAATGTTAAAAAGACAGAAGTGAAAATCTTTTAAAAGGTTTGATACGTTATAAAGGTAGATTCTCCAAACATGGAGAATCTACCTTTATAAATTTCTACCTTAATCTTGCAATGGCAAAACAATGCAAGTTATAACCATTAAAAAACACACGCTATGAAAACACTATCCATTTTCACTTATGCCATTGGCTTCATACTTCTTCTCGCCTCATGTTTCACAACCGGAGTGGCACTCACATGGTGGCTCGGTGGACTTGCAGTCCTTTTACTTATAATTGGCTGTATCTTCCAGTTCAACAGTATGCGGCATCATAATGATTATTCGCACAGATAAAATCTATTTAAATAATAGGTCGGCCTGCTTCAATGAAGCAGGCTTTCCTATGTCGATAAGCTTGAGCTCAGGATCAAACCTCTCTCCTATCTTCAATTCATCACATCGGCTCAGGAAGAAATCCATAACGGGAAAAGCAGACTTACCTATTCCCTGCGAAAACTCCCTCAATGCATCCATGGCATTCTTTCCTATTATATATATGCCGCTGAATGCCACCTCGCGGTCATCATCCTTACCTTTAAAACTTTTTGGATTATATTCTCCGGTTGAAAGATTATGCCAACCTTTCAGTCTTCCCGATTTATCGAAAATAAGTTTCCTCGTGCTGTCGCGCCCGCTTGTGAGTAAGGTGATGTCGTTGCCTGACATATTATGATATTCCATCAATCCCTTCAGGTCGGCATTACTTAAAATATCAACATTATGCACCAAGAGGGGATCATCATCACTGATAACAAGAATTTCTCCGGCTTGCAGGAGTGCACCCCCCGTGTCAAGAAGAACTTCCCGCTCGTCGCTGATCTCATAATTTATGCCGAAATCATTCCCGGCCATAAATTCAATAATTTGCTCACCGAAATGGTGAACATTTATTACAATTTCATTAAAACCTTGTGTCTTTAATGAAGTTATAACACGCTCAAGCATCGGGACTCCGCCAACAGGCACAAGGGCCTTAGGATGATGCAGCGTCCAAGGTTTCAGCCGGGTGCCGAGTCCGGCAGCCAATATCATTGCTTTCATTTCCTTGCATTATATGTTTTCTTAATCCCCTGCTCCCTATGGCACACCTCAATCACAGCCATAGGGAAACATTCAGCCAATTTTTTTGCCACAGCTTCCGCACAATACACGGAGCGATGCTGACCGCCTGTGCAGCCGAAGCCAATCTGCAGATCGGTGAATCCTCGCTTAACATATCGTTCCACGGTAGGACGGACCAATTCGAAAGCCCTATCGGAAAACAGATCGGTCTCCCCTCTCTCTTTCAAGAAATCAATGACCGGTTGGTCGAGTCCGGTGAGGGTTTTATATTCCTGATAACGTCCGGGATTATGCATGCCCCGGCAATCGAACATAAAGCCTCCCCCATTGCCGGAATAATCGGATGGATAACCTTTCTTATAAGAGAAAGAGAATACCTTTATCGTGAGATGATCATCCTTCCCCTTTATTTCAAACCTTTCATCCGCTATAAGAGACTCAGACACTTTTTTCAATTCCGGATATGAATCGATCACACCGGCTTCAAGAAGACTTGAAAGATTCTGCAATGCCATAGGAATACTCTCGAGAAAATGTGCCTTCTTTTCGACAAGCCCGCGAAGTCCGTAAGCCCCCAAGACCTGCAAGGTGCGGAAAAGGGCGAAAAGGGGTGCCTGACTCAATAATCTTTCTTCGGGAATTTCCCGTAACTTGCAATATTCCTCCGCATACACGCGAAGCATCTGCTGACGAAATTCATCAGGGAAGGCTGCCTTGGCTTGCCAAAGGAAAGAGACGGCATCGTAAAGGGATGGCCCAAGCCGGCCGCCCTGAAAATCTATGAAATAACATTCGTCATCCCTGACCATTATGTTGCGGCTCTGGAAGTCACGATACATGAAGCCCGAGGCATCAAGGTTTGCCTCCATAATATGCTCGGCAAGGAGTTCAAAATCATTCTCAAGCGAATCCTCATCAAAATCAGTTCCGGAGGGTTTCAAAAATTCATATTTGAAATAATTAAGATCCCAGAACACCTGCCTGCGGGAGAACGGTCGATATTCCACGCACGGCTCCCACTTGGTTTTATCCACACATTGCATCCGTGCGAGGTTGCGCAGGGACTGCTCAATGAGATGAGGAGCCGAGTTAATGATCGAAAATAGAGAGGTATTGCCAAGATCTTCCTGAATATAATGCAGGCCGTCGGCACTCACACCATACACCTCCGGCACGGGAAGGCCCTCCTCCCTGAAAATGCCGGAAAGCTTCACGAAAGCACGGCAGTCGCGTAGGTTTTCCCCCACCACGCCTATACACTTTTGGTCTCCGCATGAGAGACGATAATATTTTCTATCAGATCCCGCACCCGGAAGCTTCACAATTTCTTCGGGACGTTGTCCATATTTTTTTATAAAAAGATCTGAAAGAATCTTAATATCCTCCATTAATGACTCTAAAAATTGTTATACACTTAGAGAAGATTAAAGTTTTTCATCTCCAATGCTACAAAATTAAGCAAAAACACTCAAATAAGGAATCTTTTTATTAATTTTGCAGTTGATCAGGTAAAAAAGCGAAACAGTAAGTCAAAATCATTATAT
>CAMWIH010000194.1 GCA_947174305.1 uncultured Porphyromonadaceae bacterium | reverse complement strand
GGCCGATGATTGATCATCGGCCCTCGGCTTTTCTATAATAGTATAATTGACTTTAGAACGGCCTCAGGACGGCTTCGCGCC
This sequence comes from uncultured Porphyromonadaceae bacterium, assembly GCA_947174305.1. GTDB lineage: Bacteria > Bacteroidota > Bacteroidia > Bacteroidales > Muribaculaceae > Lepagella. Next base: position 4,048 of record CAMWIH010000194.1, on the reverse strand, counting down.
TGTCGGAGGATTGTCCTTTTATCTTATAAACAATCTCTCCACCAATTAGTTCAAACTAAAGAAGTCCAAATGCCTATTATTGTATGATTTAACTCAATTTAACTATCTGTTGGCACGCTTGCGTTCATTCTCATCAAGAATTATCTTGCGCAGACGGATATGGTTTGGCGTTACCTCCACATATTCATCCTCTTTTATATATTCAAGAGCCTCTTCGAGAGAGAAGATAACAGGAGGAACAATCCTTGCCTTATCGTCGGCTCCGGACGCACGCATGTTGGTGAGCTTCTTCGATTTTGTAACATTGACAACTATATCATTGTCTTTGGCATTCTCTCCTACCACCTGGCCGGCATACACCTCCTCTTGAGGGAAAATGAAGAACCGTCCGCGATCCTGAAGTTTATCGATAGCGTAGGCGTATGCGGTTCCGGCTTCCATTGCTATGAGAGAACCGTTGGTGCGTCGTTCTATCTCTCCCTTCCAAGGCTGATATTCGAGGAATCGGTGAGCCATAATAGCTTCTCCTGCTGTGGCTGTCAGGATATTGTTTCGCAGACCGATGATGCCTCGCGACGGAATATGGAACTCTATGTCGATACGGTCGTTGCGGGTTTCCATCGAAACAATCTCACCTTTCCTGCGTGTAACAAGGTCAACCACCTTCGATGAATATTCTTCAGGCACATTGATGGATAAAGCCTCTATCGGCTCGCATTTCACCCCGTCAATCTCTTTTATGATTACCTGAGGCTGACCTACCTGCAATTCATATCCTTCGCGGCGCATGGTTTCAATCAGGATTGAGAGATGAAGCACACCACGACCATAGACAATCCATTTATCTTCCATATCACCCTTCTTTACCCGAAGGGCGAGGTTACGGTCAAGTTCCTTTTCAAGACGATCGTTGATATGTCGCGAAGTAACATATTTCCCATCCTTGCCGAAGAATGGTGAGTCGTTGATGGTAAAGGTCATTGACATTGTGGGTTCATCAATTGCAATGCGAGGGAGCGGTTCAGGATTATCAAAGAGGGTGAGCGTGTCGCCAATTTCAAAGTTTTCAAGACCGACTATCGCACAAATATCACCACTCGACACTTCGGAAACCTTCTTACGGCCCATCCCCTCAAACACGTGCAATTCCTTAATGCGCTGTTTGGTGACCGTTCCATCTTTCTTACAAAGACCCAGTTCCATTCCTTCTCGGAGTGTCCCGCGATGCACACGGCCTACGGCTATTCTACCCACATAACTGCTGTAGTCAAGACTGGTGATAAGCAGTTGCGGATCGCCTTCCAATTGTTTCGGAGCGGGAATGTATTCGATTATGGCATCGAGCACAGCCGTTATGTCTTCGGTGGGTTTGCGCCAGTCGGTTGACATCCAGTTCTGCTTGGCCGATCCATAGATTGTAGGGAAGTCAAGCTGATCTTCACTTGCATCGAGATTGAACATCAGGTCGAACACCATCTCATTAACCTCATCGGGACGGCAATTAGGTTTATCCACTTTATTGACTACCACCACCGGTTTCAGACCCATCTGGATTGCTTTCTGCAATACGAAACGGGTCTGGGGCATCGGCCCCTCAAAAGCATCGACAAGCAGGAGACATCCATCGGCCATATTCAGCACTCGCTCCACCTCTCCTCCAAAATCGGCGTGCCCCGGAGTATCGATTATATTGATCTTGGTGCCTTTATAATCTATTGATACATTCTTGGAGAGGATTGTGATTCCCCTTTCCCTTTCAAGATCATTATTATCGAGGATGAGCTCTCCGGTTGATTGATTCTCTCTGAAAAGGTGACCGGCAAGCAGCATCTTGTCAACAAGTGTGGTCTTACCATGGTCAACGTGTGCGATAATCGCGATATTTCTGATGTCCTGCATTGGATTATTCCTTCAATTAAATTTTTATCCTCTTTGAACGCACAAAATTACTAAAAAGTTACGAGATTTATACTATATTATATGTTATAAAACACATTTTTACCTCTTTTATCTATATTTTTAACTCTCTTCATTATTATTGAGTTCCATATTTATAATCAGATTGGGTCTGAGAGGAAATCTCGCGGAGGAGAAGAATCTTTCTTTCTCTTTATGTCTGACTCTTTAACCTTCTTTCTCTTCCGGCTATTATCTGAGGAGCTTTTCTTCACCTCTCTCTGTCTCCCCCTTTTCCCATCATATTCAGAAAGGGTGTCTTTCTCTTCCTTTACCGGCTCTTTTCGTGCCTCCAGGCTATCGGAGGCCAGAATGATACTTTTTACCACAATCTCCGACTGCGGGGTGCCGCGTTCCCTTCTGTTCCATAGGAAGGAACCTCCACAAATGAGAAGAGCCACGAGCGCAATTGCCGTGGCTCCAATACGTTCATCCTTGGTAAGCCTTTTCATCAATACATTGGTGTGAAACCTTTCGATTTCTTAAAGTCTTTTGTTACGTCGCCAACCAATAATGTTGATTCCTTTTCTGTGGTGTCGAGTTTCAGAATCGGAGAGCCCGGCTTCAGGTTAACTTTGTTCAAATCCACATAATAATATCCGGGATTGGTGACGATATCGAAATAATACCTGCGGTCGCGGAGATCGGAATAACTTCTCCACTGGGTGCTACTGAGGTTGGGAGAACCCTCGATTTCATAGGTGTAAGGCACCGAGGAATTAAGCAAGACGCTACGGGCGATCGACACTCCGAGATCAGCATCCCCAACAGGCTTAACGTGGTGAGCAAAATAGTTTGCCCTCACGCAACGGTCAGGACTGGAAACTGTGCCCGGAAGCATATTCTTCCCTCCTATTTTCTCCCAATAATCTATGATAGCTTTCATGTCGGGCCATTGGGGATCGTTAGTCATGGCGCGATAATCGCCCATATCATATACACGAACTTTACCGTGGTCAAATTCAAATATTACACTCTTTCCGCTTGCATCTGTCACACCCCAATGTAGCTGGGAAACCGTACCTTCGTCAAAGGTGGCACCCCCTATACTGAAATCCTGTTTCTCCAAAACAGCCACTACTTCATCGGTGGTGGCATTCAAATCAAGCAACCATCCTACAAACATTGCCAATGACATTGGGGGACGTTTGGCCGTCTCGGGATTTCCATACACAGTCCCTTTGCAGAAAAGACCGTTAATCACCAATCCCTTCTCATTCATACCTTCTGTGATGCCACCGTCATACCCCACTGCATAAACTGCACCATATTTTGAGGTCCAGGTGATTGCACCGGGCTGGTCACTGCTCATTTTCTGAACACCACGTGGATAAACGTAAAGGTTAGTAGGTATAGGGGTTCTCCAATCAAGGGAACGGGCCACGACATAGAGGCTGTCGGTTCCCTCATAAAGAATACGTGAACAAGCATCCGCCTGCTGTGTGAGACCTGAAACTGCCGTGATTGCCAATGCTACACCGCCTATAAGTTTAGTCATTTTTTTCATAGTGAATCTGTTATGGGTTTTCAAAAAAAAATTTGAGGGTTGGCTTAAGAAATAATTTGCTAAAATATCTTAGCGAATAGCCTCCTTATTCTTTATAACAAACTCACCCCGTGTAGGTTCACATGTCATAACTTACAAGACTTTTCAGCATGATTCTCCGGAATTATTTCAGCGCATCAGCAACTTCTTCAATTTTTCCGGGTCCCGGAAGGGTGTAGATGGCAGAGAGCGAAAAAGTAATTGGAGAACTCGCACCGTAACCCGGGATGAACCACGGATTGGAGAGTGAGTTGGAGATAGTCTTGAACTTGAAATGATACCTGATGCTCCATCCCAAGGAGAATTGTTTCACTATCTTCACTTTTATTCCCGCAAGCGCCTCTCCAAAGAAGGCGTGGCCGCTAAGCCCCTTCAGATTGAGGGTCTGATGCTCGCCCCAATAATCACTTCCGATTGACACGTCGTTCACTTCGTAAGAAAAATTCGAGTATCCTGCCCTCAGGCCAAAGAAACATTGATAATCGGAATTGCTCTTGTAAAGGAAATTATAATTTATACCCAATTTCGTATAAAAAGCCGGTTTTG
>CAMWIH010000193.1 GCA_947174305.1 uncultured Porphyromonadaceae bacterium | reverse complement strand
ACTTATAATACACCTGATGTTTCAAATTCCTCAACATTACAGAGATTAAATGTTGGTTTCCTTTTTGACCTTGACGGTGTCCTTATCGACAGTGAAAAGGAATATACGAGGATATGGGAGGAAATAGACAGAGAGTTTCCCTCTGGCTTCGAGGATCTCACCACACGAATAAAAGGAATGACGCTTACAGAAATAATTGACACCTATTTTTCTGAGCCACACAAACGTACGGCTGTGCCAAGGATGCTTTATGAGCTCGAGGGAAAGATGAAATATGAATGGCTTCCGGGTGCCCAAGAACTTCTTTTATGGCTAAAGGAACGTAATATCCCGGCTGTGCTTGTCACAAGCAGCAATGAGGTCAAGATGAGACACCTTCGCGAAGAATTACCGGAACTTGAATCTTTCTTTTCTGCGATCGTCACCGGAGACAAGGTTTCGAAATCTAAACCGGATCCTGAAGGCTACATCCTTGGAGCCAATTTGATAGGTTGCGACCCTGCGAATTGTGTGGTGTTTGAAGATTCACTTCAAGGTGTAAAGGCCGGAAATGCCGCCGGCGCTTTTGTGGTAGGTGTTGAGGGAACCCTTCCCGCGGCCACAATCGAACCTTTCTCGGATGTGGTGGTCTGTTGCCTGAACGATCTTGATAAAGAAAAAACTCTACTGACGTTAACTTCAAGATGAGTAGTTTGTTTTAACTTCAGAAAGACTGATTTGATAATTTGGTATGAACAGGAATATCCCTTTAGCTGAAAGGCTTCGCCCCTCCTCTCTCGATGATTACATAGGCCAGAAACACCTTGTGGGCCCGGATGGCATCATTAGGAAAATGATTGAATCGGGAAGGGTTAATTCCTTCATTCTCTGGGGGCCTCCGGGGGTCGGGAAGACAACTCTTGCTAAAATAATAGCGTCTCAAATTGAAGTGCCGTTCTATACACTTTCAGCCGTTACTTCGGGTGTGAAGGAGGTGCGCGAAGTGCTCCAGCGTTGCGAGGCCGATTCTAAAAGTATTTTCATCAAGGGACGCCCAATCCTCTTCATCGATGAAATCCACCGCTTTAACAAAAGTCAGCAGGACTCTCTTCTCGGTGCTGTGGAAAAAGGCACAGTTACTCTTGTTGGTGCAACTACAGAAAATCCATCCTACGAGGTGATACGCCCTCTTCTTTCAAGGGCTCAGGTCTATACCCTCAAATCTCTTGAGAAAGAGGATCTCGAAGAACTCCTTAATCGCGCCATAACCAAGGATGATATCTTAAATAAACGTGAATTTGAGATCCGTTCTGATAAGGCTTTGTTGCGACATGCCGGTGGCGACGCAAGAAAATTACTGAATATTATTGATCTGGTTGAACAGTCAACCCCTGATGGAGAACCGGTGGTGATTGATGACGAAATTGTCACCTCCCGTCTTCAGGAGAATCCGACCGCTTACGACCGCAATGGGGAGATGCATTATGACATAATTTCTGCTTTCATAAAGTCGATTCGGGGAAGCGACCCACAGGCGGCTGTATATTGGCTCGCCCGTATGGTGGCAGGAGGTGAAGACCCGGCTTTCATAGCTCGTCGTCTTGTAATTTTGGCGGCTGAGGATATCGGTCTGGCAAACCCGAATGCCCTTCTTCTTGCTAACGCCACTTTTGATGCCCTCAATAAGATTGGCTGGCCGGAAGGAAGGATCATATTATCTGAATGTGCCATTTACTTAGCCAATTCTCCAAAAAGTAATTCAGCTTACATGGCTATTGCCTCCGCTTTGGACGAAGTGAAGAATTCCGGAGACCTGCCGGTGCCGTTGCATCTGCGCAACGCCCCTACGAAGCTTATGGCCGACCTTGGTTATCATCAAGGTTATAAATATGCCCACGATTATGAAGGCAATTATGTAAAGCAGAAATACCTTCCTGATGGCACTCTCAATTCTGTTTACTGGCATGCGGGCAATAATGCAGCTGAATTCAAAATGCAACAACGTCTCGACTCTCTAAATAAAGGGGACGCTGAATAAGATTCATTTAAACATTCGTAAATGATCTTAGGCAACTCCTAAAAATCATTAAACATTTCTAATCTCAATATTGTATATAATATACAGAATTACCTTACGGAAAGCAGATGATTCTGTATATTTTTTTATTCTCAATTCTTAATATAAATTTAATACTTATGAAAAAATTATTGCTTATCTCTTTGATGTCTCTTGCATCAATAGGAGTGGCTCATGCACAAAAGAGCATATTGAACAATCCTCAAAACAAAGCTTACTTTGGAGCCAGGCTTTCAATAGATGCTTCGATTCCCGGTGATGTTAAATATACTGTTGGTAATGCTTCAGTCAGCACTGATCCTTTCGGCACCGGAGGTGGTTTATCCGTAGGGGGTGTATATAACGTTCCTATCGTCGCAAATTTGTATGTGGAGCCCGGAGTGGATTTCTATTACCACACAAACTCAATAAACGTTGGCAACTTCCTGAATGAGGAGTTCAGCAACAGTGATTTCAAGAACCGGTCTCTCCGTAAGTTCGGTATGAGAATCCCGGTTCAACTCGGCTACCACTTTGACTTCTCCCCCAACACATCGTTTGCCGTATATACGGGACCTGTCTTGAATCTCGGCTTCTCAAATGATTACTATCTCACGACAAAGGAGAAACACGATATAGAGTTTCACGAGTCAGGAAGTATGTACGATGAGATGAATCGCGCGGACTTATCCTGGAGAATCGGTGTTGGCGTAAATTTCCTTAAAAACTATTATGTAGGTCTTAGTGGCGACATAGGAATGTTGAATATGATGAAAAATAAAACCGATGGAATGAAGATCAAGATGCACGAAAACGGATTTCAATTGACACTTGGTTATAATTTCAAATAACAAGATACATCAGGAATCATAGTTAAATTACGGTTCGTTTAGATAATTCATATTGTAATCAATTTGATATGATAATACTAAATTTAATCCCGAAATTGGATACATAATCATCCTCTTTCGGGATCTAAATTTTTTGATATTTATAATATATTTATCTAAAATTAGAAAGACTTATTCTACCATTTAAATCTATCTTCCGGACTTCAGACTTGTAACTAAGAGTTCTCCCGTCCTCCTGGCTTATTAAAATATTCTACCTTCATCCAGTCTAATGTTCCTGACGTTTCATCTAAACAGTCATGTATATATGACGGTGTGGTAGATTTAAAATTTGACACACCACCATGCTTTTACAAGGATGGCGGCAAGGGTGCTTTCAGAATGGTTCAGATGATCGTCATGACAGACCAGAAAGGAAAGAAGCGAAAATATGACAAATTTTAGTCAAAAAAATTTATTTACCAGAATTTTATTCCCAAATAAAAATTGGCTTATCTGTTTTAATGAGAATAGTTTACAATAACAAATTAGGGATTTCTAAAGCCTGAGAATTGAAAATTTAAACTTGATTGACCAAGAGCTAACGAAATTTATCTTCTCGTTTGCAAAATTACCTCCCTTTGACCATAGATCCACCGGGGAAGAACGTTTCGAAGGTGGAGTCGTCATAATAAACAGTAATCTGAGCCACTCTTCTCGGTTGTTTTTTGAGACTCTCTATCTCTTTCCTTAATTCTTTTATGGTATGATCACGTTCCGCTATCAGATCACCAAATTGCGAATTTGAAATTTCCTTCCTATATCCATTTAAATATTCAGTCTCAACTTTAGATCCATCATAGGGGCGATTAACGCTTTGGGAAAGTTCATCTTCATTATGAGGGGATTCTGCAGCTTTCGCAGGCTCCTGAGATTTAACCAGCATACTTCCTTCCCCAAACATAAGCCATAATACAGATAACTCAGGATACGCTGAATGTATCTGACCAACTAAGACATCACTTATTTTCTTATTCCTTCCATTCAGCAACTGAGAAAGGCTCGGACGAGGAATGCCACACTGGTCGGCAAACTGTGAACTGGATATTCCTAAATAATCCATGAACCCTTTTAGACGAATTGCTACATTTTCCTCGTTCATGCTTGAGTTTTATTATCAAAATTTGAATATACAAAAGTAATAATAATTTTGCAAACTTCAAATTAAAATTTCCAATTTTTAAATTACATATCCTTAATTTAGAATTATTAATTTAGAATTTGCAATTTACATTTACAATCACATTTCTTAATTGATGCTTTATGATAGATTAGGC
>CAMWIH010000192.1 GCA_947174305.1 uncultured Porphyromonadaceae bacterium | reverse complement strand
ACGCGATTATATCGATATAGTAGATCTTGCCGAGGCTCATGTCGCGGCCGTGAACAGGATGTTTGCCGGAAAGATGGAGGAGAAATATGAGATCTTCAATATCGGGACAGGCAATCCGGTATCGGTTCTTGAACTTCTGACTACCTTTGAGGCTGTGAACAACCTTAAGCTCCCATATAAGATGGTTGATCGCCGTCCCGGCGATGTCACAGCCGTCTGGGCTGATACGTCGAAAGCAAATGAAATTTTGGGATGGAAAGCAGAGCGCTCTTTGTCGGAAACCCTTCAGTCTGCATGGGAATGGGAGAAGAGGGTGAGGAATATTTGAACCATGGAGGCGTCAGCAAATGATCTTTGAGAAAAAAGATGAATGAAATTGCAATTGATTTCCGTGAAATGAAAGAAAAAAAGTAAATTATTAGAGTTTTTATTGACAGAATGAAATTTATTTAGTAATTTTGTTGTCAGGATAGGAGAAGAGGCACAGGTAAGCCTCTTCTTTCATATTAATCAATACCCATAAGTCATGGCATTAGTATTACCAAAGAACTACAGGCAAAAAATCACTCCTGAGACCACCGAGGTGGCCATCAAGATGATCAAACAGCATTTTCAGAAATCCTTATCGGAGGCCTTAAACCTCCGACGTGTCACAGCACCACTTTTTGTATTATCCGGGACCGGCCTGAACGACGACCTTAATGGTGTTGAGCGGGCCGTTAGTTTTCCCGTAAAGGCCTTGAATGACCATAAGGCCGAGGTGGTTCATTCGCTGGCAAAGTGGAAGAGGGTGAAATTGGGTGCATACGATATAGCACCTCACTATGGTCTTTATACGGATATGAACGCTATCCGGGCTGACGAGGATCTCGATAACCTTCATTCCCTCTATGTGGATCAATGGGACTGGGAGCAGACAATCAATAAAGAGGACAGGAATCTTGCGTTCCTAAAAGAAACAGTAGAGAAGATTTACGAGGCTCTAAGAAATACTGAAAAGATGGTTTATGAGCATTTCCCTCATATCACGCCCCGCCTTCCTGAAAAGATTACATTCATTCATAGCGAGGAATTGCTGAAACAATATCCGAACCTCACCAGAGAGGAGAGGGAGAGTGAGGCCGCTAAGAAATATGGAGCAATCTTCCTGATCGGTATCGGAAATCCGCTTTCAGACGGTGAGCCACATGATGGCCGGGCTCCCGATTATGATGATTGGAGTTCGGAAAATGAGGATGGCTATTACGGCTTGAATGGAGATATTATCCTTTGGGATTCCGTGCTTGGACGTGCATTCGAGGTTTCATCTATGGGAGTGCGTGTTGATGAAGATGCATTGCGTCGCCAGTTGGCCATAAGAGGATGTGAAGAGCGTGCGGAATTGAATTTCCATAAACGCCTTTTAAATGGCGAACTCCCATATTCCATAGGTGGAGGAATAGGCCAGAGCCGATTATGTATGTTTATGCTTCAGAAGGCCCATATAGGAGAGGTGCAAGCTTCAATATGGCCGGAAGAGCAGATCAGGGTTTGCAAGGAAGCAGGGATAGAGCTTCTTTAATCTTTCAATTAATCTTAAAATAACAAGACTGCCCGTTTAAGCTTGCAGATGGCTTTTGAGGGCAGTCTTGTTTTTCTTTCTTTTACCTTTTTAGGATTCTTTACCTTAGGAACTTTGTGAGCTGTTCGGGCGACAATCCACGTCTTTTGCCATAGTCCCTACGAGAAGCATCGGAAAGGGGACCAACCTCAAAATAACGTGATGCCGGATGAGCGATAATCAAACCGGTAGTGGTGGCAGATGGAGAAAGCGCCCCATGTTCTGTAACCTCTATTCTCATTGATGAATAATCTAATAGCTCATCAAGGATGAATACCAATGATTGATCGGGAAGAGAGGAATAACCCACTGCCGGCCTTATCCCCATATTTTCTTCAATTCCCCACAGTTCCTTACGGACATATCGGTGCATCCATTCCGTGCCTGCTTCTGCAAGACGATGTGACAGTGACTGGAGCAACAGCGACTGATATTCATCCGAAGCTTTAAGGCGTTCAATTTCTTCCGGTATGCCGCTTCCTGCCAGGGTAACGGCGAAGAATCCAATATTGTCACCTCCTGAGTAAATGAAATCACTTAGGGCTAATGTAGAGCCGTTCACGGGATTCGGTTTCAACGACCTGAGAGTAGGAATGGTTTGCCCGTTTTCCAACACGATATCATCTCCTTCTGATCGAGCACCTGTAATAATCACTTTAGCGCCGATGCTTACATTCAAATTATCAAGCATTGCAAGGGCATCCCTAATGATTTTTGAGGCTTCAGAATCGTTAGAAACTTCCCGGTTGATAACCTTGGGTGCATCTGCCGGATTTAGGTTCCATTCCGAGAGAAACGCTCGCCAATTAATCAGAGGGTATAGCTCTTTTAAAGGGATTTTTAAGATAAACTCTCCCTTCTTATAAGGATCCGATGCAGGAAATGTCACTGCAGAATTTCTTGAACGGGCTTCATCCAGGGAAAGCATCGAAGTGGTTTCCTCATATTCCTTCACTATCTTCTTCTGTTTCTCCCTAAGGTTGCATATAGCGTCTGATGATGTGTCGGACGACAGGATTGTCTTCATCACGCCCGGCAAAGAGGCAGCATCTGTGGTATGCACCACAGCTCCTGAATAAATTGGAGCAAGCTTAACCGCCGTGTGCAAATCGGAAGTGGTGGCTCCGCCAATGAATAGGGGAATCGAGAGATGAGCCTTCTCCATCATTTCAGCCACTACGCCCATTTCATGCAAAGATGGGGTTATCAGGCCGCTCAATCCAATTGCAGAAGCATTCTTCTTTACTGCCGTTTCAATTATCTTCTCCGGCTCAACCATCACGCCAAGATCTTCAACTTCAAAACCGCCACATCTCAGCACAATCGCCACGATATTCTTTCCGATATCGTGCACATCACCTTTCACCGTGGCCAACACAACTAACGGGCGTAAGGCTGAGGTGACGGAAGATTCACCATTCTGCTTTTCGATGAGAGGGGTGAGGATGTCAACTGCTTTCTTCATCACAGTGGCGCTTCTCACAACCTGCGGTAGAAACATCTCTCCCCGGCCGAAACGCTCCCCGACAAGGTTCATTCCTTTCATCAGGGCCTTTTCAACAACTTGCATAGCCGATCCGTCACATTCCTTAAGGGCATCTCCTATCTTTTTTTCAAGCCCGGTTGCGTCGCCTGCCATAAGCATCCCGGCTAAGGAATCGAAAGCACTTATATTAGTTTCGGTTTCGGAAACAGAGGCGGAGGCTTGAGGTCTCACACGACCTTTCTTTAATGCTTTTTCTTCGTCAAGCCTCTTTTTAAGTTCCATTGCGTATGAAAGGAGAGCTTCTGAGGCCTGTTTATTACGGAACAAGATTACATCTTCTACAAGTTGACGCAGTTCCGGAATAATGTAATCGGAAGATAATGGCGTAGCCGGATTAATAATTGCCATATCCATTCCCTTTGAAATATTTTTTTCGAGGAAAAGGGAATGCATTGCCTTCCTGACAGGGTCAATACCACGGAATGAGAAGGAAAGATTGCTTACTCCACCGCTAACCTTAGCTTTGGGAAGATTAGACTTTATCCATTCGGTGGTGCGAATGAAATCGAGTGCATAGCCGTCATGATCCTCTATGCCTGTCGCTACAGCAAGCACGTTAGGATCGAAAATTATATCTTCCGGAGGTATTCCGGCCTTCCGGGTTAGAAGATCATAGGCACGCGAGCAAATTTCAACACGTCGGTCAAAAGTGTCGGCCTGACCCTTTTCATCAAAAGCCATAACTACCATCGAACAACCGAGCGAATGAATCTCCTGAGCGCGTTTTAAAAATTCCGTTTCACCGTTTTTGAGAGAAATGGAATTGACCATCCCTTTCAACGGTAAAAGCCGGAGGGCTGAAGATATGACGTTAAAATCGGATGAATCAATCATGAGAGGAATGGAGGAAGTGCGGGAGTCGGAATATATTCGCATCACAAACGTATTCATGCACTCCTTGGCATTGAGCATTGCATCATCCATATTTATATCGAGAACGCCGGCTCCTTTCTCAATCTGACCAACAGCAATGTCAAGACACTCGGTCCAATTTTTTTCTGAAACAAGACGGAGGAATTTCCTTGACCCCGCAACATTACACCTCTCTCCGATCTTAACAAAATTGTTAGT
>CAMWIH010000191.1 GCA_947174305.1 uncultured Porphyromonadaceae bacterium | reverse complement strand
CAAATCTAATGAATTTTAGCGACATAAACAAATCTTTTCAATCAAGGGTTAAGGATGTTGACTTTTCTCTTGAAAAACTTTTATGTTTTTTCTCACGCAGAGGGCGCGGAGACGCTTCGCTTGACCAATCTCTCGTTAAATGGATAAAACAGACAGGAGAAGTTAATGATTTATTAAGAAAGACAGGAGAACAGGAGGGACGGGAGAATAATGACCTCCTGTTTCTCCTGTTCTCCTGTCTTTAAAAATTTTCCAGTCTTAAAAAATGCTTAATAATCTTCTGTCAAAAAAAATCTCCTGTCTTAAAAAAGCGGAAGCTCGGAGGCTCCCGCCACGGGGAGGTTATATCTCTTTGGAAAGGGATTTGAGGTTTATGTTGTCGAGGTGGCGTGTCTCGGATGAGAAGTTTGCTCCTATGCAGAAAATTTGGCGAGGATCGTTTAGATATGGGTGGGAATACCCCTTCTTTTCGATCTGATTGAGCGCGCTCCCCGAATCCTTATCGAACTTTAGCTCTATGATATAGATATAGTCATCTGATTTTATCACCAGGTCTATCCTACCGTCGGAAGTGTGAACTTCTGTCTCTGCGTTCACTCCAATCAGGGTGAGGAGAATATAAATGGCATTATGAAAATTGTTTTCATCCTCCATCTTCATTTCGTAAGGAATGCCGGCAAGGAAGATGTCGAGATTCTTCATAAGCTTTTCAGGCTCCCCTAATTCAATATTATTTATGATATCACGCACTACTGAGGCAGGAGTGCCGCGTTTTACGTTCACATAATAGGGCAGGAGAACATCGAAAAGCCCTTTCCTTACCTCACGATTCGGAATCCCTAAAGTGACAGTGTCAAATTTGCGTTGATACCTCTTTATGGTAAGATAACCTGTCTGATAAAGGAGGGCCAAGGGATCGGCATTCTTAAGGTCGAGGCCTGCCAGCGAATCAAGCGAGCAACGTGTATTTAGTATATTCTCGAGGTCTGCATCAACATCCCGCAACGCTTCGGCAATTATGGTGGGTACGCCGGTATGAACCCAGTAGCTTCCAATGTTGGATTCGGCCAAAGCGTTCAGTACCGACCAGGGATTATAGATATCGTTTCCGGTCGGGGTGAAATGGTAACCGTCATAGTTTCTCTTCAACAAATTACAGGCACCCTCGTAGGTAAGCCTTTTCTTCTCGGCAAGTTTTTCAATTCCAACAGAGAAATTTGAAAGCAATTCCTTCTCAGTTATGCCACAGATATCGGCAAATTCATCAGAGAAGGATATGTCACGTATATTGTTTAGGTCGGAGAACACACTGAGTTTGCTGAATCGGCTAACCCCTGTGATGAATACAAACTTGATATGTTCTGCAGAACTCTTGAAATTGGAATAGATGGAGGCAAGCTTAGACCTGTAATATTCAAAATTATCATCCCTATTTAGATTGCTCACAAGTGGTTTGTCATATTCATCCACAAGAATCACTACTTCGCGGCCGGTCTTTTCGTGCGCACCCTTGATAATGTTTTTGAATCTTTGTGAAAGATTATCTGACGAAACTGTCACATCATATTTCTCCTCCCAAAATCGGAAAAGATTGTCAAGTACGGCGTCAAGTTCACTTTGCTCTGCATATCGCTCCGTGTTAAGGTCGAGATACAGTACAGGATATTGCACCCAATCCCATTGGATAGAGTCAATATACAAGCCACTGAATATTTCACGATGGCCTTCAAAGAAATATCGGAGGGTAGATAGAAATAGACTTTTACCGAATCGTCGGGGACGTGCCAGGAAATAGTATTTTGAGCGGGAGGCAATAAGCTTGTCGATATACATAGTCTTATCGACATAGAGGCAATCCATCTTGCGCAATACCTTGAAGTCTTGCTCACCTATGGGGTATCCTACATTTTCCTGTGTTATCACGTCTCTGTCACACATAATTCACTTCTTTTCTGCAAATATAACTAATTGCTTTCATTTCTGCAAATGAAGCTCGGAGGCTCCCGGCCGGGGTCCGGCTGACATTATTGCGGAAGCTCGGAGGCTTCCGCCACGAAGAGGTGATGGAGCTGGAGGAAGCGGTGGAGGGTGGAGGTGCCGTGGCGAGCCATGGAGGCTTTTACTTTCTCGAAGGTTTTTTCTTTTCTTATGTCGCCTGACTTGGAGAAGAATTTGTCGGCATAGCACACTGCTTTCTCCTCTATTGTCTCGGGCAACATATCAACATGTGGGAGGGGGAGATTCTGACTTATTATATCTTCTATGGTGAGGCCGGCGCCGGTGTGGCGTTCGCAGAATCGGGCAAGCTCGGGATAACCCTCTTTCCTTAATATCTCTCCGCCGAGAATACCATGACGTATGTAGGGCTCTGTGCCGTGACATTCTATGCCGGGGGCATCGCAGAGAAAGATACCGATGTCGTGAAGCATGGCTCCATCGGATACCAATTTTTCATTGAAAGGAAGGCTGGAGCGGCGGAGGACGTCAAGAGCCTTGTCGCGAACAAGCTCGGAATGTGTGATAAGGATGTCGCGCAGGGGACCTGCGGGGTAATATCGGTCGATGATGGAATAGGGAAGCATAAGAGTTTGGGAAAGTGCAACCCCTCCGGGGTTGAGGGATGATACGTATAGAAACCGTGGGTTCCTCCTGAGGAGGGAACCCACGGCTAATAGAATATGTAACCGCTCCGCGGTATTTAATCTTCTTCGATGATCTCTACCCAGCCGTGTTTATCTTCGGCTTCTCCGAGCTGGATGGCGCGGAGGGCATTGAAGAGCTGAGTGGATTTGGGACCGGCCTCGTTGTTGGTGGAGAATACGAATTTCTTGCCATTGTCGAGGTCATGGATTTCAGCCACGGGTGAGATAACGGCGGCTGTTCCGCACGAACCAACCTCTTCAAATGTTTCAAGTTCTTCGTAAGGGATCTGACGCTCCTCAACTTCCATTCCGAGGTCGCGGGCTATCTGGCGAACGCTCTTGTTGGTGATGGAGGGAAGGATAGAGGAACTCTTAGGCGTGATATATGAATTTCCACGGATTCCGAAGATGTTGGCAGCGCCGCACTCGTCGAGATATTTCTTCTCTTTCGGATCAAGATAAAGCATCACTGAATAACCGAGTTCGTGAGCTTTCTCACCGGCCTGAAGGGAAGCCGCATAGTTACCTCCAATCTTGAAGGAACCTGTTCCCTTGGGAGCCACACGGTCATATTCTCTTGAAAGACACACTTTCGAAGGCTTGAATCCCTCTTTGAAGTAGGGGCCAACGGGAGTGGCGAACATAATGACGGTATATTCCTTGGAGGGTTTCACGCCTACCTGAGCGGATGTGCCGATTTCAAGAGGACGGATATAAAGTGAGGCACCGGTGCCGTAGGGAGGTACGAAACGTGCGTTGAGTTTTACCACCTTGCGGACCATCTCGCAGAAGAGTTCTTCAGGCATTGGCTCCATCATGATGCCTTCGGCCGAACGGATGAAACGCTTTGCATTCTCATCCATGCGGAAAACGCGGATTTTGCCATCTTTGCCGCGGAAAGCCTTAAGGCCTTCGAACGATTCCTGTCCGTAGTGAAGGCAGGTGGCCGCGATGTGCAAAGGAACATACTCAGAATCACTCACTTCGATTTCTCCCCATTTGCCGTCTTTGAATGTGCAGCGCACGTTCCAGTCAGTCTTGATGTAACCAAAGGGGAGGGAGTCCCACTTAATGTCAGGCTGTTTCATAATATTTAGAATTTATGGTTAAAGTCTTTACTTATACGGCCACCTTGCAGGTGAGGTTTCCAATCTTCACGAGATAGACTCCATGAGCCGGAAGCGTGAGCTGGTTTGTACCTGCCGGAAGCGTTTCACTGTTGACCATACGTCCGAGGATCGTGAAAATCTTGATCTGCACGCTATGGTTGGCTGTGACTATGATGGTGGAGGAAGCGGTCTTTATCTCTATTTCCGTCTCTTTCACCACAGTCTTTGCATCGGCTCGCTCTGTTTTAAGTGTTTCCCATTTGTTGGAGGCACCCACGGCAGGAGCCGCGGCAGCGATAGCCACCAGCAAGATGATGAGATATTTTCTGAACACTTTAAACATTCTGATATGAGGCAAGTTTTACAGCCTGTTTTTCAAACCGCATTTGCGAGCAAACTGCTTAAAAACGGTTTTATTTTGTAAAATTACAAAATATTGTTTTGATTACAAAATAAGATACAAATAAGA
>CAMWIH010000190.1 GCA_947174305.1 uncultured Porphyromonadaceae bacterium | reverse complement strand
GTATATTTCCTTTCAAAAATATTCAAAATAAAATTTGAAATCTGACGATATTTCATTACATTTGCAAAAAACTTAAAAACATTAAATATCTTAACCATGGAACTACCATTTGCGGAATCTTGGAAAATCAAGATGGTTGAACCGCTGCGCAAAAGCACGCGTGAAGAGAGAGAAAACTGGCTCAAGGAAGCACATTACAATCTTTTCCAACTTCGCGCTGATCAAGTTTACATCGACCTTCTCACTGACTCCGGCACAGGCGCAATGAGCGATCGCCAGTGGGCCGCCCTCATGATGGGCGATGAATCATACGCCGGCGCACGTTCTTTCTTTGAACTAAAAGACACTATCACCCGGATCACAGGTTTTGATCACGTTATCCCCACCCATCAGGGCCGTGCGGCAGAGAATGTACTTTTCTCAGCATTAGTGAAAGAGGGATGCTATGTTCCCGGAAACTCACACTTCGACACTACCAAAGGTCATATTGAAGCGCGCAAGGCTTTCGCAGTTGATTGCACTGTCGATGAAGCAAAAGACACTCAGCTTGAGGCTCCTTTCAAAGGCAACGTTGACCCCAAGAAACTTGAGAAAGTTCTCGAGGAACATGGAGACAAGGTTCCCTTCATCATCATCACAATCACCAACAACACTGCCGGAGGACAGCCTGTTTCTATGGAGAACCTTCGCGAAGTTCGCAAGATAGCTGATAAATTTGGAAAACGCGTGATTTATGACTCCGCACGTTTTGCAGAGAATGCATATTTCATCAAGACTCGCGAAAAAGGTTATGAAGACCGCACAATCAAGGAGATCTGCCGCGAAATGTTCAGTCTTGCCGATGGCATGACAATGTCGGCCAAGAAAGACGGTCTTGTTAACATGGGTGGATTCATTGCAACACGTTGGGAAGACTGGTATGAGGCTGCAAAGAATTTCGTGATTCCTTTTGAAGGCTATCTCACATACGGTGGCATGAACGGTCGCGATATGGCAGCATTGGCAGTGGGTCTCGATGAAAACACTGAGTTTGATGTGCTTCAGACACGTATCCATCAGGTTGAGTATCTTGCATCCCTTCTTGACAAGTATGGCATCCCCTACCAGCGCCCCGCCGGTGGCCACGCCATCTTCATCGATGCAAGCCTTGTGCTCACCAAGGTTCCCAAAGAGGAGTTCCCCGCTCAGACTCTTACAATTGAACTTTACAAGGAGGCCGGTATCCGTGGTTGCGAGATTGGTTATATCCTTGCCGACCGCGATCCTGTGACACGCGAAAACCGCTTCGGTGGTCTTGACTTCGTGCGCCTTGCAATTCCTCGCCGCACATACACCGACAACCACATGAATGTGATTGCCGCCGCGTTGAAGAATGTTTATGACCGTCGCGATGAAATCACACACGGTGTGAAAATCGTTTGGGAAGCTGAGCTTATGCGTCACTTCACCGTTAAACTCGCTCCGGTGGAGTAATAAATAATTATTTCAAAGAAAGAAATAATTTACTCTCATAGCGAATAATAAAGCAACTCCAAAATTAAAGAAACACGCACGGTTTTTGAGCCGTGCGCGTTTCTTTAATGCAAGTATATATTATTTTTTTGTAAATTTGCAGTTGGAAATCAAGATCTAACTGCTATATGAGCAAGATTCTCAAAGTTGATAAACCCTCTGTTTACAGTTCATGGGTCGGACAGTCCGACTCAAATGAATTGATATCCGTTATAAACTTCAGTGAAGTGTCGCCGGTTCGCTATAGCCTCAATAACTATGGAGTCTATGGTCTTTTTCTTCAAGGAGAGGAAGAGGGTATTGATCTTGTTTACGGAGCGGGAAGATATGATTACTCTGAAGGTACGCTTATATGTGTGGCGCCGGGACAGATTGGTGGGAAGGAGGATACCGGCGAACTAATCCATCTATCCGGCTGGGCTGTTCTGTTCCATCCGGATATACTGCAGGGAACAGGACTTGAAAAAGAGATCAAGAATTTTTCTTACTTCGACTATCGTATAAACGAAGCCCTGCACATGACTTCAGAAGAGAGGGATATGATTGTGTCGCTTATTCGGCAGTTGGATAATGAACTGAAGAATGAACCGGATGCCATACAAAACAGGATTGTAGTAGGATTCATAAATCTTCTTCTCCGATATGCACAGCGTTTCTATAACCGTCAGTTTGTTTCCAGATCGGTTCAGAACAATGATATCCTGTCGAGGTTTGAGAGACTCTTAAAAGATTACTTCGACCAGGAAAAACAACTGAAGCATGGTGTGCCTACAGTGCAGTATTGTTCGGAGCAACTCAACATGTCGGCAAGTTATCTCAGCGATGTGATAAAGAAGACAACCGGAGAAACCGCCAACCATTATATTAAGCAATACCTTATACAGCTTGCCAAAAACCGACTTGTGGCCGGCATGAATTCATCAGAGGTTGCATATTCCTTAGGATTTGATTATCCCCAGCATTTTGCCCGCACCTTTAAGAGAATAACAGGTGAAACCCCTTCGCAATACCGCGAAAACAGATTAAGCAGATGAGTTTACCAGGATGGTGAGAGTGCTGTCATAACGACCCAGACGAGCCGTTATGACACACTCTCTTTGACAAAAATTGATTTACTTAAATCAATCATGCTGTGGGCACTTTCGGAGCACTGCCCGGAGTATCCGACGATCCGGCTGTGGACGAGGGAGCAGACGGGGCAGCCGGATAAAGATAACTCGGAGGAGTTGCCGGTTTGTTGGGTGTGCCACTTCCGAAGAAGAGAGGATAAGGCATTCCGAACACATCCTGGGGATTCTTGCCCGGACTCAGGAATCCATCGATAATCTCATCTCGACCTGTAGGATACTCAAAGGTATATAGATTGAAACGGTAAAGCATTACTGCCAGATGCTCGAAAACTGCTGACTGAATACCCTCGTATGGCAACCAGGAAGAGGTGGAGGTGAAGCAATACACTTGGAACGGTATGCCTGCCGCTGTCTGGGCAAGTGTTGACACGAAGCAAGTGTCTGCGTGAGATATGTTGGGATTGGCATCGAGCCATAATTTGACGTATGCACGGAACACACCAAGATTCGTTTCAATGGAACCATCAACGAGTCCGGCACTGTTGTTTACATTCTCAACCTTGCCTGCCTTCTTCTGCTCAATCTTTTTCTCAATCCAATCCTTCATAAGAGGAAGCTGAGCGAAACGTGATAGCATTTCGTCGTTTGTCTCAACAACACTGTCAGCATCTATAAGATAGTTACGGCAGATTCGCCGTGTATTGCTCTGCGACATATTGCGGTAATTCTTGAAACCATTGGTAACAAGATTATATGGAGGCACGGTCGATACGGTCTTATCCCAGTTCTCTATCTTCACCGCTGTCAGCCCGACTTCCATCACGGTGCCATTCGCATCCGTGCCGGGAACAGCAATCCAGTCGCCCACATGCAAAGAATCATTATCGGCCAATTGCACGCCGGCAACCACACCGAGGATACTGTCTTTGAACACCAACATAAGCACAGCGGCAAAGGCTCCAAGGCCTGCAAGCAAGGAACCGGGAGATTTGTCAAGCAGTATGGCGAAAACCACAATCACACCAATCACCCAAATAATGAGCTTCACCAATTGGATCACTCCATTAAGAGGGAGATGACGTTTGTTGGCTCTCGAATCCACATGATGCCATATAGAATCTGTAAGCGCACATAGCGAATAGCATATTATATAGACAATATATACCCATGTGATTCGTGACAGCCACCCTGACAGCGACACATGTGAATTAAGTGTAACGGAAATCATTACAAGGAACACCAATGCCGGAATCATTCTGCAGATTTTGGAGAAAAATTCCTCCTGCACAAGATAATTATAAAGATCCGACTTGATGTGAGGTCCCAACTTATTAAGGATTGTGGCAACAATCCATTGCACCCCGCGACCGATAAACATTGCTATAATGAAAACAAGCGAGGCATAAATAATTGTTACAAGTGTCTCGTGATGTTCCAGTCCAACCTGATTCAACACCCATTCCACACAGTTCATGAGCCATTTTCCAATGGCATAGGTTGTCTCGACTGTGGTGTTATCGAGCATCTTATCAACCGGGGGAGTCGTCTCTTTCACCGGAACCAACAATAATAAAGGATTCATATAGTTTATAGTTTAATCGGTTATTAACAAGAGTATATAAGCTGTCTCTTATACAAAAATACGAGCCCACGAGACTCCTGAGCAGCGCGGTTGG
>CAMWIH010000189.1 GCA_947174305.1 uncultured Porphyromonadaceae bacterium | reverse complement strand
GGCAAGGCACTGAAGTTGATTCATGCTCCATTGTAAATGCCCGAAGCGGAATGTGCGGGGAAGACTGCAAATGGTGTGCCCAGGCCACCCGACACCACACAGGATGCGAAACATATAATTTTCTGGATGAAGAAGAGGTGCTTGGCGCCGCCGAAGCCAACGACAAGGCCGGAATTAGGAAACTGTCGCTCGTTACAAGCGGTCGTGCCGTCTCCAAACGGGATCTGGAAAAATTCTGCGCCACCTACCGTCGTCTTGCCAAAGAGACCGACCTTCACCTATGCGCTTCAATGGGCTTGCTCGGAGAAGAGGAAATGCGTATGCTGAAAGAGGCTGGCGTGAACCGTTATCATTGCAATATGGAAACTTCATCGCGGTTCTTCCCCACCCTTTGCTCCACACATTCACCTGAGGACAAACGTCGCACCATAGAGGCGGCACGTAAATGCGGAATGGAGGTTTGTTCGGGAGGGATTATCGGAATGGGGGAAACGATGGCCGACCGTATTGACTTTGCTTTCGAACTTGCCGAGCTGGATGTGGATTCTGTGCCAATAAATATTCTGAACCCCATTCCGGGCACACCACTGGAAAATACTCCCCTTATAAGCGAAGAAGATATAATTCGGACTGTTGCAATATTCCGTCTTATCCTCCCCACCAAGTCACTACGTTTTGCCGGAGGCCGTATGCGTCTCAGTCATGAGTCCATGCTCCGCATCATGACAGGAGGTATGAACGGCGTGCTCATGGGCGATATGCTTACAACAGTAAGCAATACCATAGCCGACGACCGAAAACTGTTTCAGGAAGCCGGACTCCGTTTTTAAACAAATTTATAAAAATCAAGAAGGTTAAAATAACTGAGGGCCGGCCAGAAAATTTCTGGCTGGCCCTCAGTTATTTTAATCGTTATTAAATGAATCTTTGTCGTTTACAAGCTCATTGGAGTGCTGATTTAACTTTTTCAGCAATCTGTGCGGGTGTCAGTCCACATCTCTTCTGAAGTTCAGAATAGTCATATCTGTTCAGGAACTCCTTTGGCAGACCTAAATTGACTACATTCACAGGAGACTCGCCAAGATATGAGGCCACTTTCTGTCCGAAACCTCCATCGATTATACCATCTTCTGCAGTTACAATCAACTTGTAATCCTTGAGCGAGTCCAGTGTGGCTGTGTCGAGTGTAGAGAGATTACGGGGATTAATGAGCGATACCTTCACCCCCTCCTCTGCAAGAATATCGGCGGCTTGCGACATTATGCCAAACATAAGCCCGGCACCAATGAGTGCGACCTCATTACCATTACGTACAACATCATATTGAGGCTTGGAATAATCATCAAGCAGTTTTATCTCAGGATTCGAAGTCGCTACCGCGCCCGGGATGCGGACAACAACCGATAACTTATCCTGTTTAATGGACCAATCGAGCATTGAATCAAACTCCTCCTTACAGGTCGGGGCCAGATATAGGAGGTCTGGAATATTTGAGAGCAATGCAATGTCGAAGAATCCGAGATGCGTTTCATCGTTCATTCCAAACATTGTGCCATAGAATATCACGAACGTTGCCGGCTGTTTGTTGAGAGCTATATCCTGACTGAACTGATCGTATGCCCTCTGGAGGAAACTGCTGACGAATCCAACCACGGGTCGCATTCCTCCTTTAGCTAACCCGCTTGCTATATCAACACTTGATTGCTCGGCAATGGCCGTATCTATAAACTGTTTACCGGCTTCCTCCCTCCGTGCCTTGTCAAAGCCGAGGACTCCAGGAGTCGCGGCCGTGATTGTAACAACCTTGTCATTTTCCTTCATGCGGCGTAACATCCCTTTTGCGAAATGTTCGCTGTAATCCTCAGGAGCATCATTCTGAGCAGGCTCGTTAAGGGATGCCCCTGTCCTCAGATCGAAAGGTCCGGAGAAATGGAAAGTCTCCTTATCAGCTTCCGCTATAGGCAAGCCCATACCTTTCATAGTGTTAATATGCACGACCACAGGACGATCAGTATCCTTGACCGACTCGAACATTTCAATCAGGCTCTTGAGATCGTTACCATAGTTCACATACCGATAGTCATAGCCCATGGCGCGGAAAAGATTTAACTCGGCCGTTCCGTTCGTCTCTCTGAGCAACTGAAGATTTTCATATATTCCACCATGGTTCTCGGCAATGCTCATCTGATTATCGTTCACGATGACAATGAAATTACTACCAAGCGTTGCGCCATAATCAAGGCCTTCAAAAGCAACACCTCCGCTGAGCGAACCATCTCCAATGACCGCAACCACATTCTCTTTCTCCCCTTTCATATCGCGTGCCTTGGCAAGTCCCGCCGCCAATGCGACAGCCGAGGAGGTATGGCCGAGTGAATAGAGATCATATTCACTTTCCTGGGGATTCGTATATCCTGTCACATCATTGTAGTGAGCAGGGTCAGTGAAAGCTTCCATACGCCCTGTCAGCATCTTATGAGGATAAGTCTGATGAGAGACATCAAAAATAATCTTATCTTGCGGGGTATCGAAAACGTAGTGTAATGCTATCACAGCCTCCACCATTCCCAAATTGGGTCCTACGTGGCCTCCATGGACGGAAAGTTTTTTCAATAAAGCGCTTCGCATTTCCGAAGCGAGCTGTGTAAGTTCCCCGATATTCATCTTGCGAATATCGTCAGGTGATTCGATGGTTGATAAATCTATATCTTTCATATTATCCTTTTATATTTCCTTTTAATTATATACTAATAACACCGCGACCCTTAAGCCGGTTGAAACAGAATCAGACTAATATCAACCATTTTTTACTATTCAATGAAAAAAGGAGGGTTTTAGAAGTTTAGTAACCATCCTTGATGAATTTACGATAGATTACACCATCCGACGTTAGGATAGCCGCAATATAGATGCCGTCATTAAGCTGAGTGACATTAATTCCATATTCAAGATCTTTAGTAGAGATGAGAATCACACCGTTCGTAGATATAATCTTTACTTCAGTTACTTCATCGACATCTCCTTCAATGAACATTATATCTCGCACGGGATTAGGATAAATATTGAGGTCGATCGACGAAGTGGGGATATAATCTATTCCACTATTAAGACTCAATGTCAGGCGGTATGGATTATCTACTTTACCAAGTGGGGTTTCGTCAAAAGCTAACGATTCATGTACTTCAATTTCTTTACCGGTTGCATTCTCGATTGCTTTAAACCTGATTGGATTTCCTGCATTCCCATGAATCGTGAAATAGATCAGACCGTTCTCATATTGACCGATCCCCCGACATTCATCGTCACAGAATGCACCGACAGTAAAGACACTTTCAAGGGCTTCGGACATCTCATCATAAAGTTTGGCAACAATAGTCATATTGTCTGAATATTTCGATTCATCATATTTCCATGGCATACTTTGGTCGGAATATAGAGTTACATCATTATATGCACTTACTCTTGAAGGAGAATAAGTCATGACATTCGAAGCAGTTGAAAAATACATATATCCTCCATTAGGAGTCATCTCTTTGAGAGTGCCATGCCACTTCCCATTTGCGAAAGTGGCAAATTGAGTATGACTCTTTATTACATCGTTTTCTTTGGGTGAGAAATTCGATAATGCCGCATCAACACTTAATCTTACAGTCGGAATATATGGAATCCATGTCCATCCTCGATTTAGGTTGATTTTATATGCATCCGGTTCTATTGGGGTGGCGTTAATTGTTATTTGTCCCGTATTAGACATTCGAACCTTGTATGTTGCAGGCTCTACACTTGAAAGAGTTCCTCGGAGTGTTCCGTTAACATTCTCAAGTTCTCCAGTTGAGGCATATACATTTTGGAGATTGCCTAAAACCGTATTAAAAAACACATTGGGATTTTTGACCGAACTCTCATCTGTATTAGAGGAAAACCAGCTCCACCCACGAGGAAGATCAATCTTTATTTCGTTAATAATATCGAGATTGACAAAATACTCCTCGGAGGGATCCGATTCACAACGGCCATTACTTGTAGTAACAGAGTAAAGTCCTGTTTCAGTTGCAATATACTGTTGTTCGGTTGCCCCGTCAATAGGTTCCCCATCTTTGAACCATTGATTATTTCTCTCGGCTGATGAAATCAGAGTTGATTTTCCTGAAATTTTAATGGTGGGAGGCTCGGGAATTGGATTGACACGAAGGTTTAGAGTATATATACTGTCGCACATAAACTCATTAGGTACACGTAGGGAATAGGTTCCGGTACTCGTGTAGATC
>CAMWIH010000188.1 GCA_947174305.1 uncultured Porphyromonadaceae bacterium | reverse complement strand
CTTCACGTGTTCTGCCCAAGCTTACCAACAAGCTTTGTGAGAAAGGTTTGCGATATGACCTTACTGTTCCTTTTGCGCGTTTCGTTGTTCAGCACCGTGGAGAGTTGCAACTTCCATTCAAACGTTTTCAGATTCAGCCCGTATGGCGCGCCGACCGTCCTCAAAAAGGGCGTTACAGAGAATTCTATCAGTGTGATGCAGATGTGGTGGGTAGCGATTCACTAAACAATGAAGTTGAATTGCTTTCCCTGATAGATACGGTGTTTTCTGATTTGGGAATAAATGTGGCCATCAAGCTTAATAACCGCAAGATTTTGGCTGGAATAGCCGAGATGATAGGACAAGCCGACAGGATTGTCGATATCACTGTGGCCATTGATAAGATAGATAAGATCGGCATCGAGAACGTAAATGCGGAGTTAAGGGAGAAGGGTCTTGATGAAAAGGCCATTGAGGCTCTGCGTCCGTTGCTCACGCTTTCAGGAAGCAACGAGGAGAAAGTAGAAACCCTTACCAGAATGTTGAGTTCATCAGAAACGGGAATGAAGGGTGTTGAAGAACTTAAGGAAGTGCTGACAGGTATTGATGCCCTTGGACACAAGTGCGATGTGGAGGTCGATGTGAGTCTTGCACGCGGTCTTAACTACTATACCGGAACCATCATAGAGGTAAAAGCCAAGGATGTTGAAATAGGCAGTATCACCGGTGGTGGAAGATACGATAACCTTACAGGTGTGTTCGGAATGCCGGGACTCTCCGGTGTAGGCATATCTTTTGGAGCCGACAGGATATATGACGTGATGAATCAACTGAACTTATACCCTGAAAGCGTGACTCAGGCTGTTAAAGTCATGTTTGCCAATTTCGGCCGAAAAGAGGCCCTTCAGGCACTTAAATATATAAAGACTTTGCGCGAAGCAGGCATTTCGGCAGAACTTTACCCCGACACGGCAAAAATGAAGAAACAGATGTCGTATGCCGACTCTGAAAAAATACCATTCGTGGCCATAGTAGGAGAGAGTGAACTCGAGGAAGGAGTGATCATGCTCAAGAATATGGTTGAAGGTGGTCAGGAGAAAGTTACAATCGATAAACTTATTGAAATGGTAAAGTAAATCGGACGGTGTGTCATAAAATGCTATGGAAAATTTAATCTCAAAACAGGATTTTTTAGCTTGGCAGCCGAAATATCCTGAGATAACAGAAACAGATCCTTATTACTGGGAGTTTTCTAATAAATTGGTGGAAGTCGCCAAGGATAATTCTTTTTATAAAGAATTGCCGCAGGGTGTGATAAAAAGAGTCTCCTTATGTCTGACCGGCTATCTTCAGGATATTGTCTCGGATGCCGGAATATGGCGTTCCTTTGTTGAAGCCAATAGAAAATTATATGGCTGGAGCGTTCCATTTCATGACACACCGGAAGAATATATAGATTATGAGCTCAACCGGGAAGATGTAAGGTTTCTCGTATGGTATGCCGTAGCCATGGGCTATGAAGAGAAGCGCGACATCTATCCTCATAATGTAAAGCTCCTTGAGTTGGCCGACCTCTTGTTTGAATATATGGAGAGCATATATGAAGAGGCGCCCGTGCCGGAAACATATAATATCTCTCGAGGTCTCGATTTCAACGATCAAGAGGACAGCAAGGATATCTATCGTCTCGGACAATGGCTCTTCTTGCATTGCTACCTCATTACTCCCGCTTACTCCATGACATTAGGGGAGATAATGAGTGATCCTGAACTTAGGAAACAGGAGAACCTTCCGATGTTGCACGAACGCCTCGAGCAATCAATGATGCAGGATCCAACCGGACCTCTTGCCCTGTTCATTTCCGAATGGCTTTATTTGATACTGAATGGTAAACTTTTGAAGCGCAAGGAGGAGCAGGGGGATATTCATCCATATTATGATAGGTTCACAAAGGCAACTGGAGGAAAAACCATTGCATTCTTCGATACTTACGAATCAATGAACAGGTTCTTTATCGAAAAGCTTGGATGGGAAGCAGGCGAGGAGCATCTTCCGATGATGAAGGGGGAGAGAGACTTCGTTCTTATGGTGAATAAATATAAGGGGATGTTGGCCGCCCGGAATGTGGCGAGATGTATCGCCTCGCCCGACAACCCATTCTATGATAAGGAATATGCAAAAAATCATGCATTTGACCTTTTGACAATAAGGGGATTGTGTCCGGGAGACCTGCTCAGGATGATATTTGAAAATAATTGGCTACCGGATGCTCGTTTTCCGGAAACAGACGATACAAAGCTGGTGGGTGAGAATGGTGATTTTATTGCCAGATGCTATCTGCAGCAATACTATGTAGGCGATTGAATCAATGATGGTAATGGTGGTAACAGTGTTTGCTCAGAGCATCACCTTTGTCTAATTGTCACCTCAGTGGCTCCAAATCCATATTTTAGGAATGATGCATCCTGCACCACGCAGGATGCATATTCTTTTGAAAGAAGTTTCCTAACCTCTTTGCGAAGCACTCCATCACCTTTGCCGTGAATGAATACAATTTTTTGACCGATGCGACGGAAATGATTTTTCATCGTTTTCCTAACCGTGTCAAGCTGTAATTGCAGCATAGAGTAATTATCCATCCCTACGGTTGAGTCAACTAATTCATAGATGTGGAGATCAACCTCTATAAGTGGAAGCACTTTATGAGGATTACTTTCGGGATTACTGCCGGAAGATTTTTTATTCCTCTTTGAAGAGGGGGATTGGGCCTTCTTGTTTAAGGCTTTTTTTATCTCATTTTCTGAGTCATTCTCAGTAAAAAAATCAATCTCGGAAAAAGGGGTAGGGGGGAGCGGATTAGAAGTGATCCGTTTATTCAGTGGTCGTCTTCTTCCTACTTCAAATCCCTCCATAAACCTTACTTTCCAATGAAATTTTTCTTATTGAATATGCTTCCAAGCTTGAGTGAAATCACACCGAACAATGCTTCCCCAAAAATTGAAGAATTCATTTTTGAGGTTCCAAGCTGTCGGTTCACAAAAATAATAGGCACCTCCACAATCTTGAACTTCATGAAATGAGTCTTGAATTTCATTTCAATCTGGAAAGCATAGCCCTTGAATTTAATATTATCAAGGTTCATTGCCTCAAGCACACGACGACGATAGCAGACAAAGCCGGCCGTTGCATCCCGGAGTTTCATTCCGGTCACAAAACGAACGTAGGCCGAGGCAAAATAGGACATAAGCACCCTGCCCATAGGCCAGTTCACCACATTCACTCCCGATACGTAACGAGAGCCGATCGCCATGTCGGCATCATTCACTTTACACTCCTTGTAAAGTCTTGGAAGGTCCTCAGGGTTATGTGAGAAATCTGCATCCATCTCTATGACATATTCGTAACCCTTATCCAAAGCCCATTTAAAGCCATGGATATAGGCAGTGCCAAGGCCGAGTTTGCCTGTGCGACATTCAAGGAATAAACGGCCCGGATATTCGGTCATCTTATTTCTTACTGCATCTTGTGTTCCATCGGGCGAGGCATCATCGATAATAAGTATATCGAAGCTGTCAGGCAGAGACATAACAGCATCTATGATATTCGAGATGTTCTCGATTTCATTGTATGTTGGTATGATTACAAGAACGTCGGCCATAGTTTTTCGGTGCAACTATAATTAAATTGATTGCAAAATTAACAAATTATGCTGAAATTTCCCATTTTGCAATGAATTTTGTTGGGTGATAGGATAATTTACTCTGACGCAGATATTCATTCCCCATATCATCTTCCCGATTAAGGAACCTTACTTCTGGGAATCTATTCTGAATCTCGCGGCTCAGGAGAGAAGAAAGAGCCTGGTAAACTCCTCTGTATTCTATATCCCCTTTTTCGGCATGAATGATGAATGTGTCGCCCACGGCCTCTCCAAAGGTATAACCTATGATTCTACCCTCATATCGGAGCAGAAGGCCAAAGAAAGGGTAGAGGTTGTAGTTTTCAATGGCCTTACCTATTGCCGAACTTTCATAATCGAAAGTGTCACCCTCCTTATGATAGAGATTGAATTTGTCATTAAATTCAATGAGGTCTTCCGTTTGACTGCCATCGAGAATCTCCATCTCATAGTCTGAATAATGATTCATGAAATAGTTGAGATGGTTGCGCTTCTTCTCCATCTTTTTTCCTGAAAATCTGAGGAATTGATCAATGTCATACATATATTCCCTCCAGTCGGGGAGGTAATCGGTGTGCGATTGGGCACATTCATCTATATTTTCAGGTGTGCATTCCTGAGGTTGGATTTTGAGGGAAGAG
>CAMWIH010000187.1 GCA_947174305.1 uncultured Porphyromonadaceae bacterium | reverse complement strand
ATCAACTCAAAAATCTCTCGCAATTGTTAATAAAAAATAAGTTTAAACAACTTCAATCTTTAAACATCTAAATATGCTGTTTGGATTAATTATTTAAAAAAATTTCCAACCGGCAGACAATATGAAACGTTCTATTATTAGATAAGAAAATAGAAATAGAAAGAGTAAGAATAAAGAAAAATGAGTAAAGATATAGATTTAGAATCATTGATATATAAGGATTCGGAGGAGGTTAACCCTAAGAAGGGCGATCTTCTGATTGCCGAACCTCTTCTCGACCAGCCGTATTTTACAAGGAGCGTGGTGTTATTGCTTGAGGAAGATGATAATCAGGCACAAGTAGGCCTGACGCTCAATGTTCCCACACCCGTTACACTGCAGGATATTTTCCCCGATTGGGTAGCCGGGAAAAAAGTGAGGGTCTATTCTGGGGGACCGGTTGAGTGCGACAGGCTATTTATGCTTCATACACTTGGCGACTTTTTTGATGGAGCCATGGAAGTGGCTCCCGGGCTCTATGTGGGCGCCGATCTGAACCAAGTCATGGATTATATACAGACTGAAGAGAATCTGGAAGGTAAGATAAGATTCTTCTTGGGTTATAGCGGATGGGCCAAAGGCCAGCTTAGTGCTGAGATATTAAATCATTCATGGGCTTTGACTCGCCCGAAAGATAAGGGGGACGCATTGTTGGGACGAGGAAACGAGTATTGGAGAAGAGAAGTGGAACGTCTTGGCAAGGATTACAGGAGTTGGCTTCTTGTGCCGCAAAATCCGGAAGAGAATTGATGTTCACACTAATTCTTTTTGGAAAAGGAGTAATGAATAACTATGTTTGCCGGAAAGAATCCAGTTTTTTAAGGTTCCACAATGTTCATATCCGGCTTTTAAAAAGAGGGCGATGCTGATATCGTTCCCCTCAACAATCTCAGCACACAATTGGCGCAGGTTAAGGAGATGAAACGCATAATCCTCCAGAAGTGACAAGGCTTCCAATGCAATTCCGGAATTACGAAATTCCGGCAAAATGTATATGCCCACTTTTGCCGTCCTGTGCTGTGGTGATAAATCAAAAAGATCGGCAATGCCCAATCTATCTCCCTTGGGATTGCATACAATCAATCTTATCTGACCCGCAATGAAAGGGGAGGCTTCATAATTGCGGGCATAATTCAAAAGATTTTCACGCGAGAATGGGGCGACAATAGAATTTTGAACCCATTGCAACGAATCGCTTTCCACGCCCCACATAAACTCTGCATCTTCCGGTTCCACAGGGCGAAGAATGATATTATCATTGGAAAGGATTCGCTGATTCATAGTTCAGAATTACAATAGTTCAAGATAAATACTTCAATACTTCAAGATGCGGAGGAGGTTACTCATTGAAAGAATCGGTGAACAGGGTCCTGTTGAGGATTGAACGGCCGAGGGTAAGCTCATCAGCATATTCAAGTTCATTTCCAATTGCAAGCCCGCGGGCAAGCATTGTTATTTTGACCGGAAGGTTTGCCAGTTTTCTGTAAATATAGAAATTGGTGGTGTCGCCTTCCATGGTGGGACTTAAGGCAAGTATTATTTCCTCAATCCCTTCCTCCTTGACCCGTTTGATTAGGGAATCAATCTCAAGGTCGGATGGGGATATCCCGTCGAGAGGGGAAATAACCCCTCCCAAGACGTGATATAAACCATGATGCTCGTGAGTAGCCTCAATTGTCAGGACATCCTTTACATTTTCCACCACACATACAATTGCCGGATCTCTCCTTGAGTCATTGCACAGGGGACATAATTCGGATTCGCTTATATTGTGACACCGACGGCAGTATTGAATATTATCCCTCATCTCGATAATGGATTTACCGAGGGCAAAGGCAGTCTCCTTCTCCTGCCGCAAAAGATGCAGTGCAAGACGAAGGGCTGTCTTATGACCAATGCCCGGGAGTTTTGACAACTCGGCCACGGCAGAATCAAGAAGAGGTGAATTGAACGAATTCATTGTCAATAGTTAAGACGATAAGTCTTTCCGTTTTTGAAAATAAAATTAACAGAAACCGGAACAGGAAGGAAGGCAGTCATCTCTCTAAATTCAGGACCGAAATAATCTCTGATCTCCTGTTTTGTCATACCTTTGCAAGCCTCGATAAACTCATCGGGAGAGACTTCCATCTCTTTCACGTTTACGACGAAATCAATCTGTTTGCCACCATTCAAGAGTTGCACTTTGGAGAACACCATTGATTCGTCTATATCCTGAGGAAGGGTTTTATTCATCTCGGCAACAAATTCCGGAAGCATCTCCACCGGTAGCTTCTGCGACTGGGCATCGGCTGATAAGGCACATAACATTGAGCATAGTGCCATAATTGTAATGATAAGAAATTTTTTCATACTTAAGGGGGATTTTATCTTGAATAAATATTAGCTTTAAGATATAATCCAAGCAATATGAACGCTTGATTATAGTTTATAAAGAACGAGAGAACAGCAAACATTATTGTTATGATAGATTATATAAGTGGCACAGTGGCGGAGATTACTCCCACCAACGTCATAGTGGATTGTAACGGACTTGGATATGACATCAATATAACGTTGATTGATTATCCCAACATATCGACAACCGGAAAAATAAAGTTATTCATATATGAAGCGATAAGGGAGGATGCACATATCCTGTATGGATTCCTAAGCAAGCGCAGCCGTGAATTATTCAAATTGCTGATAGGCGTGAGTGGGGTAGGGCCCAACACGGGGCGACTTATTCTTTCGTCAATGACAAACGACCAGCTTGAAAGCGCCATAGCATCAGGGCAAGATTCAGCGTTGAAAGCAGTGAAGGGGATAGGCGGAAAGACCGCACAGCGCATTATAGTGGATTTGAAGGATAAAATAAAAGCGGAGGGCGTAACGTTATTAACAAGTACGCCTGCGGGTGAATCGTATGATGATTCCGTCGCCGCCCTTGTGATGCTTGGATTTACGGCACAGCAGAGTCAGAAGGTATTGAAAAAGATATTTTCAGCCGATCCGACCCTAAGCACAGAGAAAGCGATAAAGCAGGCATTGAAGATGCTTTAAATGAAGTTTTTCCGAAAAAGATACTTTACTCTCCGAAGAAGATACTTTCATTTGGCAGTGTTGTTTTCAGCACTGCTTTTATCGCTTATAGGCTATTCGCAATACTATAAGAGTGAACTTGCGCCTCCGCCTGCTCCTCCTGTTACCCCTCAGAATTCAAATGATTCCGCGAATCTGCTTTTTGATGTTCGACCAACGGTGCCTCCCGCTAATGAGACATTAGAGATAACGGAGGAATATCCTGCTGATTTGCGCACGCCCTCTAACGTAAAGACCGAAGCTATCTATGATCCGGAGTTGGGAATGTATGTGATTCACACACGTATTGGAGATCAAGACATTGTCACTCCCTCCATGATGACTCCTGAGGAATATAACGAAGCCATGATCCGTAAAGACCTTTATTCCTATTTCAGGGAGAAGAATTCGGAGAGTTTTGAGCAAAAAGAGAAACAGCCTTTTAATATATTCGATATGAATTTTGCTCTCGGCCCGCTTGAGAAAGTGTTCGGCCCGGGAGGCGTGAGGCTCACCACCCAAGGTTCAATCCAGCTTTCAATGGGAGTGAAGAGCAATAAGACCGACAATCCGTCGCTATCGCTCAGGAACCGAAGAAAAACCTATTTCGATTTCGATCAAAAAATTCAGGCCACTATCAATGCATCCGTAGGTGATAAGCTCAAATTCAATATGACCTACAATACGGATGCAACATTTGATTTCGATTCCAAGAACCTCAAGCTCAACTATGAAGGTAAGGAGGATGAAATCATAAAGAGCATAGAGGCCGGAAATGTAAGCATGACCACAGGATCGAGCCTCATTCGTGGCGGTACGGCCCTTTTCGGATTCAAGACTAAGCTTCAATTCGGAAAACTTACACTCACAGGCCTGCTGTCGCAACAGAATTCGGAGTCGAAGACCGTTAGCACTTCGGGAGGTGTGCAGACGCAGAAGTTTGCCATAAAGGCTGATAACTATGATGCTAACCGTCACTTCTTCCTTGCTCAGTTCTTTTATGATAACTATGACAGTTTTGCGTCCAAGCTTCCACATGTTTCATCGGGAGTGAAGATTACACGCATAGAGGTGTGGGTGACAAATAAGAACAGCAACTTTAACGAAAGCCGTAACTTTGTGGGCTTCATGGACCTTGGTGAGAACACGCGTCTTGCCAATGACCATTGGATTCCAAATATGTCGTTCAATAATCCTTCCAACCAGTCGAATAATCTGCTTGAT
>CAMWIH010000186.1 GCA_947174305.1 uncultured Porphyromonadaceae bacterium | reverse complement strand
GCTGGGGAACAAGAGACGGATTTGCCGGGCAATTTACACAAAATGCTAATGCCGTAGAGGAGGCAGGATGTACCGTTGAAAGGAAAATACTCCAGAATTATCCTCACGGATATGGATCCGGAGGAAGTCCAAGTATTTGGGGAAATGATTTCGATGATTTCTTGACTCCCATTATGGCTAAAAACTCATCCGGTATTCAAACTATATCAACTGGACAAGAAACTGAAAAAGATGAGATTTATGACCTCTACGGAAATTCAGTTAAAAACATTGACTCTCGGCATGGGGTATTTATCGTTCGTAATAATCAAGGCACAAAGAAAATATTAAAATAGTTTATGAACAAATTTCGTACATTAGGACTTTCCGGTCTTCGTGTTTCCTCAATCGGTCTTGGTTGTATGGGTATGAGTCATGCCTATGGTAAACCTGCTGACAAAGATGATATGATCCGTCTGATAGCCGATGCTGTTGAAATGGGTTATACTTTTTTTGATACAGCAGAGATTTATGGCACTCCACAAGAGCCCCATCATAATGAACTTTTGCTTGGTGAGGCCTTACAACCGTATAGGGATCGAGTGGTTATATCATCAAAATTTGGTCTGACTTTTGATAATCCTGAAGGTGCCGGCCCACATCCACTTATCCCTGATTCCACTCCCGAAGCAATAAGAAAAGCGGTTGAGGGGTCTTTGCGCCGCTTGAAAACAGACCGGATTGACCTCTATTTTCAACATCGAATTGACCCTAATGTCGCTCCGGAGGAAGTGGCTGCCACAATGGGTGACTTAATTCGTGAAGGTAAAATTCTACATTGGGGAATTTCAGAGGCTAACGAAGACTATCTGCGACGTGCCCATGCGGTTTGTCCGGTTGCAGCAGTCCAGAATCGTTATTCAATGATGGCACGTTGGTATGAATCACTCTTCTCGGTGTTAAATGAACTCGGTATCGGATTTGTAGCTTTCTCTCCTTTGGCTAACGGATTTCTTACAGGTGGTTATGACAGTTCAAGTAAATTTGACCCACAGACCGACTACAGGGCAACTATGCCGCAGTTTCAGAAGGATAGTTATGAGCAGAACCGCGAGTTGATGAGCTTGATAGAGAATATAGCAGAGCAGAAACACGCCACTCTATCGCAAATTTCGCTTGCATGGATGCTCAATAAAGAATCTTGGATTGTACCTATACCCGGAACAAGACATCTATACAGATTGAAAGAGAATATAGGTGCAACAGACATCAACTTGACTAAGGAAGAGCTGAAGGCTATTGACGATAAATTGGATTCAATGCCCATGAGTCAGGTGTTCGGCGGATCTAAAATAATTTCACCCCCAAAAGCGAAGTAAAATGAAAATGATATTCAAAACCGTCCTCTCTTTATTTATAGCAGTAGGAATCTCTGCGAATCTCCACGCGGAAGATAAAATAATCAATGGCATACCTTACGTTACTCTCAATAACGGACACTTAATGCCTCGTTTTGGCATAGGCACATTCAATGATCCCGGAGACAGCATTGCTTGTGATGCAGTTACTTTCGCACTCAAGAACGGTTATCGCCACATAGATACCGCACATGCTTACCGCGTAGAACGCGGCGTAGGAAAAGCTGTGAATGAGAGCGGAATACCTCGTGATGAAATTTGGGTAACAAGCAAACTGTGGCCCAGCGAATATGGTGAGGGTAAGACTATGGAAGCTATCGACCGTATGCTCAACCGACTTGGTCTTGACTATATTGATTTGCTTTATGTCCATCAGCCAATGGGAGACTGGCGTGGAGCATGGAGGGATATGGAAAAGGCTGTGGAGCAAGGTAAGGTTCGTTCGCTGGGAATAAGCAACTTTGATGCCGCAGACTCCCTATATACCGCTGCGCTTGAGTTCGCCAAAATCAAACCGGCTGTAATGCAGATTGAGTGCCACCCATACGCCCAGCGACGCCACTGGCAGGAAAGAACGCAACAAGACAGCATACAGCTTGAATGCTGGTTTCCCCTCGGAGGGGCTATGAGTAATGGGGCGTTATTCAAAGACCCCGAAATAATTAAGATTGCGGAGGCTCATGGTAAGACTCCGGCTCAGATTATTTTACGTTGGCATATTCAGGAAGGCTTTTCTGCCATTCCGGGTGCTACTGATCACGGATACATCACTGAGAATATCAACATATTCGACTTTGAGCTCTCTCCTGAAGAAATGGCGGCAATGCGTGCCTTGGACAAGGAACAGCGTTTTTTCAATATGGATTACAAAGAAGCAGAACAATTTATGCTTAATTGGAAAATGGATGATTAAACTATGATACCAAAGATTATATGTCACATAATGAGTTCGGTTGACGGCAGGTTATTACCGGGTCGATGGACTCAGCCATACGATGGCACATCAAGCAGTGTTTTGTTCAAGGATTATGCCGAGATTGGCAAGTCTCTCGGCACCGATGCATGGATGTTTGGCAAAGCGACCACTAAAGAAGTGTTCCCTTATAAATTTATGCCTAAAAGCGAAAATACTGCTTGTCCCGGCAAAATATACGTCGGCCACCGCGACACGTCACGCTTATTCATAACCATTGACCCCGATGCTGATATTTTCTATACGGACAGCCGACTCAGAGGTGACAATATCCTTACGGTATTGGGAACTAATGCAACTGTTGATTATCTTCAGATGCTTGAAGATAAAGGTATATCGTATATTGTTCTCAATGACCCGATGAATCTGCGCGAAGCAATGGAAATCATTCATGAAAGTTTCCGGATAAATAAAATATCCCTTCAAGGAGGAGGAATAATTGATGGAGCTATGCTTGCAGCAGGATTGCTTGACGAGTTAAGTCTGGTGATTTATCCCGGTATTGATGGACTAACTACATCACCATCAATCTTTGAATATCTCGGTACTTCAGATGAACGACCTGCTAATGGTCAGGCATTGGAACTTCTGTCATCAGAAACGCGCAGCCACGGGATTGTATGGCTACGTTATAAATTTCATAAAAAACAATAACGATGAATAATTTCACCTTCCAATATCCCGTAAAGCAATACTTCGGCAAAGGTTGTGCCGAAGATGCTTTGACAAAAGAACTGCCGATGATGGGCAACAAAGTTATGCTTGCATACGGTGGCGGCTCATTGAAAAGAACCGGCTTGTATGACCGAATAAAAAACTTATTGGAGTCTAATGGCAAAACCGTGATTGACTTCGGAGGAATAATGCCGAATCCCACCTATGCAAAAGTTCAGGAGGGCGCGCAACTCGTCAGACAAGAAGGAATCGATTTTATTCTTGCCGTTGGTGGCGGATCTGTCATAGACTGTTGTAAAATTATCTCAGCACAGTCAAAAACCGATGACGACATCTGGGATATGTTTTATGATGAGCATAGGATGCCTACCGAATTTCTTCCCATCGGAGCAGTGGTTACGGCTTCCGGCACAGGTGCGGAACAGAACAATGGTGCCGTAATCACTCACGAAGAAAAGAAATTGAAACAGGCTCTTTTCGGAGCCTTTCATCGCTTTGCCATTCTTGACAGTGACCTGACAAGGACACTACCGATGAAACAGGTTATAAGCGGTGCTTTCGATACGCTCAGCCATTGCATGGAGACCTATATGGGACAGCCATTTGAAACAAATGTATCTGACGAAATCAATGAGGCGATTATGCGTAGTGTCATTAAAAACCTACGTGCTTTAATTGCCAATCATGATGATGATTTTGCGCGAGGTGAGCTGATGTGGGATTCCGCTATGGCAGAAAATAGTATTCTTAAACTCGGAAAGGTAACGGATTTTCAAGGACACATGATTGAGCACGCGGTGGGTGCATACACCGACTGTAATCACGGTCAGGGACTGGCAGTGATACACCCTGCGCTATACCGCCACTATATGCCGGAAGGAGCACCCAAACTTGCACGTATGGCGCGCGAAGTGTGGGGTATTGAAGAAGCCGACGACTTGAAAGCTGCTCATGCAGGCATAGATGCTCTTGAAGAGTTTATCAAAGAAATCGGTATGCCTACACATTGGAGTGAAATGGGTATAACCGACAAGAGCATCCTTCGTGCCGCAGCTGACTCAACTATGCTTATGCCGGGTTGCTGCCATAAATTTACAGCCAATGAAATCTACAATCTTTTGGTAGAACAGATTTAAGGGAATTTGTGTAAGAATAACCGAATTTTTCACAAATCCACATTAACAGCCATATTGTTTATATATCAAATTTATAAACGATAAAGATGAAAACAGTAACTCTTAACAACGGGGTTGTTATGCCCCAGATAGGATATGGTGTCTATCAAGTGTCACCTTCCGAATGTGAAAGATGTGTAAGCGAAGCCCTTTCTATCGGTTATCGCATGATTGATACCGCTCAGGC
>CAMWIH010000185.1 GCA_947174305.1 uncultured Porphyromonadaceae bacterium | reverse complement strand
GGTCTTAAGAGAAAGACCTAAACGTAAAGGGTGACCGGGAGGCCACCCTTTATTATACTTTGAAACTTTTTCATACTAAATAATTTGATTATCTTTGTTGCATTATTTTCCAGATTGAAATGAAAGTCAGAAATTTCTTCAAAAACATATGGAATAAAGTCAGAATGTGGCTCTCCACCCTATCGTTCCGCACGGGGGTGATTATCCTTTCGCTCTGCATCCCATTCTATATTATCTCATTTGCACAGATGGCACTCCCAATCTCCGTTTCCTTGAAAAGCGCTTTATGGGTTATCTTTTTCGGTCTGGCAAAGACAACGCAATATGGAGGGCTTACCATCCTCGGGGCAAAAGGATTGAAACGGCTGAAGGAGTATTTTAAAAGAAGAAAAGAAACTCAATATCGATGAAAAGCAATCACATTATTATCAGTGCACTGATAACCTTATTAGCCTCACTCACCGCCAATTCCTCCAACCCTTTCAGATATGTAGGGGGAGATGTTTCTTTACTGCCGGATTATGAGGAGGCCGACGCAAAATATTATGATGGCGACGGTAAACCCATATCGGATCTACTTTCATTCTGCCATGATGAAGGGATGAACTGCATGCGCGTGCGCCTGTTTGTTAACCCGGATGAATATGATGGCCCGGAAGCAGACCCCAACGCCAAACAGGACCTCGAATATATCATTCCCCTGTGCCAACGTATTCAGGAAGACGGATTTGCGCTCTTGCTCGATTTTCATTATTCCGACACGTGGGCCGATCCGGGGAAACAGTGGACTCCCAAGGCGTGGGAGGGGCTGAGCGACACTGAGCTATACCGAAAAATTTATGATTACACCAAGGAAACGTTGCAGACTCTTGGTCGGAACGGGGTTAAGCCTGAATTTATCCAGCCTGGCAATGAAATAAGCTATGGGATGCTGTGGGGACCGGCCGGTACGGAGAATCCCAAGAAGGTGTTTACGAGCAGTGATGCCAACTGGGATAGGTTTCATAATCTGCTGAGCAATGCCATTCAAGCCTGCCGGGAGGAATGTCCGGATGCAAAGATAATTATCCATACCGAAAGAGTCGCGGAACCATCATATCTCAGGGATTTCTATACCCGTCTGAACAGCTATAAGCTTGA
The DNA here is from genome assembly GCA_947174305.1 of uncultured Porphyromonadaceae bacterium. Classification (GTDB taxonomy): domain Bacteria; phylum Bacteroidota; class Bacteroidia; order Bacteroidales; family Muribaculaceae; genus Lepagella. Next base: position 3,369 of record CAMWIH010000185.1, on the reverse strand, counting down.
TTACGACATCATAGGCCTTAGCTACTACCCCTACTTCCACGGTTCGCTATCTGTTTTGAAAGAGGCTCTGACCCTTCTGGAAACCAGCTTCGAGAAGGATATGATGATTGTGGAGACCGGCTTTCCTTATGCTTGGAAAGTGCCGGGCACCAATCAGCCGGTAGATTATCCCTACTCTGAGGCAGGGCAATATTCCTTTGCAAAGGATCTTGTATCGACCCTTCTCGGATATGAGCGTTGCACCGGTCTTTTATGGTGGTGGTTTGAATATAACGCCAACGGCACCGCGCTTTCAGGATGGTATAACGCGCCGCTCTTCGACAGTCGCACGGGGAAAGTGACTAAAGCGTTTGCCGAGATTTGCACTTTCGGATCGGGACCTTATCAAGCCGGTGTCTTCCCCATTTTAAACAGTAAAATTTCCAATTCCTCGCAATGGTATGACATCCACGGCCATCTGGTAACCAATCCCACAACCCCGGGAATATATATCAACAATGGAAGAACAGTGATAAAATGAATATGACTGAACGCGGAAGCATGAAGGGATATCAAATTTTGTATTAATTCTGCATTATGAACCACAATACGCCCATACCATTTGCCCCATCATCGCAGGAGAATGAGATAATACTCTACCAGCCGGACTCCACCGTGAAGCTTGAAGTCCGCCTGGAGAATGAAACTGTGTGGTTAAACCGTCAACAGATTGCCACCCTCTTTGATAGAGATGTTAAAACTATTGGCAAGCATATTGCCAACGCACTTAAAGAAGAACTTGATGGTGTTCCAACTGTCGCAAATTTTGCGACAGTTCAAATTGAAGGCAATCGGACAGTCACTCGTAATATTGAATATTATAATCTTGATGTTATTATTTCTGTAGGATATCGAGTAAAATCCAAGCGTGGAGTTCAATTTAGATCATGGGCCAACCAGGTGTTGAAGGAATATCTACTGAGAGGTTACAGTATCAATCAGCGATTAATGCATATGGAGGATCGGATTGATCACAGGCTTTCCGAACATGACAACCAGATAAAGGAACTGAGCAATCGGATGGATTTCTTTGTCAGGGCATCCCTTCCTCCCCGTGAAGGAATATTCTTTGACGGTCAGATATTCGATGCTTACACTCTCATGTGCGATTTCATACGAAGTGCCAAGAACCGCATCGTTATGGTGGATAATTATATAGACGATTCTGTATTTCGTCAGCTTGACAAACGTGATGAGGGAGTAAGTGCCACTATCTTTACGCCATCTGTCAGCCGCACACTACGACAAGACTTAGAACGTCATAATGCTCAATATGCACCGATTGAAATAAAGACTTACCGCAAGGCGCACGACCGTTTCCTTATCATTGATGATACGGTTTACCACATCGGAGCCTCCCTCAAGGATTTAGGCAAGAAACTCTTCGCGTTTTCAAAGATGGAGGCTATGTCGGCCGAAGAGCTGATAAGGCATCTTGAAGCATAGGATTAAAGAGATTTAAGAAAGGGAACACTACCTTTCGCTAACTATTTCCTTATTTCTTTCCTATTTCTGTCCTGATACTTTTTGTAGTAATAATTACCGATTAAAGCACCGATCACACCTCCCACAGGAGGAAGATAGCAATACCAAGGGAGAGTAAGCATACTGAAAATCTTTATATATTTTTACTTATTTCTTCACAGATAAAATTACGAAATTAATTTGAGATACCAAAATCTTCCATAACTATATGAACTCAGACCACTAACCAATTGACGATTTATCTCCTTTTTTACCTCTTCGGAAACGATGTTTCTGTTCTCGCCTATAAATTTGCAAGAGGAAAGCGTTGGCACGTTGTGGATGCTGAATTAATTCATTATATTTGCGACCGTAGCCGAATTGCGTAAATTCAAGTATAAATTACAAATAACAGGTTCTAATAAAGAAATGATATTCAGTACGCTTCATTCAAAGGATACGAATGAAGATCCTAAGACATCTTCCATAGTAGGAGGATTGTTGTTGCTCCCGGATCAAATCTTTTATAAGGTTGTGAACCGAGCATGTGGCAACATTCTCCCGCTAAATAATGGATCTATTCTTAGCTTTGAGTTTTGGCCTCATTGGCCTGCTGATGGTACTTCTAATACAAATTTTGTTGAACCAGATGTGGTAATACATTGTGAATATCGCGATATAATCATCGAGGCTAAATATAGTGAAACAAGTGGGCAATATCGAGAACAGTGGGAAAACGAGATTATAGCATACAAGACCCTGTATGGAACTAAAAATTTCGATGGAGTCGCTTTTCGATGCTGTTAATATAGATAGTAGTCTTGCAGAGTTTAGTAATCAACTTAAGCAAGAAACTGGTCTGAATTTATTTGCTGAATAAGTCATAATTTTTTTCTGTCATTTGCAGGATGGCAAAAATTGGGAAAGTAACCGCCAAAAATAACATTGGTGGTGCTAAAGGCAGCAAAAACGGGCAAATTATCAGTCTCGAGAAGTTTATTATTTTATTATTATAAAGAACTATATATGAAAAAATTCTATTATATTTGTAAAAGAATCGTTGCATCATAAAAGATGGAAGAGTTTGGAAAAATAGAAATCAAAGTCGTTGGTCGTATAGGCAACGAGCCTTTATCTCCCGAAAATTTTGATATTCGGGAGATAAAGAGTCTTTTTGATATAGTAGAAACTATGCTTTATCCAAATCAAAAATATTGCAGGGCTCCAATTACTTACTCATTAGAGACTGGCTCTGTAAGAAACATCTTTAAAACCACTCTTCAAAGTGCTAAAGCGTTTCTTGCCGTTGTGAGTATGGTTCAGCAAAATAGTTCGCTCATGGGATTGGAGTTGCCGACAGCAAGAGCTTTGCAGGAGGTTCAGAAGTCAGCTATAAGAAATAATTTCACTTATGAATTTGGAACCCCGTATGAAGATTCACCTTCATTAGTCATATCAAAAGACACATCTTTTCATATCAATGAAGATTTATGGGCGGATGCAGAGTTTTATTTTTACGGAATGCTGATAAATGCCGGAGGAAAAGACAAAACCAACATTCATCTTCAAACAAAAGATAATGGATTATTGACTATTGCAACTCAAAAGGAATTTTTGCAAGAACGTAAGGAGAATATTCTCTATAAACATTTTACTGTCCGTGCCCATGGACGGCAAAATATTATAACAGGAGAAATCAATATGTCAAGTTTGCAACTTATTGAGTTGACTCCATACGATCCAAATTATAATGAGCAATATCTTGCAGATCTTATAAAACGAGCCTCCCCTAAATGGAAGGCGATAAAGGATGTAAACAAATGGCTTTCTGAAATACGAGAAACTAATGGCTAAGAAAAGAGAAGA
>CAMWIH010000184.1 GCA_947174305.1 uncultured Porphyromonadaceae bacterium | reverse complement strand
TTTAATTTTGCAAGCATTATTTTTAAATAAAAAGAAATTTTTTCTTTTATTCATTCTATCTAAATGAAATATCAATATCAAACTCTGGGCACATGCTCAAAACTCATAGAAATTGAGACCGTGGTGGAAAACGGCAAGGAAGTGATAAAGGAAGTGGCCTTCACCGGCGGTTGCAACGGCAATCTCCAGGGAATCGGGGCACTTGTAAAGGGTATGACTCCGGAAGAGGTTATAAAGAGGCTTGAAGGTTTAAAATGCGGGAATAAGCCGACTTCATGTCCTGACCAGCTTTCAAAAGCTTTGAAAGCGATAATAAAATAATTATAACTTGATCTGTTTTCTCATAGCATTATAACAGATTCATGATATACAAAAAAAGCGGAAGGGTTTACTTCCGCTTTTTTTATTTAGAAAAGATTTCTCAGACAGACATCCTTTCCTATTTAGAGTTTTGAGAAGATCAGTTTCTTAATGAATCCCTTTTTTCCACTTTGTTCACCTTATCAAGCCAATAAATCTTTTTAAGATCATGGTCAATCAATGTGTCGCGTGATTCACCGGGATTCTTGCCCGTCTTCTTCAGGTGGTGCTTGGCAAATTCTTTCCTCTTCTCGCGATGATAAAGTTTCGGGCCTCCGGTTTCAGCCGAATAAATCTCTATCACATATTCCACACTATCGTTAGCCTCCTTTATGGGCGTTTCGCTGAAATAGTAGAAGGGGCTACCGGCTGTGCCTTCAACCTTACGCTTGCCTCTCAGAATCCTTTCCGGATTTCGTCGCAGGTCTCCTCCACGATGATAAACGGCGAGACGATACGTTCCTTCGTTCCCTTTCCCTGATGAAGCCGATGCAACGGATGTGGAGTCGGCATCGATTCGGTAAACGGTGCCTTCCGAAACATCTTCCATTACCCATTCCGGCAACCATCCGGTACGAATATTTTCAGGAAGCGAGGCCTTCTCCTTCTTCACGAGAGAATCCTTGAGTGTCTTTTCACGTGAAGAGATGTAGTTCACCGCATACACATCTCCATCTATCCAGAGATACTGGCCATCTTTAACAGTCCAGCCTCGCCATCCTGCCTCGCTCCATTCTGAAGAAGTGGATTTGGCGAGCACATTGCGCAAGGAATCATCCATCAACACGGGATAATATGCCTTCATCTCCTTCTCATTCTGGATATCCTTCAAGGGGTATGGACGTTCGAGTGGATAATTGACATGTGAAGAGAAACTCACGCTGTCGTCGTTGGCAACAGCTTTTACAATATCGGTCACATCCACAGGCAAAGAGTCATTGACAACTGCAGAATCGCTTGCCGACGATGTGGAGGTCTTGCTCCCGCAACTGCAGAGGACTGTTCCTGTGGCGATAAAGGTGATTAATGTCAAATAGATGATACGCATAGTGAATTGGTTACTGACGTGTTAAGGACTGGATAAATATCCTGCCGGTCGGGCATTCCCCAGGAAGCAAGCCGGAAGGGGTTGGACAAGGCACCTATCATCAGGCGCACAGGCGAGAAGATGGAGGCAAACAAACCATTGCCGCCTTTACTTTCCGAAGATTGTGACTTTGCAGTCTTGGAAGAGGCCGTGGAGTCAACCTCCATTGCCATAACGGGTGTATTGGCATCCTCAATATAAAGAGCATCAAACTCTTCGGCCCTTCTCTTTTTCAAAGCGGAGAGTGTTTTACCTCTATAACGGGAATGCGCAAGATAATTCTCCTTTATGTCTCGATTACCGCTCTTCAGTTTTTTAGCAACCGATGATTTTAACGTTGCGCCAGAACCAATATTATATGCAAGCACACCCAAGAGGAGTGAATCTTTTCCGTATTCTCTGAAGACAGCGCAATTTTTCAATAGGTCTTTCCTAAGCAGGGCTTCGGCTTCCTTCTCGGAGAGCACTTTGCCCCTACTATACTTCTCCCCCGGCATCACCAGATGCCCGTAGCCTATAAGAGGCCAATGCTTCGACGAATGCAGACCCTCATACTTCTTGATTATCTGCACTGCCTGCTCAAAAGAGGAGACGTCCTCGACTTGCTTTTCTATCTTTTCCTGTTTGGTGGCGGCGTTTCCGTAACCGGGAAGCCACGTGGCAAGGGGTAAGACGATTGCAAGCAGAACTAATAACAATGTTGATAACTTTTTCATCACCATTAAAACACTTTAGAAGCGAACCGGGTTCGCTCTGGTTAAAAATCAGGATGTTAAGAAACCTAAAACAAATCTAAACAATTTAATACATCCTGTTGCGGATGCTACTGATTTAAGAAAATATCATTTTTTATGACAGTAGCCCTAAAAATTGTAATCCCAAACTTATTGCAGATTCAATATTTTTTAATAATTTTGGATTTATCTTTCTTCATAATTTCTAAATTAACCGTCATGGCTATCAATTACGATTGCATCATCAACGAGCGCGCTGAAAAGGTGTTCCGCGCTATTGCCCCGAGGGTTTCGGAGGCAGACCTGAACCGTATCAAGCAGGCTTTTGAACTGGCCCGTGAGGCCCATGCTCCTCAGAAGAGGAAGACCGGCGAACCATATATCTTGCATCCGATAGCCGTAGCCGATATCTGCGCCCGTGAACTTAACCTTGATGCCAATTCAATCATAGCCGCCTTTCTGCACGATGTGGTGGAAGACACGCCATATACAATCGAGGATATCAAATCCCGGTTTGGCGATGATGTGGCCTTCCTTGTGCGCGTCGTCACCAAGCAGAAGAAAGATAAATACGCAGTCTCCAAGCAGGTTGACAATTATCGGCAGATGCTCAATTCGGTGCAATACGACATTCGCGCGCTCCTTGTCAAGCTGGCCGACCGCCTCCACAATATGCGTACACTGTCATCGATGAGGCCTGACAAGCAGATGAAAATTGCCGGTGAAACCGACTATTTCTATGCTCCTCTGGCCAATCGTCTGGGACTCTATCATGTAAAGACCGAACTTGAGAATCTATCCTTAAGATTCCGTTGCCCGCATGAATATGCTGAAATCGATTCACTGATATCGATGGATCGGAACAGCAACACCCAGAAGATTGAGAAATTTATGGATGAAATCCGTAAAATTCTCGCCGATAACAATATCGAGGCTCAAGTTTCTGTTGATTATCGCCGTCCTTACAGTCTCTACCGCAAGATGCAGAAATATGGCGACGATTTCAATCATTTGAAATACCGTCATTTCATCGAGATTGTTTTCCCGACCCCTACCGACGGTACTTCTGAAAAGGAGATGACGCTCCGCATTTACGCCATACTCACCGACCGCTTCAAAGAGAAGCCGGGAGGTATCTCCAATTATATTGATTCTCCAAAGGAGAACGGTTATCGCAGTTTTCATCTCAAGCTCATGGCCGATTTCGGCCGATGGCAGGAGGTGCACATATCAAGCGAGCGCATGGCCCGCGATTCTCGCGTGGGCTGCATGGCGGAAGATGATTCCGAGAGCAGCGTGAGGAAGTGGATCGAGAAATTCCGAAACATCCTCCGCGATATAGCCCAGCAGGGACAGGACGGAACCAATTTCATCGAGAATGTCGTGACTTCATTCTATAATGACGACATCATGACTTTCACTCCCAATGGCAAGCCGATCGTATTACCTCAGAAATCAACCGTGATTGACTTCGCTTTCGAGGTCCATACAGATCTTGGCCTGCATGCCCAATATGCCCGCATCAACAATCAGCTCGCTTCGATAAAGACTCAGCTTCACCGTGGAGATGTTGTGACCGTGTTCGATTCCCCTTCTTCCCATCCCGAGCCTGAGTGGCTCAAATATGCCGTGACCTACAAGGCAAGGAAGAATATCAACGCCTGGTTGAGTTCACGTGAGAAGGAGGAGTTCCAACGTTGCCCCATCTGTAATCCTATTCCGGGAGAGGAAGTCATTGGATTCAAGGGGAGCGACGGAGAGATAACCCTCCATAAACGCAATTGCCACGAGGCAATTCGTCTGGCATCCCAGCAGGGTGACAGCATTGTGTCGGTTGACTACAAGGAGGGCAAAACCCTTTACCCTGTCACTGTCGAAATCCGCGCAGTAGATCGTTACCATCTCTTCATCGATATCGTTGACTGTGTGTCGAACACCTGCAACCTTTCGATTGACTCCATTCATACAGATACCGTAGATTCCATTGTAACCTGCCGCATCTCTTTCGGAGTGCATTCCTACAATGAACTCCAGAGGATTATAACCCATATTACTGCAATCCCCGGAGTGGATGAAGTGAAACGATTCAAACATTGATCACTTCTCCCAAACTTGCTGTGCCTTTTCACCGCCTCCCCTTATATTTGGGCGAAGAACGATGTTTGCGCTGCAAAGTTAATAAAAAATTATCGAAAATCAGGCATATTTTATGTTATAAAACATATTTTTACAACATTTCGTTCATTTTTGTCTCCAATTTTCTTCTTTCTTAGCGTCTCGATTCATTAAGATTTACCCTTACTTCTTGTTAAGAAAAGTTAATCATTTCAATCCGTTTTAAACCATCATATTGTTTTTTGCGTCAATAAGTCAGAAAATATTTTTTGATAGTTTTCCTTATCTTTCCGAGGCTTTGAGATCACATCAATTTGTGATTGAAATAGGAAGATAAAAAAAAGAGTATTAATC
>CAMWIH010000183.1 GCA_947174305.1 uncultured Porphyromonadaceae bacterium | reverse complement strand
CCGGTGTCTTCACCTTTGATATTATAAACTGCTAATTCCATTATTTCTCAACTAATACTATTGAACCTTTGTGTCCGGGGATGCAACCCTTGATCATTAACAAATTGTGCTCGGGGATCACTTTGATCACCTGAAGGTTTTGAACCGTTACGCGCTCGTTACCCATGTGTCCGGCCATACGGAGACCCTTGAACACCTTTGCAGGATAAGAACATGCACCGATTGAACCCGGTGCGCGAAGACGGTTGTGCTGACCGTGTGTCTTCTGACCTACGCCGCCGAAGCCGTGACGTTTTACAACGCCCTGGAACCCTTTACCTTTGCTGGTGCCGACTACATCGACAAAACCACCTTCCTGGAAAAGGTCAACAGTCAGCGTATCGCCGAGAGCAGGCATTGTCTCGAACGATTTGAACTCGGCCAAGTGTCTCTGAGGTGCTACTCCGGCTTTCTTGAAGTGTCCGGCCATGGGCTTGGTGGTGTGCTTCTCGGATTTCTCCATGAAACCTACCTGAACAGCCTGATAGCCGTCTGTCTCCATTGTCTTAACCTGAGTAACAACACAAGGACCTACTTCGATAACAGTGCACGGAACATTCTTTCCGTCGGCACTGAAAACGGATGTCATTCCGATTTTCTTTCCTAATAATCCTGGCATTTCTTTATTACTATTTGTGGTTGTCCGTGCCGGCTCCCCTTCTGCCGGCGACCCGGCACGGATATTCTGTTTCTCTTATAAACTTAAACTTTGATTGATACATCAACTCCACTGGGAAGCTCAAGCTTCATCAACGCGTCAACAGTCTTTGAGGTGCTGCTGTAGATGTCGATAAGACGCTGATAAGATGAAAGCTGGAACTGCTCGCGCGATTTCTTGTTCACGAATGTCGAGCGGTTCACTGTGAAGATACGTTTATGTGTCGGCAGAGGGATGGGACCGCTTACAACCGCACCAGTAGCCTTCACTGTCTTCACGATCTTCTCTGCTGACTTATCCACCAGGTTGTGATCGTAAGATTTAAGTTTGATTCTGATTTTCTGGCTCATATTGTTGTTTTGACTTGAATTTTATTTCAAAAGATCCACTCTGCCCTGGCACTCTGTAAGTACGTTCTTGGCAATGGAGTTGCTTACCTCTGCATAGTGGCTGAACGACATTGTAGAGGTGGCACGGCCTGATGTGATCGTACGGAGTGCAGTCACATAACCGAACATCTCTGCAAGTGGAGCCTTGGCCTTGACGATGCGTGCACCGCTGCGGCTTGTCTCCATTCCTTCAACCTGTCCGCGACGCTTGTTGAGGTCGCCGATAACGTCTCCCATCGACTCTTCCGGTGTCACTACCTCTATCTTCATGATAGGCTCCATGAGAACCGGACCCGCTTTCTCAGAGCCTTTCTTGAAGGCCTGGATTGCACAGAGCTCAAATGAGAGCTGGTCGGAGTCAACGGGGTGGAAGCTACCGTCGAGCAAGGTAACCTTAAGCTGCTCTACAGGATAACCTGCAAGAACACCATTCTTCATTGCAGTCTGGAAACCTTTCTGCACTGAAGGGATATATTCCTTAGGCACATTACCACCCTTAACCTCGTCAACGAACTGAAGGCTACCTTCGAATCCTTCGTCAACCGGCTCGATGCGAACGATGATATCGGCAAACTTACCGCGACCACCGGTCTGCTTCTTGAAGGTCTCGCGAAGCTCAACGGGCTTGGTGATGGCTTCCTTATATGTAACCTGGGGACGGCCCTGGTTGCACTCTACCTTGAACTCACGACGAAGACGGTCGATGATGATGTCGAGGTGAAGCTCACCCATACCGCTGATCACTGTCTGACCTGTCTCTTCATTTGTCTCAACACGGAATGTGGGATCCTCCTCGGCAAGTTTCTGAAGGCCAACGCCAAGCTTGTCGAGGTCTTTCTGAGTCTTAGGCTCTACGGCGATTCCAATCACGGGATCGGGGAATTCCATTGACTCGAGAACTATCGGAGCGTCCTCTGCACAGAGTGTGTCGCCTGTGCGGATATCTTTGAAACCTACGCCGGCACCGATGTCACCACAACCGATTCTCTCTTTCGGGTTCTGCTTGTTGGAGTGCATCTGGAAGAGACGGCTGATACGCTCTTTCTTACCGGAACGGCTGTTGAGCACGTATGAACCGGCATCGATGTTTCCTGAATATACGCGGAAGAAGCAAAGACGGCCTACATACGGGTCGGTTGCAATCTTGAACGCCAATGCACACATAGGTGCTTCGGGAGTCGGCTCGCGCGTGATGATCTCATCGGGGTTGCCTACTGCATGACCCTCGATCACGCCTGAATCCTCAGGTGAGGGAAGGTAAGCGCAGACAGCGTCGAGAAGAGTCTGAACACCCTTGTTCTTGAAAGAAGAACCACAGAGCATCGGGTTGATCTGCATAGCGAGTGTACCCTTGCGGATAGCCTTGCGGATCTCATCCTCAGTGATTGTGGAAGGATCATCGAAATATTTCTCCATGAGGGCATCGTCGATCTCTGCAAGTGTCTCGAGCATCTTGTCGCGATATTCCTCAGCCTCCCCAACAAGGTTGGCAGGTATTTCCTCAACTGAATATTCGGCACCCATTGTCTCATCATGCCAGAAGAGAGCCTTCATCGTGATGAGGTCAACACAACCCTTGAATGTTTCTTCAGCACCGATAGGAACCTGGATGGGAAGAGGATTTGCACCGAGCACCTCTTTCACCTGACGCACCACCTCAAAGAAGTTAGCGCCGGAGCGGTCCATCTTGTTCACATATCCGATACGGGGAACATTATATTTGTCAGCCTGACGCCATACGGTCTCCGACTGGGGTTCAACACCACCGACTGCACAGAAAGTTGCAACCGCACCGTCGAGCACGCGGAGCGAACGCTCAACCTCTACGGTAAAGTCAACGTGTCCCGGAGTATCGATAAGGTTGATCTTATATTTCTCTCCGTCATAATTCCAGAATGTGGTGGTTGCTGCTGAAGTGATTGTGATACCACGCTCCTGCTCCTGCTCCATCCAGTCCATGGTGGCGGCACCATCGTGAACCTCACCGATTTTGTGGGTCAGACCGGTATAGAAAAGGATACGCTCGGAAGTTGTGGTCTTACCGGCATCGATGTGAGCCATGATACCGATATTGCGGGTATATTTAAGTTCGTCGTGTTTAGCCATTTTGCTTTACTCCTGTTAGAATCTGAAATGTGCGAATGCGCGGTTAGCCTCGGCCATACGGTGCATGTCTTCCTTACGTTTGTAAGCACCACCCTGATCGTTGAATGCGTCAACAATCTCTGCTGCAAGCTTGTCGGCCATTGTCTTGCCTCCGCGTTTACGTGCGAAGATGATGAGGTTTTTCATCGAGATAGACTCTTTGCGGTCTGCACGGATCTCTGTGGGCACCTGGAAGGTGGCTCCACCCACACGGCGTGATTTCACCTCTACCTGGGGAGTTACGTTTTCAAGCGCCTTTTTCCAGATCTCAAGCGCGCTCTTCTCTTCGTTGGGCAATTTCGACTTCACAGTCTCCAATGCCGTGTAGAATATTGTATATGCCGTGTTTTTCTTTCCGTCATACATCAGATGGTTTACGAACTTGGTCACTCTGACGTCATGAAAAACAGGGTCTGGAAGTACTACCCTCTTTTTAGGTTTTTGCTTTCTCATTTTTGTTTGTTTAATGTTTTTGTTTTTGGCTGCTTTTGCAATCTTCAACACCGCTCTCTTGCGGAGTTTACTCAACCTTAGCCATCCAATAAATCAAAAACTGTTGTTTAGGATTTTGATTGCTTGTAAGTGGCAGCTTTTATTTCTTTGCCGCCTTAGGACGCTTTGCTCCATATTTGGAACGACGCTGGGTTCTTCCCTGAACACCGGCTGTATCAAGAGTTCCGCGCACAATGTGATAGCGCACACCGGGGAGATCCTTTACACGACCACCGCGAACCATCACGATAGAGTGCTCCTGGAGGTTGTGACCCTCGCCGGGGATGTAGCTGTTCACTTCCTTGCCGTTGGTGAGGCGCACACGCGCCACCTTTCTCATCGCCGAGTTAGGCTTCTTGGGTGTGGTGGTGTAAACACGCACGCACACGCCACGGCGCTGAGGACAGGAATCCAATGCGGGAGACTTGCTCTTGTCCTTAAGAACGTTGCGTCCCTTTCTTACTAATTGCTGAATAGTTGGCATTCTTTGTCTCTTTAATTTATATTTTGGTTATCTTTTCCTGTTTTTCCATCAATCCCAAGCCCTTTCTCATCATACCATAATGCACGCTAAGCAATTAATCCTCAATCGCTTAACTTGCATCTTCGGCTCATGCGGGCCTAAAATCGTTGCAAAGATACTAATATTTAACGTATTACACAAACGTTTCCTTAAAAATTTATTCTTTTATAGTAAATTTTTCTGTTTTATAACATTTCTATGCCTTCCCCTTGAATCGCGAAGCATAGTCATAGATGTGCTGGCAGATGTGGCGATCCTTGTCGTTTAGTTCCAGATCCCTCCGCGACATCACTCGCTGCGCTGTGGTCATGAATTTCTCAATTCCCACGTTGGTGAAGCCTCCCTCCGGCGAACCCTCGCTGAAACTAGGGATGAACACTCTCGGGAATCCGGCTCCATGAAGGTTCACCCCCACGCCTACCACCGTTGCGGTGTTGAACATGCAGTTGATGCCCGCCTTAGAG
>CAMWIH010000182.1 GCA_947174305.1 uncultured Porphyromonadaceae bacterium | reverse complement strand
TGCACGAGCTGTGCAGAGTTAACAATGTTCTGCCAGGCTATGTAGGCCGCAGGAGCAATGGATGCTATTGGATTCATATATGCCATAGCCATCCAGACCGCCAACACTGTGTTTTTCTGCCCAAGGCTTTGTCCTCCCGAAACTGCATCCCCATTTCTGCGTCCTATTTTACGCCCTATATAAAATTGCAACAGACAAACCACCAGTGCCCCCAAAGCGAGAAAGATTATATTCCAACTCTCAGATGGTTCCCAATGATTTATGGTGAAGCTTACGCAACTTCCCACGATAATGAAAAGGGATATGGCCCACAAATAAAAGGAAACCTGTTGATGGCCGTTGATGGCTCCATGTAATTTAGGCCACAGATAGCGCAATCCCAATGCCGCGGCCAGAGGAAGAATCAACAACGGAAAAACTTTAGAACCGATCAAAGCCACAGAATGGAGGAAGGTTATATTGCCTGCGTCTCCAATCTGTGCAAGAACAAAAGGGCCGATCACAGCCACTAATGCGTTGCATAGCAAAGAATAAGTCGCAACAAAAGATATGCTTCCTCCCAACATTGAAGTAATCACCGGGGCTGCCGTGGCTGTCGGTATGAAAACACATATAAAAATTCCTTCTGCCACTTTATGACTGAATGGAAGTAAAACCAAATAAACCACAGCTGAAAGAATCATCTGGGTCAATAGCAATACAAGATGAAAATGTGTTGGCTTGAAATCTTTGAAATTAAGTTTGCAATAGGTTATGAACAACATTAAAAAGATGAGATAAGGGGAAAGGAATGTTAAATAACCCATCCACTTATAAAATATTGCCCCTCCAATCATGGCGAGGGGCAACATCAAATTCTTTAGTTGTTGTCGTCTGATTGTAAGATGCATAATGAAACGATCTTTTCAAACTTTTAATTATTTCTCAAATTTAAAGAATCTCCTCAATGATTCTCTCCACACATGCGAAAGTCTTTTTGGGTGCTTCCCCCCAGAAGTCTTTATATTGAGAGATGTTATCTCCCTCTCCGGGAGTATCACTCATTACCCTTACAATAAGGAACGGGATGCCACACACTTCACAGGTCTGAGCAATTGCAGCAGACTCCATATCCACGGCAAGCACTTCCGGGAAGTGAGAATTAATCTCACGTACCTCTTCCGCTTTTGATATGAACTTATCGCCACTGCAAATCAATCCGACCATAGCTTGCGGCTCCTTAATCTTGCATTTTTCAATTATTTCTGAGGGGGGGAGAAAAAAACGGGGAAAACCATCTGCCGCACCATATTCCGTGCCCGGACCGCACCACACATCATGGTAAGCCACTTTATCAGCGATAAGCACATCGCCGATATGAATTTTTGAGGATGCCCCTCCTGCCACTCCGGAATTGATGACAAGATCCGGATCAACAGACTCTATGAGCCTGTATGTATTGAGAGCGGCATTCACTTTTCCTATTCCACATTTGCCGGCTACAATATCTTTGCCACCTATGGAGCCTTTATAGTATGTGCGTCCATCTATATCAATCTCTTCATAGCCCGGCATAATTGACAACAGGAGGCTTAACTCCTTATCCATTGCGGCTAAAATTGCTATTCTCATTAAAAATGATGCTATTTTATGTTTTTTATTCCGCAAAATTAGCTAATTTTGGGAGTCCAACCAAATCTTTTGCCTAAGTGAAAACAATTAAAATATGGAATGACTCTCCATCTGACCGTCAACTTACGGAAATAGCCCGTGATCTTGAAATGGGTCAGATAATGGTTTTTCCTACCGACACCCTATATGCCATAGGTTGTGATGCTCTGGATGTGAAAGCAATCGACCGTATATGTTCTTTAAAAAGGATAAATCCCGATAAATCCAATCTTTCAATCATTTGCTCCGATATCTCCATGGCGTCCGAATATTGCCGGATTGAGAATTTCGGATATAAGCTTCTGCGTGAATATACCCCAGGGCCATTCACCTTCCTTTTCCGAGCCTCCTCTTCCCTCCCCAAAGCGTTCAAAGGGAGGAAGGTGGTGGGAATTAGAATTCCTGACAATAATACAGATAGGGAGATTGCAGCACGTCTTGGTCACCCCATACTCACCACATCAATCGAGTATGATGACGAGGACTATGCCATCAACCCCGGTTTGATAGCGGAAAGATATTCCGACCATATTGACTTCTTCATAGAAGGGGAGGATGGATCCACTGAATGTTCCACTATTGTTGACTGCACCGGAAATCAACCTGAAATTGTGAGGGAAGGTAAGGGTGAAATATTTTTATAAATCTTTTTTAGCACGGGGGCTTAAACTTCCTTAAAAAAGTGTTTTTTCAGTTTGTATTAAGGAAATATTTCAGTATATTTGCATAAGATAATGGTAGAAGATAAACAATTAGTCTTCCCTATCATAAGTATATAACCATAAATAATTATAATACAAAAAGTTATGTCAAAAGTAACAGTTGTTGGCGCCGGTAATGTAGGCGCAACCGCAGCGAATGTAATGGCTCTCCGCGAGGTGGCTGATGAAGTAGTGATGATCGATATCAAGGAAGGTGTATCCGAAGGAAAGGCAATGGATATGATGCAGACTGCAAACCTCCTCGACATGAACACTCGTATTTCTGGTGTTACCAACGATTATGCAGCTACTGCCAACAGTGATGTTGTTGTTATCACTTCAGGTATTCCCCGCAAACCCGGCATGACTCGTGAAGAACTCATCGGTGTTAATGCAGGTATTGTTAAGCAGGTTACTGAAAGCGTGCTCGCTCACAGCCCCAATGCAGTGATCGTTTGTGTTTCCAATCCTATGGACACAATGACTTACCTTATCCACAAGGTATCGGGTCTTCCCAAGAACCGCATCATCGGTATGGGTGGCGCACTCGACAGCAGCCGTTTCAAATATTATCTCAGCAAGGCTCTCAATGCTAATCCCAATGAGATTGAAGGTTTCGTGATTGGTGGTCACGGTGACACTACCATGATTCCTATGAAACGTTTCGCAACCCTTCGTGGTATTCCCGTAACCAACTTCCTTTCTGCTGAAGAACTTGACAAGGTTGCCGCTGACACAATGGTGGGTGGTGCAACTCTTACAAAACTTCTTGGCACATCAGCATGGTATGCACCCGGTGCAGCTACAGCAGAGGTTGTTGAGGCTGTTATTCACGATCAGGATGCAATCATCCCCTGCTCTGCTCTTCTCGACGGCGAATATGGCGAGAAAGATCTTTGCATCGGTGTTCCTTGTGTTCTCGGCAAGGGCGGTATCAAGAAGATTCTTGAACTCGACCTCAACGAGGAGGAGAAAGAACTCTTCAAGAAGAGCGCAGAGGCTGTTCATAAAACCAATGCAGCTCTCCCCTGCTAATATCGATAAATATTATGAAATTAAACGAGCGACTCAAGTGAGCCGCTCGTTTATATTTTTTATGATTAACAATAAATTCTTATAACCCTTTCATCCTTCACCTTAGAACCCTATAACCTTATAACTAATATCCCCCTCATTTATCACTGATTGATAAAGAAAATTACTATAAGCGCTATCACGCCAAGCGCACCAAAGATAAATGCACATTTATCAAGTGTTCGCGAGGCCTGCAAACTCATCTTCTGCAAGTAAAGAGCGGCCAAGTGGGAGAAGGCCATCATAAAGAAAAAGAAAATATCGGTCAATTCCCACCACTCCTGCTTAATTCCGGGGATAACCATTGATAGCACCAAATCTGCAAAGATAACTATCAATGCTATCCAGGCCACAATTTTTGATCTTAACAATCCATTACGCTCCATAATACTTGATGCATTTAAACTATCTGTAAAGCTTGAAACTATAAATTTTTCCATTGTCGGAAAGCACAAGACCGGCATAGAAACCCGGCACAAGAGCTGAGATATCCACATTCACCACCGGAGTTTCACGGAAATATCGCTCAGTGCCTAAGGAGCCATTCATGCCATAGACCCTCATTAACTGAACAGATTCGGGGAAAGTAATTTCAAAATGCCCCCCTCCTAAAGACTTCACAATTGGTTTTGTGGGAGTAAGCATCTCCTCCAATTCCATTTCCCTGGCCATATTTTCCATCCTTACCGTCTCTAAGAAATCTTCATAAAAAGAAAATGGAATCTCTTCCTGCTCCTCCTCAAGAAGATCATCAAGAGTAAGATCGCGATAGTCGTCGGGGTTGAATAGGACAAACTCTACAGCCGTTGGCATGACAATCCACCCATTCCGGCGGTCAATGCTTTCAATTTTCTCTTTCCTTTCTTCTGAAAGGTTAAAAAATTCTGAAGTACTATAAGGATTCTTGATCACCCTGTCGATATAGGTAGGCATATTCTGCCAAGCATCCAATGCTGATGTAGGAATACGACTGTCATATCTTATCAACTCAACCTCTTTGGCATATTGTTTCAAAAGGTTGTTTTCATCCTCTCCCAGTTTATCACGATTAAAACCATTATCCCGGCTATCACCCAAAACAGGATATGCCTTGTTTTCAGCAGATATTATGACAAATCCACCTTTCGGCGAATTGTAAATGTAAAATGGATTAAACAGTCGGTCGGTGGTGAGTTGCCGTCCGTTCCAAACGAGTTTTGGGGGCGCAGTGACTTCACCATAAAGAGAATTGAAGAATGTCTGGGCAATCTTCATGGCCTCTTTCTGAGAAACGGTCTCAGCCTTGGCAT
>CAMWIH010000181.1 GCA_947174305.1 uncultured Porphyromonadaceae bacterium | reverse complement strand
AATATATAGTGATAAATGTTAAAAAGGGCTTTATTTGCAGGTAAACCTACTGTATGGCCCCTAATAACCAGAAAAACAATCTCCAAAAACAATTAGTTATGCATTTTACGCCCAAAGAACAAGACAAGCTCACACTTCTTATGGTCGGTCTCATTGCTGAACGCCGACTCAAAAAGGGGCTGAAGTTGAATTATCCCGAATCGGTGGCCTATATCACAAGTTGCGCTCTCGAAGGAGCGAGAGAAGGAAAGACAGTTGAGGAGGTGATGCACGACGCCGCAAATGTCCTTACCAAAGAGCAGGTGATGGATGGTGTGGCCGATATGATCAACCTTCTTCAGGTAGAGGCTGTATTCACCGACGGCTCTCGTCTGGTAAGTATTCATCAGCCCATTAAATAAGCTCTAAAGCTTATTTAAATTGCAACTCTATTATTTATTAAAAGAACACGACTATGAGTGATACAACAAGCGGAACTCCCGCAACTTATTCCCAGCCAAATGGCGTTTTCGCAGGCACTCCGCCGATTGCATATCCCAATACTCCGGGTTTTACACCTAAAGAACCGGTTCCGGTAGGTGGCGTGATCCTTGCCGAGGGTGATATCGAATATAATGCAAACCGTCGCACTGTAAAGGTGGTTGTACGAAACACGGGCGACCGTCCTGTTCAGATCGGCTCTCACTTCCACTTCTTTGAGGTGAACAGATATATGGAATTTGACCGCAGCAAGGCATACGGCTACCACCTCAATATTCCTGCAACCACTGCTATCCGTTTTGAGCCGGGTGAGGAGAAAGAGGTTGAACTGGTTGCCTATTCTGGCAAACGCAGAGTGATCGGTTTCGACGACCTCGTGAACGGTTACACCGGTCTTGAGGACAGCCCGACATTCTATCCAAAGAAGATTGAGGCTTTGCGACGAGTTAAGGAGTATGGATATAAAACCGTGTCGGAAGAGGAAGCCGAAGCGGAATATACTGAAAACGAAATTAAAAAATAATCCGCCATGGCAATAGTATCAAGACAAGAAAACAATATGCTCTTCGGTCCGACCGTAGGAGATAAGATCAGATTGGGTAACACCGATCTTTATGTAGAGATTGAGAAGGATCTTCGCGTTTATGGAGATGAGGTTGTCTATGGTGGCGGCAAGACTCTTCGCGACGGTATGGGTCTTGCTAACGAATGCACATCAAAAGCCGGAAGCCTTGACCTTGTTATCACTAATGTAACGATTCTCGACCCTGTTTTGGGTGTGGTCAAAGCTGACGTGGGTGTGAAGGATGGCAAGATTGCCGGAATCGGCAAAGCAGGTAACCCTAATATCATGAAGGGTGTAAGTCCTGATTTGGTTACAGGTCCTTCAACAGATGCTATTTCCGGAGAACACATGATTCTTACGGCTGCCGGTATTGACGGCCACGTCCACATGTGTGCTCCTCAGCAGGCTTACGAATGTCTTTCCAACGGTATCACTACCCTTATCGGTGGTGGTGTAGGCCCTACTGACGGTACTAATGGAACAACTATCACTGCAGGTCCGTGGAACCTGGAGAGAATGCTTCAGAGCATTGATGCTCTCCCCATCAACATTGGACTTCTCGGCAAGGGTAACTGCTCCACTCCCGAAATCCTTTGCAACCAGATGGAAGCCGGTGCTTGTGGCTTCAAGATTCATGAAGATTGGGGTGCAACTCCGGGCGTGATTCGCACATGCATGGAGATAGCTGATAAGTTTGATGTTCAGGTTGCAATTCATACTGACACCCTTAATGAGAGTGGTTATGTAGAGGATTCTCTCGCCGCTATCGATGGTCGCACAATTCATACGTATCACACAGAGGGCGCAGGCGGCGGTCACGCTCCCGACCTCCTGAAGGTGGCTTCCATGATGAATGTGCTTCCTTCTTCAACCAACCCGACACTTCCTTTCGGTATCAACTCTCAGGCTGAGCTCTTCGATATGATTATGGTTTGCCATAACCTCAACCCGAAGATTCCTTCTGATGTGGCGTTTGCTGAAAGCCGCGTACGTCCGGAAACACAGGCTGCTGAGAATGTGTTCCACGATCTTGGAATCATCTCTATGGTTTCTTCTGACTCTCAGGCTATGGGCCGTGTGGGTGAATCATTTATGCGTACATTCCAGATGGCTTCATACATGAAGTCGGTAAGAGGCAAATTGCCTGAGGATAGCGATAACAATGATAACTTCCGTGTGCTTCGTTATCTTGCTCAGATCACTCTTAACCCGGCAATCTGCTACGGTATATCTGATGTTCTCGGTTCTATCGAGAAGGGGAAGATGGCCGACCTCGTGCTTTGGGAACCCGCTTTCTTCGGCACCAAGCCGCAGCTCGTGATCAAGGGTGGTCTTATCAACTGGGCAAACATGGGAGATCCCAATGCTTCCCTTACGACTCCGCAGCCTAAGATCATGCGCCCGATGTATGGCGCATTCGGTGAGGCTCTCTTCAAATCTCGCTTCAGCTTCGTAAGCCAAGCCGCATTTGAGAATGGCGTGAAGGATAAATATGGCCTTAAGAGTCTCGTTTATCCGGTAAGAGGCACCCGTCAGCTTACAAAAGAGGATATGGTTCGCAACACAGCTACCCCGCGCATCGAGGTTAATCCAGAGACATTCGATGTTACGGTTGACGGTTATCTTGCAACTGTTCCGCCGGCCAAGGAACTTCCGTTGGCTCAGCTCTACTGGTTCAGCTAATTTAATTCGCGAAACAGGATAATCAAAAGAAAACAAATTTCAAGATTATCCGAGAGTTATAAAGAGAAAAGATTTGAAGGCGAAGTCTTGCACAGGCTTCGCCTTCTTCACTAATCAAAAAATAAAATCGCCTTTTGACTCCTGAATCCTTTTAAACCTCAGGAAAAAATGTTATCTTAGCATAAAATTAGAAACTTATAGAAAAGAGATGAAAGTATATAGCGAAATCTTGGGGAATATGAACCGCGATGCGGAGTGGAAAGATAAACTCGCAGATGCGGAAATCGATTACATATTCCTTGACCAATGGACAGCACAGAAAAGCCGTTTCCTCACTAAGGGGACAAGCGGCGAGGAGTATCCTGTGGCATTGAAACGTCACACTCAAGTTGTGGACGGCGATGTGATTGAGTATGACCCCGAAACAAAAAAGGCCGCTGTGCTTAAAATTGAATTGAATCCGGTTCTGGTTATCAACCTTGGCTCTCTTGCCGATCATACTCCGGAAACAATCATCCGCCGTTCGGTGGAATTGGGCCACGCTATCGGCAATCAGCATTGGCCTGCAGTGGTGAAAGGAACGAAGGTTTATGTTCCTCTGACTGTTGACAAGAAAGTGATGCTTTCTGTTATGGAGACACATCACCTTGAGGGCGTTGAGTTTGAGTTCCAGAAGGGACTTGAGATAATCCCTTATCTTGCGCCTCACGAGATTCGCCGTCTATTTGGAGGAGCCGGCCATGAGAGCCACGCCCATGGTGATGGCCATCACCATCATCCCACTACTCACGTACATTTCGATGAAAACGGTATAGCCCATGAGCACACCCACTGATTCACATTTTGCGGCCATTTCGCGTTTGCTGCAGTTCACTGACTCGACTTTTCCAGTAGGCACCTTCTCATTCTCTAACGGCCTTGAGACTGCCGGATTTGAGAATATGGTTAATGATGCCGAGACATTGCGTGAATTTGTTTGGAGCCAGTCATTGCAAGCGGCTTATAGCGATGGAGTGGCGGCCCTTCACGCTTACAGGGCTTTTAAGGAGGGTGACTATGACAAAATTGCGGATGCCGACAAAATGTTACTGCTCTTCAAGATGAACGACGAGGCGCGCCTGATGCTTAAGCGAATGGGAAAGAAATTTGCCGAACTTGCAAAAAAGCTTTTCAACAATCCCATGATCGATCGCTGGCTTGAAGAGATAAAAGCAGAGAAAACCCCGGGGTTGTTCCCGATTGCCCAGGGCATTGCATACGCCGCCGCCGGGGTGAGCGAGAGAGACCTTTTTGTAGCCCATCAGTATGGAGTGGTGAATATGGTTCTTTCGGCGGCTCTCCGTTGCGTGAAGGTTTCGCATTATGACACTCAGAAAATACTCTTCGATCTTTCCGATCGGGTGGAAGGTCTGTATGATGAGGCAAGCCGGATGGAATTGAAAGACATGAATGCTTTCTTCCCTGAACTTGACATTCTCGCATCCCTTCATGAGAAAGGGGCTATGCGAATGTTCATGAACTAAGGTAATCTTATAACCTCATAACCTCATAACCTTATAACTTTAAACTTAAAACCAATAACATAATATGTCACAGACATGCAGAATAGGAGTAGGCGGCCCGGTTGGTTCCGGCAAGACTGCTCTGATTGAAGCCATCACTCCGAGACTTCTTGAACTCGGACAGAAAGTGCTTATCATCACCAATGATATAGTAACCACAGAAGATGCAAAACATGTGCGCAAGACACTGAAGGGCGTGCTTGCAGAAGACAAGATCATAGGCGTTGAAACCGGTGCGTGCCCTCACACAGCGGTAAGGGAGGATCCGTCGATGAATATTGCTGCTGTCGAGGAGATGGAAGAGAAATTTCCCGACACTGATATAGTGTTGATCGAATCGGGAGGTGACAACCTCACCTTGACCTTCAGTCCCGCTCTTGTTGATTTCTTTATTTATGTGATTGATGTGGCGGCCGGCGACAAGATTCCACGTAAGGATGGCCCGGGAATCTCTCAGAGCGATATCCTTGTGATCAATAAGACGGAGCTTGCAGCTTATGTTAATGCAATCCTTGAGGTGATGGATAATGATTCCAAGCTTATGCGTCCCGGAAAACCCTTCGTATTCACCAATGCTATGA
>CAMWIH010000180.1 GCA_947174305.1 uncultured Porphyromonadaceae bacterium | reverse complement strand
GGGTATGTTCCATATCCACAGGAGAAGCAATGTCCGTCTTCAATTCGATTCCTCTTTTTGACGATGGGGGAAGAACCTTGAATGAAACTTTTCCTGAGAAACTCCGTTGCGCTTCGTTAAGCATTGTTGAAATTTCTGTCACGCTTCGCTCCAGCATCTCTTCCGACACTATATCTTCGGGAGCGGATACGTTCAGGACTATATCGCCCGATAGAAGCATATTGAGGGCTAAAGGATATAAAGGCACAAGAGCTAATGATGAAAGGGGACTCGGCACAAGAGCCTCCTTACCGCCTCGCACGATGGCTTTCCGGTTTATTTCCGGAAGAGCAAATATAAAACCGGAGGAGTTTTCTTCCACAGCTTCAGGTTCACCTGTAAGAAGCGGGTTCAGGGCAATCACCTTTAAATCGGGAAAAGCTTCCCTGAGCCGTTTGAAATCCGATAGTTTTACATTGTTATCGGCCATGAAGAGAATATCTGCACCCTCAGGATTGAAAGAACCCGTAAAGGTCATCTTCTCTTCTCCGAGAAGTCCGTGATGGATAGACTGCACCTGTTTCCCTTCGCTGCGGGGCGCAACGAGGGCCACTATCTCCACATCAGGATGGTTTACAAGTATTCTAATCAGTTCGCCAGCCACGGGGGTGTCGGCACCGGAAATAGCAACTTTAATCATCGTTTTTCAATATGACGGTATTTTCTGGTCGAGAGGTAACATGCGAGCAAACACTTCGCGAGCCTGTTCGTGAGTGACATCCTCACGCAACACGGCAAGAATTGTGTCGCTTCCGGGTATTGTTCCCAAAATCTCAGGTGCATTACTCATGTCTATATCGTAGGCCAGTCCGGCAGCATATCCGTTGCGAGTCTTGATAACAGCGATATTCTTGGAAAACTGAAGAGAAATGAATCCGGATTGATAGTTGGCATTCATTGAAAGCTGACCTGAAGCAAGAAGCTTGTCCTTAAGGCTGTTGCTGTCGGGAAGAATATACATGTATCCACCTCGGTCGGTCGGCACCTTGGTGGTCTTGAGCATTTTAAGATCGCGAGATAAGGTGGCTTGGGTAACGATAAAACCTTCTTTAGCCAGCAGATCGGCGAGCTCTTCCTGACTGCCGATGCACTGGTTGCGGATTAAATCGACCATTAATTCGACTCTTTTCTTTCGATTCTTCATAATTGATTATTAATAGACAACTCCTGCAAAATTACAAAATATATTGAAAATATAAAATTATTTTTAATATAAACTTGTAATAAATTTCTATTTATGAAAAATTTAGAAAGAAATTATTCCTTTTCCTCTGTTTGGTTCCTTTTGTCTATCTCCGCCTTGATTTTGGCGGCTTTCTCATAATCCTCATTCTCGGCGGCGCGTTGCATCTCTTCGTTGAGCTTTTCGAGAGAGAAGCGAGAAAAATCATTTTCGCTTGCCGGAGAAGGCTTCTTCTCTGCACCGCGGTCATTGCGTCGTGCCTGACGAGGCTTTGGCCTTGTCTCCTCAGGAAGGAAGCCGGCCTCTTCAAGCACTTCCCCGGAGGTATAAATGGGGGCACCGGCACGTATGGCCAGAGCAATGCCGTCGGATGAACGGGCATCGACTATGCGCGTGTTTTCGCCGTCTGAGAAGATGAGATCGGCCGCGAAGACTCCGTTAGGGAGACGCTTGATATCAATCTCTTTCAGTGAGACTCCGAATGCAGTCATGAAATTGATCATCATATCATGGGTCAACGGCCGCGGGGTTACAACATCCTGCAGCTTGCACTCAATGGCTTGCGCTTCCGGATAGCCGATGATTATAGGTATTCTGCGCTCTCCCCCCACTTCTCGCAGAATTACTGCATAGACGCCTGATTCTATTTGATTATAAGTGATACCTACGAGTTCTAATCTATGTTTTTCCATTAAGATATTAATTATGATTAGGAAGCATGGAGTCTGATCCTCCATCTCTCTTTTTTGTTCTTCTTCTCTTTTTTATAGCCGGCAAAGAAATCATACCCGAGCCAAGGCAAAGCGAGCGGTCGGGGGTGTAGATAATGGCAAACTGCCCCGGTGCGATTCCCTGTATGTCGGTGGACGATTCCACAACATACCCTCCGTCGCTGTTCCTGAATATATATCCTTGATAAAACTCAGGTGAGTGACGGGTCTTGAATGCTATGGATATTTTCTCTTCCTCTCCCGTTGCTCCGGTTTCATGGCTGGCTTCTTCTCTCTCTTTTTTTGTTTCAAATGGATTACCCGTAATCCAGTGCATCTCTTCAACCGGGATGGTCCGTCCGTATTGAGCGCGGGTGTCATACCCGTTTGAAACATACACCACATTATCGCGCACGTTCTTTTTGACCACATACCACGGGCCTCCTCCCAATCCGAGTCCTTTGCGTTGACCAATGGTGTAAAACCAATAACCGCGGTGTTCGCCTATCTTTTTCCCGGTTTCAATCTCAATCACCGGACCGGCTTTGGTGCCTAACTGGCGTTCGAGGAAATCATTGTAATTAATCTTCCCCAAAAAGCAGATTCCCTGAGAGTCTTTTCTCACGGCATTCGGAAGGCCGGCCTCGCTTGCCAGGCGCCGTACCTCGCTTTTAGGTATGTTGCCGAGTGGGAATATGAGATGCGACAATTGTTTGTATGATATCTGTGCAAGGAAATCGGTCTGGTCTTTCACCGGATCAACAGCGGTGGCAAGATAATATTTGCCGTCAATCTCCTTTACGGATGCATAATGGCCGGTGGCTGTCTTGTCAAACTCCTTCCCCCATCTCTCTTCGAAGAATCCGAATTTTATCATCTTGTTGCACATCATATCCGGGTGTGGTGTGAGCCCATCCTTCACCGTGCGCAGTGTGTATGCCATCACGTTATCCCAATACTCTTCATGCAGGGATACCACTTTCAATGGGAGGTTATATTTACGTGCAATAAGCGTACACATCTCTATATCCTCCTCTGCCGAGCAGTCTCCCTGGTCGTTGTCCATACCGATTCGGATATAGAACAGGTGGAGGTCGTGTCCCTCCTTGAAGAGTTTATCCACGACAACTGCACTGTCAACTCCCCCCGATACTAAAACTGCAATCTTCATACCTCCTCCAGTTCTGACTCGCTATGGTTGTCGGAATGAATGAAATGAAGCGAGAGGAAATAATCCACAGATATCTTTCCCGGCCCGACAAGGATGATGAAGAAGTATATCCCTATGAACATCACCGGAAGATAGGCAGACTGGTTCCATGTGAGCAGGTAGGTAGAGGTTGGATCTGCATTAAGAAGGTAAGCTTCCGCACAAACCATGGTGAGCAACGGGAAAAGCGACATCAGTCGTGTAAGGAATCCGCACATTATCAAAAATGAGCATCCTATCTCGACGATGATCATCAGAATGAGGCCAACATTTGGTGAGATGCCGATGAATTCCGGAAAACAGGCGAGCGACTGGTCGTAATTCATAAGCTGGCGCACTCCAAATTGCATCATCATTATTCCCACAAAAAGTCGCAGGAAAAGACGTCCCATATTGGTGTAGGAATAACCGGTGGTGCGGATATATATTTTCTTGAATGGATTCATATCTTCTTATTTTACACTTTCAATTGCTGTAGTCATTGCTTTCTCCACGTTGTCTGTCTTATCGATAATCTTTCCGTCGGTCCCGATCACGTAGAAAAACGGGGTGGTCCTCATATCCAGCAGGTCACTCACCTCATCGGATGCGCCGCTATGCCATAGTTTGGGATAGTCGGCCAGCTGGTTCTGCCAGTCATCCTCAGGATCGGGAATTATGAACAGGACGTTGATCTTCCCTTTTTCAACAAGCGAGGAGAATCGGAGGTCGGTGTCCATCTTGAGTTTTGCGTGACGGCAATCCGAACAGTCAGGGTCGCCAAATTCTATTACCGTGAGCAGTCCCGGGCGAAAAGTCTCCTTGGCCCCGGTGGGAGTATCAAACACAAAAGAGGGTGGAATAGTGCCGATCATTGAATTTTTCAATATCTTGTTCTGGCGTTTATATCGAGCTTTCCTCTCGGGTGCAATCTTCTTGCATTTCTCGATTGCGTCGAGATATTTCAGATAAACTTCATCAATATATGCCATTGCCCTCGGACCATACATGTTCTCCTCGGCCGCCTTTGTGAATTGAAGGAGCAGGACTGGATTCTTTGACAGTGTAGCCAAAAGCTTATCGGTTGACTGCATCACCACATCTTTATCGGCCCATCTCATTGGATGAGAATAGACGTTGAAAGCATCATTAAGGGCATTCTGGTCAACTGCATTCTTCGATTTGAAATCAAACGAATCCCAGAAATGCTCCATCAGCCAGTTTGACTTATCCTCAAGAGAGATGATCTCTTCAGGAGCCACAGGATATTGGAAAAGCGGCTCAATATAGATGATGCCTTTCTCTTCGTGAAGTGGGGCATTTTGAGCAAAAGTCCCGGTGGCACTGACGGATGACAATGCCAGGATGGAGAATGGGGCAAGAAGTGAGTATATTTTCATATTCAACGAAAATTCCGTTATCAACTTTATGAATCTGCTTATTTTTTATGGTAGGAGATTAGTCCCTCCATCGGTGCCTGAGAAATATTTTCAATCCTGAATCCTTCGGCCATTGCTGTCTGTGAGACCTCCCTTTTAAAATGATAGGCTATGGAGCCAGTGAAACAGATCGCCAAAGACTTTGCTTCGGGATATAGCGCAACATTCCTTCGGAAAAATTCGCGAAATTCCTCGACAACCATATTATTAATAAACGGATGTTCATTGTGTTTTCTTATAAATGGAACAAGAGATGCCAAGAATTTATTTGGAGCCGGTTCGCGATAAACCTTGTTGAGCAAATCAGGCAACGATAAATTCTGTTCGGAAAAAAAAGCAGATTTAAGG
>CAMWIH010000179.1 GCA_947174305.1 uncultured Porphyromonadaceae bacterium | reverse complement strand
CGCCTACCCCGCCTATCTCGCCTACCTCGCCTACCCCGCCTAAAAACAAAACGGCCTACGGAAACATCCGCCGGCCGTTTTTACGAATCCGCGACATCACATCGCCAATTTCGTTCAAATAAACAAAATACCAAACATTACCCATTATAGCTTTCCCAACCACTTAAGGGAAAGCACCAATTACTAATTGAAACTCTTTTGGATTAGCTTATCCTTAATTCCAATTCCAACTTTAAGGGAATCAGATAAGCGCGCGACCCTTCTCAATGGCCTGCTCGTTAAGGGGTATAAGCTTGTGGTGACGTTCGGGAAGAGATTTCTTCAATCCCTTGATCACATTCTCCATCGGCAACTTATATTCCATTGCCTCGAGAAGTGCGCCCATCACAACCATATTGTAAGCTTTGGAATTTCCAAGCTCGAGAGTGGCCTCCATGGCGTCGATAGGATAAATCTTGATATCCTTACGCTCAGGATGCTTATGGATACCGTTGGTGTCGTAGATGAGCATACCGCCCTCCTTCACCTTCGGTGCAAACTTATCGAGACTCTGCTGGTTGAGGGCAATCACAACATCATAACGGTCGAGCACCGGACTTGAAATCTTCTCATCAGAGAGAATGACTGTCACATTGGCTGTTCCGCCACGCTGTTCCGGACCGTACGAAGGCATCCAGGTCACCTCCTTGTCATCCATCAATCCGGAATAAGCAAGTATCTTGCCCATCGACAACACTCCCTGACCACCGAATCCTGCTATGATTATTTCTTCTTTCATTTCTGTTCCTTTTTGACTGGTTAGACATTCTTAAGATCACCAAGAGGATATTTGGGGAACATATTCTCCTCCATCCATTTGTTTGCTTTCGCGGGGCTTAGCTTCCAGCCTGAGTTACAGGTGGCAACAATCTCCACTACAGAGGTGCCCTTCTTTGCGATTGCATTCTCAAATGCCTTTTTCAGACAAGCTTTTGTCTTCCTCACGGCCGCCGGAGTATGAACAGACTGACGTGTCACGTAGCAGGTACCGTCAAGGATAGCCATAAGGTTAGTGATTTCAAGCGGGTGACCGTTAAGATCCACGCGACGTCCGTAAGGAGTGGTCGCTGTCTTCTGGCCCACGAGCGTGGTTGGCGCCATCTGACCGCCGGTCATACCATAGATCGCATTGTTTACAAAGATCATGACGATATTCTCGCCACGGTTGGCAGCATGGATAGTCTCGGCAGTACCGATTGCCGACATATCGCCGTCACCCTGATATGTAAACACCACATTCTCGGGCCACAGACGGTTGAGGGCTGTGGCTACGGCAGGTGCGCGGCCATGGGCGGCCTCCACCCAATCCACGTCGATATAATTATAGGCGAACACTGCGCAACCTACAGGCGAAACGCCCACAGTCTTGTCAGTGATTCCCATTTCTGCTATTACTTCCGACACAAGTTTATGAACCACACCGTGGCTGCAGCCGGGGCAATAATGCATGTGAACCTCGTCGAGAAGCTCCGGCTTCGAATAAACCTTATTTTCTTCGCGTATGATTTCGTTGATTTCCATCTCTTGAGGTTTTATTTGTTTATGATTTTCTGTTCAAGGGCTTCGAGAACCTCATCCGGACTCGGGATGATTCCGCCCATTCTGCCGAAATGCTCAACAGGAAGAGAATCGTGCACGGCAAGGCGCACATCCTCAATCATCTGTCCGGCATTCAGCTCAACCACAAGAATACCCTTCTTTCCTTCAGCGGCCTTGCATATAGCCTCTGTGGGGAAAGGCCAAAGGGTGATCGGACGCACAATGCCTACCTTTATACCCTTTTCAGCGGCCATCTCCTGTGCCTTGGCACAGATACGGGCTATCGAACCGAAAGCGATAAGGAGGTAGTCGGCTCCTTCAACATCAATCTCTTCCCAACGGGTCTCGTTTTTCTCTATTTCACGATAACGTGCCTGAAGCTCGTGGTTGATCACCTCCATGCGTGAAGATTCGAGCTCAAGGGAAGTGATCACGTTGCGCTTGCGACCATCCTTACGGCCGTCGGCAGCCCAGGGACACTGTTTGCGCACCTCCTCGTCTGTGCGGCGCGGACGCTGTTCGGGAAGAACCACCTTCTCCATCATCTGGCCCACGATACCGTCGGCAAGAATCATTGAAGGATTGCGGTATTTGAAAGCAAGGTCAAAGCCTAACCCTACGAAATCAACCATCTCCTGCACTGTGGATGGAGCCAGAACTATCAGATGATAGTCACCGTGGCCACCCCCTTTGACAGCCTGGAAATAGTCGGCCTGCGAAGGCTGGATGGTGCCCAGACCCGGACCTCCACGCATAACGTTCAATATGAGCGCCGGAAGAGACGCAGCCGCAATATAAGAGATTCCCTCCTGCTTGAGGCTGACGCCCGGAGAGGAGGATGAGGTCATAACGGCCTTTCCGCTGGCCGCACCTCCATATACCATATTGATTGCCGCAACTTCCGATTCTGCCTGGAGCACTACCATCCCTGTCGTTTCCCAGGGCATCAGCTCTTCAAGTGTCTCCAGAACTTCCGACTGCGGCGTAATCGGATATCCGAAATAGCCGTCACAGCCATAGCGGACCGCGGCGTGCGCTATCGCCTCGTTCCCCTTCATTAATCTCACTTCCTCTTTCATCTTTCTTTGTGTTTTCTTGGTGGTGATAGGTCAGATGATTAGCTCGCTTAATCTACCTTTACGCGATAGACTTCTATACATGCGTCAGGACATACCCACGCACACGAACAGCAGCCGGTGCAGTTCTCCGGATTTGCCATATAGGCATAATGATACCCTCGGTCGTTCACCTCGTTAGGCTGCAGCGACAATGTGTCGGTCGGGCATGCCACTACACACAGGTCGCAGCCCTTGCATCGCTCTACATTGACAGTAATCGCTCCTCTTACTTTTGCCATCGTTTATTAGATTTTCAGTTCGTACATCCTCTCCTTTTTTATGAAGTTCGTTGTGTTTCGTTATGGTATAGATTTGTTTTTTCACCGACCTTCATACTTCCGGTAGAAGTTATAGCGCAAATATAATAGTTTTTTTACGCTATTTTTTTATTTTTTTAAATGTTTAAAAACATGTTAATCTTCAATATTGCACTTTTGGCTTCCATTCTCCGGTTTTTAACTTCTCAAAGCCTTTTCTCAAGCATATCCTTGAGTTCACGGAGCCCTGCCGAAGCTGTTTTCTTGATTACCGT
This sequence comes from uncultured Porphyromonadaceae bacterium, assembly GCA_947174305.1. Taxonomy (GTDB): domain Bacteria; phylum Bacteroidota; class Bacteroidia; order Bacteroidales; family Muribaculaceae; genus Lepagella. The sequence goes on along the minus strand of CAMWIH010000179.1, from coordinate 1,735 downwards.
CACATCGGGAATCCCGGCAGTTGAGGCCGGATTGGGGTCGATATAATAGATGGGCGTGCCGGGACGCACACACTGAAGCAACCCCGCCGCCGGATAGACCACAAGCGATGTGCCGATCACCACGAATATATCAGCAGTGGAAACAATCCTCGCCGCCTCCTCTATATTCGGAACAGGCTCCTGAAAGAACACTATATGCGGTCGCATGAGGTCGCCACGTTTGCCACGGGTGGCCGGCGTGGTTTCCAGATGCTCAATGTCAAGCGACTCTATATAGTCGGGATCACTTACCGAACGGATCTTCATGAGCTCACCATGCAGATGAAGCACCTTGCTGGATCCGGCCCGCTCGTGAAGGTCGTCAACGTTCTGCGTGATCACATACACATCATAGTCTTTCTCAAGCTCAACAAGTATCTTATGCGCCTCATTGGGCTGCGCCCCCAAGAGCTGTTTGCGCCTTTCGTTATAGAAGCGGTGCACCAGTTCGGGATCCCTCCTGAACCCATCGGCCGAAGCCACATCCATAACCGGATAATTCTCCCATAACCCGTCGGCATCCCGGAATGTCTTTATCCCACTTTCGGCGCTGATTCCTGCGCCACTTGAAATCACTAATTTCGGTTTCTGAGCCTCCATATTTTTCAATTTTTCTGTTTCTATTACAAAGTTAACAAAATATTTCACTCCATGATTATAAAAGATGAAAAAACAGACGGCATCAAATGAAAAATATATACACTACAGGGAAAAAGAATTGTACAAAATGAGAAAACGGCCCGGAGAAATAATCCTCCAGGCCGTATGTTAGCATTTTCTTTTGAAAGGCGGTTATTAGCCGTTTACTTTCTTCATGTGAGCGATGAGGTCGAGAACCTTGTTAGAATAACCGATCTCGTTGTCATACCAGCTGATCACCTTAACGAACTTGTCAGTCAAATATACACCGGCAGTAGCGTCGAAGATAGAAGTGAGCGGGCAGCCGAGGAAGTCAGAAGAAACTACTGCATCCTCAGTGTAACCGAGCACACCTTTGAGCTCACCCTCAGAAGCCTCTTTCATTGCAGCGCAGATCTCCTCTTTAGTTGCAGGATTTGCGAGGTTTACAGTAAGGTCAACTACAGAAACGTCGAGAGTAGGCACACGCATAGAGATACCTGTGAGCTTACCGTTGAGCTCGGGGATAACCTTACCTACGGCCTTTGCAGCACCAGTTGAAGAGGGGATGATGTTGCCGGAAGCGGCACGGCCACCACGCCAGTCTTTCATTGAAGGACCGTCAACAGTCTTCTGAGTTGCAGTTGTAGAGTGAACTGTAGTCATAAGACCTTCCACGATGCCGAACTTGTCGTTAAGAACCTTTGCGATAGGAGCAAGACAGTTGGTGGTGCAAGATGCGTTAGATACGAACTGAGTGCCCTTAACGTATGTGTTCTCGTTAACGCCGCATACGAACATAGGAGTAGCGTCCTTTGAAGGAGCTGACATAACTACATATTTTGCGCCTGCCTCGATGTGAGCCTGTGCTTTCTCCTGAGTGAGGAAAAGACCGGTTGACTCAACAACATACTCAGCACCTGCTTCGCCCCAGCCAATCTCTTTCGGGTCGCGGCATGCAGTCACGCGGATGGGCTTGCCGTTTACGATAAGAAGGCTCTTTTCGAGATCATAATCAACCTCGCCGTCGAAACGTCCGTGCATTGTGTCATACTTAAGCATGTATGCCATGTAATCT
>CAMWIH010000178.1 GCA_947174305.1 uncultured Porphyromonadaceae bacterium | reverse complement strand
AAGGAAGAGCTGCATGGCTTTTGCACTTCGTTGTTGAATCTACAGAATATATTAACTTTGTGGCAGCATGCCTTAAAATGAAATCTTCATTATATGAGAAATCTTCATTATATGAACCATGCCGCGCATTCAGTGTTCTAATAATAGAGAGGCGTTAAACTTGTCCTCTGATCAAAATTATGGAAGATATTAATATTACTAATGCAGAACACACTGAAAACGGACACCGCGCCGGTTTCGTAAATATCGTCGGAAACCCAAATGTTGGCAAATCAACCCTTATGAACGACCTTGTGGGTGAACGTATTTCAATCATCACCTCCAAGGCGCAGACCACGCGTCACCGCATCATGGGCATTGTCAACACTCCCGAATATCAGATTGTTTATTCAGACACACCCGGTGTGCTCAAACCAAAATATAAGCTTCAGGAATCAATGCTCGAATTTTCTGAAGGTGCATTGACAGATGCCGACATCCTGCTTTACGTGACAGATGTGGTGGAGGAACCCGAAAAGAATAAAGATTTCCTCGACCGTGTGGCCAAGGAGACCATACCGGTCCTGTTAGTCATCAACAAGGTTGACCTCCTCAAAGATAACGCACAACTCGAAGCCCTCGTGGATGCTTGGCACAAGCGTTTGCCCAATGCCGAGATTTTCCCTACAAGCGCAACCGAAAACTTCAATGTGCAGAACCTCAAAGACCGTATCGTTGAGCTCCTTCCCCCTTCTCCCCCATTCTTTGGCAAGGATGCGCTCACCGACAAGCCGGCCCGTTTCTTCGTAACCGAAATCATCCGCGAGAAGCTCCTCCTGAACTATGACAAGGAGATTCCTTACAGCACAGAAGTGCTCGTGGAAAAATTCGAGGAGAAAGAGAATTCTATCCATATCATGACCGTGATATATGTCGAGAGAGACTCCCAGAAAGGCATCATAATCGGAAAGGGTGGTGAGAAGATCAAGAAAGTGGGCATTGAGTCAAGAATGGATATCGAGAAATTCTTTGGCAAGAAAGTGCATCTCGAGATATTCGTGAAGGTAGAGAAAGACTGGAGGAACCGTGAAAACAAGCTCCGCCAGTTCGGATATATCGAATAAAAGACTGAAGATATTATTGTAGGGACGCACCCCGTGTGCGTCCATTTATATATAACCCAAGGCTCTCGTCCGGTGACTGTCACCGATTCGGGGGGTACCTAAAACAAAAAGTTATGAGCAAATTAATTGCAATCGTAGGGCGTCCCAATGTAGGGAAATCAACCCTCTTCAACCGTTTGACACAAAGTCGCAAGGCCATTGTTGACGACACTGCAGGAACCACACGCGACCGCCAGTATGGCAAGGTCGATTGGTGCGGTCAGGAATTTTCCATCGTAGATACTGGAGGATGGGTGGTTAATTCTGACGACATCTTTGAAGAGGAAATCAACAAGCAGGTAGAAATAGCCATTCAGGAAGCCGACGTGATTCTTTTCGTGGTTGATGCTTCCACCGGCCCGACTGATCTCGACGACAAGGTGGCAGGGATATTGCGCCGCTCCAAGAAACCGGTCATTGTTGTTGCCAACAAGGAGGATAAAGGCGACGCCCGCTTCAACATACCAGAGTTTTACAAATTCGGGCTTGGCGACCCGATCGGTGTTTCATCGGCCAACGGCTCAGGCACAGGTGAGTTGCTTGATGAGATAGTGAAGGATATGCCGGAAAAGGAGAATGAGGATGACACTGAGGAGAACGTGGCCAAGTTTGCCATCGTGGGGCGTCCGAATGCCGGGAAATCATCCTTGATCAACGCCTTCATCGGTGAGGAGCGTCACATCGTGACCGACATTGCCGGCACAACCCGTGATTCAATCTATCATCGTTACAATAAATTCGGTTTCGACTTCTATCTTGTTGACACGGCAGGTATCCGTAAGAAACAGAAAGTGAATGAGGATATCGAGTATTATTCCGTCATCCGTTCAATACGTGCCATTGAGGCTTCCGACGTATGTATCCTCATGATTGATGCAACCCGTGGCATAGAGGGACAGGATGCAAACATATTCTCACTGATTCAGAAAAACAAGAAGGGTCTGGTGGTCTGTGTGAATAAATGGGATATAGTGGAAGACAAGAGCCTCAACGCGCAGAAACGATTTGAGACAGCCATTCGCAATAAGTTCGCGCCTTTCACCGACTTCCCCATCATCTTCACCTCCGCGCTCACCAAGCAGCGCATCCACAAAGTGTTGGAGACGGCCACTCAGGTATATGAAAACCGTCGCAGGGTTATCCCGACCTCCCAGCTCAACTCCTACATGCTCGAGCAGATAGCTATCACTCCGCCGCCAAGCAACAAGGGTAAATTCGTGAAGATTAAGTATATCACCATGCTCAAGGATTCGATAATTCCGACATTCATATTCTTCTGCAATCTTCCGCAATGGGTAAAGGAACCCTACCGCCGTTTCCTTGAGAACAAGATCCGCGAAAAATGGGACTTCCACGGAACACCTATCTCCATCTTCATGAGAGATAAATAAGGAATTCGCCATAGATGTAAAATAGAACAGCGTTGCCACGTGGCAACGCTGTTCTATTTTACATCATCTATCTATCACAATTTATATCGCCACAAGCTCACGTTTCCCAACCGTATCGGGATTCTCCACGTTGTTTATCTCCACCGACATTAATATCACCTCATTAGGCGTGAGGCCTAATTGATCGGCCCGGTTGCCGAAAAGGGCACCGGCAGTGGTGGCATATTGTGCCGACCCACCGTTACGCATACGGGTGTAAACCCTAATCATCACTTCCGACATCGTCGGGCCTCCCACCGTGAGCTGTTGACCGGAAGGCATCTCTAAGTTTCGGCCGCTCTCGAGAATGTAGTTAAGGGTAGCAAAAACGATATCCCCACGGCGTATCAGGTTTCCGCTTCCGGGATTGGCATCGGTAACATACAGGTCATCGCTTACCTTTTTCATCTTGAGGCGCTGTGCCTCCTGCCTAAGCGAGAGATGCATATCCTTTACCATCTGCTCCCTCTTCTTGAGGTCGAGCTTATCAACCACTCCCTGAAATTCCCTTAACACACGCGCTTCATTGAGCAATGTATCGCTCTGCAATGCGTATGCTATGCTCTGATAAAGCAAGTTGCGGTTAAGGTCAATCCCATACATCCGGTTATAACTGTAGAGGGCGAGCGCCAGCTCAACCCCATCCTTAAGTCCACGGTTATATGTGTCATTCACCTCCGCCACTGCATTCAGGCCGTCTTTAAGCCCTTTCAGATAGCGTTCACGTTCACGCGAGGTGCCAAGGACAGTGTCTTTCTCCGCCGCTTTCAGATATTGACCGCCCTCAATCAATCCGTAATAGTATATGAGCGAATCGGAAAGCGAGGGTTGGCCAAGATTTCCCAATGGGGATGGCTTCTCCTTTCCACAGCCCGTCAGAAGCATCGCCGACAATAGAACTCCGCATATCCCTTTCTTCATTTCTAACCAACCTCCAAAATTAAATTCATTCTGTCATTGATTCCCCGTCCGGCGCATTCGCTTCGCCAACGCTATCAGCGGCTGTCTCATCCGAATCTTCCTGACCAATCACAACCTCTATTGTCTCGCCCGTTGGCTCCATATTATCCATTGTGCGTCCCTTGCACGAACCCAAGCTCAAAAGCATAGCGACCGCTACGACAAAAGTCGTGGCGGTCGCCTTATTAAGATATTTTTCCATTAATTCTGTAATCATTAAGAATTACTCTTCAGGATTAACCTGAATAAGCTCAACCTCAAACACAAGATCCTGGTTAGGTCCTATCTGAGGACCCGCGCCGTTAGGACCGTATGCCAATGCACTCGGAATATAGAACACCGTCTTTCCACCCTCCTGCATCAACTGAAGGCCCTCGGTCCAACCGGGGATAACTCCATTCAGAGGGAAAGTGATGGGTTCTCCTCGCTCAACGGAACTGTCGAATACGGTTCCGTTAGGAAGCGTACCGGTGTAATGCACCTTCACTGCATCTGTCTTAAGGGGCTTCTTACCCTCACCTTTCTTAAGGATCATATAACGAAGTCCTGAAGGAGTGGTATAAACAGAATCATCAGCAAGCTGCTCTTTTGCTTTGAGGGCCTTGAACACCGAGTCGGAAGTGGCAACCTGACGCTCTGTCAAGACAGGAGCCTCGGCATATTCAGCCTCGGCATCAGCCACTGTGGCTGTGTCTGCCTTCTCCTTGCCACCGTCATTCTTACAGCTTGACAAACCAAGCGCTCCCAAAAGGATGGCACCAAGTGCCAGATACTTTACTTTCATATTATTTCTTGTTAACCTTGATAAGCTCAACCTCGAAGATTAGTGTTGAATGAGGCGGAATAACCTGAGGAACACCCTGAGCGCCGTATGCCAGGTCACTCGGGATGAAGAATGTGTATTTTGCACCCTCCTTCATGAGCTGAACACCCTCAGTCCAACCCGGAATCACACGATTCAAGGGGAATGTTGCGGGTTCACCACGGTTAACCGAGCTATCGAACACGGTGCCGTCAAGAAGTTTACCGGTGTAATGAACGGTAACCTCATCTTCAGCTGTAGGCTGTGCGCCTTCACCCTCTTTCTCCACAACATACTGAAGACCGCTGGCAGTTTCCTTAACGTTTGCGTTCTTCTTATTTTCTTCAAGGAACTTGACACCTGCCTCGCGTGCGGCAGCCTCGGCTTTCTTAGCCAGATCCTCAAGATAATCATTGATAAGCTTCTGTGCCTCCTCGATAGGCATTTCCGGGGTGCCTCCGTCGAAAGCAACCTTCACACCATCCTTAAAGCTTTCTGAATTGAGTTCTTTAACTCCCATAGCCTGCAATTGCTTGCCCATGGCAAGACCCCAGGCATAACTTAATTTATCCATTGTCTTTAATATTTTTAGTAATTTCTATATTTATCTTCTTTTCACATTCTGTAATTATAACAATTCTCGCTC
>CAMWIH010000177.1 GCA_947174305.1 uncultured Porphyromonadaceae bacterium | reverse complement strand
ACGGAAAAACATAATTGTCTAAATTTTGGGTTATATACATTAGTAATTTCTATCGTCTGCCCGAAACGGAGAACCCGGAATGCCTACACGTTGGATAACGCGGAAGCAGTCTCGGCTGTGAAAGGCAGGAAGAAATGGCCGGACATCGTGAGATGTCCGGCCATTTCATATTTTCAAAGCTCCCCTTTTGCTAAAATCATCGCGAAGCTGTCTCCGTTCAAAAGCCCTGCTTTAGTCATGAATCATCGCGAAGCCGTTTCCGCTCGCGGCTGTGCCGCGGTGGGCTAAAACCCAGCGCTTAAAGCCGCGCCAGCTCAGAGCCTCATAATCCTATTGTGCATATTGGCCACCTTGATTGCCGCCACAGCGGCCTCCGCTCCCTTATTCCCGAGGCAACCACCGGCACGGTCAAGAGCCTCCTGCTCCTTGTTCACGGTCAGCACACCGAAGATAACCGGTGTCTCACCCTTCGCATTAAGCCGCGCAGTTCCTTCAGCCACAATCTCGCACACATAATCAAAATGAGGAGTGTCACCCCTGATCACGCAACCGATGATGATTACGGCATCCAGATCGCGCATCTGATGAATAGCCAGTCCGGCAGCGTTCACGAGCTCCACCGTGCCCGGCACATCCTCCAGAAGGATACGGCTGTCATCTACCCCCGCCCTGCGCAAAACATCCACGGCTCCATCCCGCAAAGCGTGAGTCACCTTAGGGTTCCATTCGGCAGTGAAAATGGCGCAACGGAAATTCTCCCTGTCGCGAATCGAGGGAATCTCGAGGCTGTCACCGTTCGTATTTAATATTGTGCTCATCTATTTTTCCTTATTTATTCTTTCTCCGATGGCTTCGTCTCAGCATGGGATTCCTCCTTTAAAGGCTCCTCCTTCTGCTCTGCCTCGGCCTTCTTATCTTTCGAAATCCTTTTACCCAGACCTTTAACCCCTTTCTGAATCTTATGGAAGAAGGTTTTCCATCCTGTCTCATGCTCGAAGTCATCATCAATCATCTGGATAAGAGCCAGGATATCCTCCTCAAGCTCGATAGTCTCAAGTGCTATGGCATGGGGGAGTATCGCATTAAGAAGACGTTTGGCGCGGGGGCGCATGCTCCTCACACGCATCATGATCTTAGCCATCTCCACTGTCATCTTAACCTCCTTGCGGTTAACCCTCCCTGCACGTTTTTTCGAAAGACGGATAGCCTCAGTATAGAACTTCATCGCTCCCCGGTAATCGCCGGTAGAGGCCAGTAATTCACCCACATTCCTGAGAGAATCCACAAGACGGTCGGTGGCGGCCAGCACACCGGCATTCACCTTATCGTAAAGAGCCTCGGCATTGAGTTGCTGCTTCACCAACAAGTCAAGAGTCTTTTTACGGCTACGCAAGATACGGGTGGAAAGCTCCATGGCAAGCACATGATATTTGCCGAATCTCTCCGCATCCTCCTTTATCAGCGACTCGAGCACACGGAATAGCACCTCCAGCTCCTTCTCACTTTGCTTATAATCCTTCAATGCAAAATGCACTTCACTCAGATCGAAAAGCAGTGTCACGAGAAGGGCGCGGAACTCGCGGTTTTCAAAATCGCTGAACTCTCGCATCACTCGCAGACCCTCCACTATACGTTCCAGGGCATCGATATATCTCTCCTCCTTCATCAGCTCCCGAGCCGTGGCGCGACATCCGGTAACTTCACTGATGATTTCCGAATCCCTCGATCCTTTAGTTAAAAAACTGAAATCGAGCGGAATCTCTATAAATGTCATATTTTCCATAATCTAATATACTTCCTCTTTATTTTCACCACCAGAAGCCTTATGTCCCAAGTACCCTCCGTGATGTCGTTTGGCATATTCCTCACGGGTGAAGCCGATTGCCTTCATGGTAGCTACCACAAGAACATCTCCCATCACGGTCATCGTCGTGGTGGAAGTGGTCGGGGTCATACCTAACGGACACACCTCCTCCGCGCCTCCCGTAAAGAGAACCACATCACCGACCCTGGCAAGGAGGCTGTCGCTGTTTCCTGTTATAACAATAATTGGAATGTCGGGGTTCAAAATCCGTGCAAGCTCCACAAGCGCTACAATCTCGCGGGTCTTGCCCGAATTGCTGAGCAGGAGCATGAGGTCATTGCGCTGAATAATTCCGAGATCACCATGCTGTGCCTCCGAAGGATGCAGGAACACTGAAGGAGTGCCTGTGGAACAGAAAGTGGTGGCAATGTTCATGGCAATCTGACCGGCCTTACCCATACCGGAAGTAATGAGTTTACCACCCCGACGGTTCACGTGCTCAACAATCAATTCAACAGCTTTCCCGTAAGCATCGCTCACCGGAATGGAAAGCACAGCCTCGGCCTCCCTCCGTAAGATATCCTCCATCAATCCCCTTACATCTTCTTCCATCAGATTTCTCTGTTAAATATAATTCACTAACAATAATTTTAAAAATCGCCCTCGCGAAGCCATCCCGTTCAAAAGCTTGCTTTTGCCAAGAATCATCGCGAAGCTGTTCGGTTCCAAAGCTCCGCTTTGGCCTAATCAAAAGGCCTAATCAAAGCCCGGCCTTGTCCCTTTCCAGGGCCTCGCGCCATTCCTTGGGAATCTCCATAGCCTTTCCGCTTTCCGGATCAAAGGAAACCATCACCGTCTCGCAAGCAGACTTAAGCACACCGCTCCTCTTCTCCCGGATGGCCTGCAAGAGCCTGAAGCTCTTCTCCCCGATTGCTTCGCAACGGGTAAGAACCTCTATCTCCTCACCAAAGAAAATGGGGGCGAGAAAAGCACAATCCACATTGGCAATCACGCTCTCCACATGCTTCCAGTCGATACGCCGACCGAGAAGGTCGGTGAAATAATGAGCCTTCCCCGTGTCATAGAAAGTCATATAGACCGTATTGTTTACGTGCCCTAACACATCAACATCGCTGAAGCGTATCTGAAGGTCGCACTTATGTTGGAAACTGCCAAGTTCCGGCAATCTATCAGGATTCATATATAATTATCATTTAAATCTAATCATTTTTATAACTTCCTTCCCCAGCCTTCCGTTTATGGCCTCGATGATGCCGGTGCGTCTCATGTTCAGCTCCTGTCTGAGCACCGCGCTGTCAACATAGACCACCATCACGCCGCAACTCACTTTCGGACGCGACATGCGGCGCGCCATCCTCTCCCCCATTAGCTGAGGCCATAGCTCAATTGCCCTGCACTCGTCGAGACGACTGCTCATGTTCGACTCCTGAATCGTGAGCCGCAGCACATCGCCTATCGATTCCGGTTCGTTGCGTTTCATACTATCTTGAATTCTCCAGCCTTCACTTCAAATAGACGGCTCTCCGAACGGATCGAAGATATCGTTTCATCCAGATGCTCACGGTTGGTGTCGGTTATGAAGATCTGTCCGAAGCCCCCTTCTCCGCTCACAGCCTCCATGATTCGTCCTACCCGACTCGAATCGAGCTTATCGAATATGTCATCCAGCAGCAGGATAGGTGTCTGGTGCCCGGCCTGCCGAAGATAATCAAATATGGCGAATTTAAGGGCTATGGTGAAGCTTTTCACCTGCCCCTGACTCCCGAGACAGCGCATGCTGTAATCTCCAAGCCCTGTCTGAAGGTCATCACGATGGATCCCCTGTGAGGTGAAGCCAAGCACCACATCCTTCTGCCGGGCCGCATTCAGGGTTTCCTGCATCGTGGCTTCATTAAGCACACTCTTATATTTTATGGATGCCCGTTCGGCATCACCCGAAATCATCGAATAATAGCGTTCGAAGGCCGGACGGATCTCTTCGGTCCATCTCTTTCGCGAGCTGTGTATTTCCGCCGCAGCCGCGCAAAGCCCCGACTCTATCGACTCATATAGCAACGAATCCCTCACTCCGGCTCGCAACATCTTGTTGCGCGACTCAAGAGAGCGGTTATACTTTATCAGCCACGCCAGATAAAGCGGATCGGCTTGCGAAATGACCATATCAACCAACCGGCGCCGGTTTTCGCCGCTCCCGCTCACGATCTCGCTATCCGAGGGGAGCACCGAGACAATCGGGAACTTCCCTATATGTTCTGAAATCCTGGCATATTCCTTTCCGTTGCGTTTCAGGGTTTTACCTTTACCCTTTACTATCCCGCAGCTCACGTTTTCATCCCCACCGCCATCCGTGAGATAATCCCCTTTCACCATCAGCATCTCCTCGCCGTGACGTATCAAGGCCGACTCCGGCAAGGAATGCATCGGGCGCGACATACTCAGGAAATAGACAGCCTCGAGAAGATTGCTCTTCCCCATTCCGTTCATTCCCAAAAAACAATTCACACCCGGAGAGAACTCAAGCCGAGCTTCCGGGATGTTTTTGAAATTCAATATGTCAATTTTATTTAAATGCACCTTAATACCAGTAAAAATTTCCCTTGCCTAAAAAGCCCATCTCGCCTATAATGCCTATCACGCCTATAATGCCTAATCCGCCTATCACAGCCTACTCCTTTTCTCCGTAAGCCAGATCTCCGGCATCGCCCAAGCCAGGCACTATATAGCTGTGTGCGTTAATCTCCGGGTCGATCGCTCCGCACCATACCGTGGTCCGGTCAGCGGGGAAATGCTGACACACATAATCCACGCTCTGACGCGACGCAATAACCGATGCCACATGAATTTTTGCAGGCATACCCTTGCTGAGCAACGCCCTGTATGCCAGCTCCATCGACGACCCGGTGGCAAGCATCGGGTCAACAAGAATCAAGGTCTTACCCTCTATCGAAGGCGAAGCAAGATATTCTACAAGCACATCAAATGTATCGCCCTTCTCTCTATATTTACGGTAGGCGCTCACGAACGCATTTTCCGCCCGGTCAAAGAAATTTAGGAATCCGTGATGGAAGGGAAGCCCCGCACGAAGGATAGTGCCCAACACTATCTTATCTGCCGGTTCGCGGCATATAGCCTTGGCAAGCGGTGTCTCCACCTCTGTCT
>CAMWIH010000176.1 GCA_947174305.1 uncultured Porphyromonadaceae bacterium | reverse complement strand
GGCTGAATCTTTACAATGGACACGACAAGAAGCTCTACACAGACTATAACATAGAAGGATTCCCCACGAAAGCTATCATCAATCCGGAAGGGAAGCTTGTGGACCTGACAACCGGCGAGGATCCAACCTTCTATGACCGGCTCGCAAAATTTGTAGAATGATTTGACACGTAGGGACGTATCACGGTATGTAGAGAATACTACTGCCACTTTTGAACTTATTCCCTTGTCGGAAGAAGAAATGTTACAACGAATAGAGGATATTGCTTCCGGCTTCCCATATTATGTATGGGAGGAGGGAGGTAATATCCTCGGTTTTCTACCCGTCTCTCGCTTCCGCAATGTAGGCAAGAAATTCGGCCGGCTGTTGGATGTGGTGGATTATCAGAAGGAACTTTATCGTACCAACGCCTTGACCGATTGCGAGCCTCGTCTCACGATATAAACTCCGGGAGCCACGCGGTTACCCATTATCCGTTTACCCTCTACATTGTAAATCAGTGCATCAGAAGGAGCGATTATCTCTCCATTCTCTATCCTTATTTCAAGAGGGTTACGGGATGCTATGTCGCTTACCGATGAGACGTGGGCCACATGGAATGCAGGGGTCACAGTCTGGGTCTGACGGTTGCTCTGACTGTCGGTCATTGTCAGCCTAACCCCATACCAGCCTGTTTCGCTCTCTGTAACCACCTGTGATAATGAAGCCTCATAATATTCCCCGTAGCCGGGCATGTAACGTTTTTCGGGATCGCATTCATAATCCAAAGGTTGAAAATCCTCGGATCCGTATGGAGCATATTCCACGGTCAGCTCCTTGGGAGCGACACATTCGAATATGCTCGGAAAATCTTCATTCGCACTCCATTCACCTCCCATGAATATCAATTTTCCATCTGAAGGGTTATCAAAACGTTCTGTGACATGACCATCCTTGTCACGGAATTGCAGCGCAGTTACAGTGGGCCATGTGAAGTCGTCGCTCTCTCCAAATTGCATAAGGCAATGGGTATTGCTCTGCAGGCCATCTACTGTGAGGTTGCCGCTTTCAATCTCATATTCCCATTGTCCTTTCTCGTATGCCACGCCCGGTTGCCAATCTTCGGTATAAAAGAAATTCCGCTGGTTGAAATAATCTGTCCATACCTCCTTGCCATTCAGGCGTATGGAGAATTTCTGGTTGAGATAGTCGAGGGTTCTCAATTCCCCGCAACGTCCGATATACCCGAATCCGAAGTTAACGGACGGACGCGAGAAGAGCACGAACGGAGTTGTTGAACCAAACATGGGGTTTTCATTCTCGGCCAAAGCGATGAATGTATTTTGACCGGGTCGCGACTTATTGTCGGAAGCGAAATTGTAATTAGTATAGAAACTGTCGAAGGAATTATTCTGCCGGAAAGTCTGGAACTGAAATCCTCCCGACTCGGTGAACTCTAAAGCCGGAGGAGTTATGCCAAATTGCCTCCCCATGGACGGATCAATTTCTGTGAATATCTCTAATCCTGGTTTTAGAGAAAAGGGACAATATACATCTTTTTCGGGGCCACAAAAATATACCTGGTCATATAACTTTTCCGAAGGAGTGTCCGTAACAGCTTCGACCCATAGGAATCGTTTCGTGCCTATGAACCCGTAATAATCGTAATAGCCTCTCTTTATAGGTTCTTTTCCCCCTGTTATCGCTGTCCAGTCGGCAGGTTGATTCAAGGTGTAGTGTATAAAGTTATCCTTGTTATTGATTATCTTCTGGGTGGAAGTGCCTCTGGCGGGCATATTGATATAATACTGAGCACCATTCTCAACTACGGTGATTGCTTGGCTCATAAAGAATTTCGAGGCATCATTTATCCAGATCCTCTGTTTCTCCCATGCTGAAGAATAGTCGGTAGCGTCTTCTTTCCGAATATTATAGAAAAGAGTGGCCAGCGGTGAAAAGTTAGGGGTATGGAAGATGTGAATTGCCATTTCTATATCTCTTCGCCCCACGGGGTTGCCTGTCATGGGGCTCTCTCCGTCAGGCATAACCGCATCCCATTCTATATGGTTGATGAACGCATCTTCCGCATTCACCTCGATTTCGGTGTCTCCCTCAATCTTCACTCCCTCCTTTGCAACTAAAAGATATCCTTCCGGTGACTCAAAAGAGAAGAAGAAGTCATATTCACCCGCCGGCATTTCCCATGGCATCACCACAAAATCATCAAAAGCCAGATAGGAATATGGAGTGCTTCCATCGGAGGAGACCGCTTCCTGTCCCGGCGTAGGTTTTATCCCTTTGGCTTGATCATAGATAAAGACCGGAGTGACTGTGAATAACTGTTCATCTGAGCGAGTGCGTGTTGATTCGCCACTCTTTCCTTCGGGTTCACCCCTTAAATACTCCTTGTTGCCATCCTGATCGACCTTGATCATGAAATGGGAGGCATTTGCCGTTGTGCACATCCCAATGATGGTTAGCGTTGTCAGTAATAGTTTTTTCATTATGCAAATAGATTTGGTTTTTGGCAAAATTAGACATAAAGGAAGCCCCGGAGGTTAAAAATGTCATAGACAAAACTTGGACAAACCCACTTTTAGCACTGATTTTTAAAGGATAAACCTCACTTTTTTGTAATTTTGTCTCGGATGCTGTCTAAATTCTTTTCCTATATGAGAAAACTTCTTTACTTCATTCCCTTATTCATATTGGTGGTTGCCTGCAAGGGCCCGAGGCCTATAGACCGGGTGTTCCCCTGGCCTGAATCGGGTGTTCCGGAGGCCGATACGCTAACCCTCGCCTTAACAAGATCCATTGCAAGAGGAACAGCCCCTTCGGACAGTACGCTGCATAGAAGCTACTTCAACCGTTTCGCTGAGGTGGTGAAGCGTCATCCCGAAAATGACCTTGTGAGGTTGCGTTATAACTACTTCAGGTTATGCCGTTCGGAAGCGGAGGGGAATCTGCGGGAATGGAATGCCTTATTTGATAGCATCATCTCAAAGCTCGACACCACAAAATATAAGTACGACTATTATAAATTGAGGTCGCTCAAGGCTCACCAAGAGAGAGACCAGTTCAAAGGTTACTTGACGGCAAGCCGCAATTTCGAGTATGCACGTTCCGTAGGCGACAACTTCGAGATGTGCCGGTCAGCTATAGTTCTCGGAAACATGCTCAACACGATCGGAGACCGAAAGAGTGCGGAACGTTATTATCAGCTTGCCATAGATATTGCCCGTAAATACCGGTTCGACGATGTCTATATTTCCGCAACCCTGAACATAACCCAGTTTTACGATTCAGTGCGAAGCGTAACGACCCTTAAGGAATTGCTATCAATGCCATTGGTCAAGCGTTCACCCGATAGGAGGGCATTCCTGCTGTTTGCGCTTTTCGACCGGACCAAGAGGATGGCCTACGTGGATAGTTCTATCTCACTTCAGGATTCCATACGCCCGGATAAAAGATTGCTGCCTCTCCTATACCGACATAAGGGAGATGAATTTGTAGAAATGGGGGAAGTGGATTCAGCAGGAAAATATTTCAAACTTGCCGAGGCAAGCTTAGGAACGGGCTACAATCGGCCCGACACCTTCTTCATCAAATTCAGGCGTGCGGAGGCATACGAGCATGAGGAAAAGCTCGATTCGGCATTCGAACTTATGTCGAAGGCCTTCCTGAGCCTTTACCGTTATTACGGACAATTGAATGTGGGAGAGGTGTACGGACAGGAGCTGAAATCGCGTATAGACCTTATGGAGCGAAATATGGAGGTAGAGCGTACGCGCACATGGGCCGTGGTGTCGCTCGTGGTGTTTGGCGTGATAGCCATAGCGCTGGTGGTGGTCCTATATTACCGGCAAAGGGCCATGGAGAAGAAACACAAGACAAGCCTTTATGAGGAGAAGCTTCGCCATTCCCGGGAGGCGATGGCGTTGCGCCGCATGATGACCGACGAGAAAGATTCCCTGATAGCCAACATTGCGGAGGTGATAGATAAAGAGAAAACGTCGGGACTCACCGACAATCCTCTTTTAGTGGGGCTTACAAAGCTTTTACAATCATACAAAGGGCTGGAAGAGGACCGCAACTCAGCGGTGAAAGTAAAGGAAGAGCTGGAACCCTCCGTGGCCGTGGCGCTCAAGCGCGACTTCCCCACGCTCACGCGTGGGCAGGTGAAGATGGCATCAATGATCATAATCGGAGCCGACAGCCGTCAGATAGCCCGTGCGCTCAACATCAGCCTTGAATCCGTATGGAAAGGTCGCTACCGCCTCCGTTCCCGCCTTGGATGCGATAACAACACTAACCTTGAAGACTTCCTTCGCAATTACGCAGACAAGAACATCACCCTGTTGCCGGAGGAGTAATTATCCTTGAAGAGGAGGGGAGAGGGGAGGGTGAAATTGATAGTTCCCATAGATTAAAAAACGCTATTATTCTTTTGTAGGTTTTAGTAAATTATCTAAATTTGCGGTGGATAACTTTGCCGTTGGCATCGTGAACCGGTTCGGTCTTCGACCGACATTAGCTAAGTTTCCACTTTCGATTCTCAATTGCAGTTAAAATGACAAAGGATGAGCTGGTAGCGAAACTACACGACATAGAATGGGAGGATTTTGAAGTCAAGGCTGCAAAATCTGAATTGCCGAAGAATATCTGGGAAAGCGTAAGCGCGTTCTCGAATACCTCCGGCGGATGGATTGTGCTCGGAGTGAAACAATCCGGCAAGACATTCGAGATTCAAGGGGTGGATAACATCGAGAAACTTGAACAGGATTTTCTTGGTACTCTGCGCTCTGAAAAGTTCAACCAAAGATTGTCTGTATCTTCTAAGCCATACGATATTGACGGCAAGAAACTTCTTGCGTTCTATGTGCCGGAAGTTGATTTGAAACCTGTATATTTCGGCAGTCCCATCAATACGTTCATCCGAATGGGTAGCGGAGACCAAAGAGCAACTGAGGGAGAGATACGCGCGATGTTCCGCAATCAGTCCTTCGGCAAGAAAACTGAGGAGACCATACCCGACACAAGTATTGAAATGCTTAATCTCAATACGCTGAAAAGTTACAGGTA
>CAMWIH010000175.1 GCA_947174305.1 uncultured Porphyromonadaceae bacterium | reverse complement strand
GGGCTGAACACTCTCGGGAATCCGGCTCAATGAAGGTTCACCCCCACTCCTACCACCGTTGCGGTGTTGAACATGCAGTTGATGCCCGACTTAGAGTGGTCGCCCATGATCAGGCCGCAGAATTGAAGGTCGGTCCGCATGAAGCGCTGCTCGCGGTAGTTCCAGATGCGAATCTTGGCATAGTCATTCTTTAGGTTGGAAGCGTTCGTCCCCGCCCCGATGTTGCACCATTCCCCTATCACGGCATTCCCAAGATAGCCGTCGTGTGCCTTGTTGCTGTAGCCGAAGATCACCACATTATCCACTTCGCCTCCCACCTTGCAGAAGGGGCCGATCGTGGTGCCTCCGTAAATTTTGGCCCCCATCTTGAATTTCGAACGATGGCAAAGTGCTATCGGGCCTCGCAATGAACACCCCTCCATCACCTCCGAATCTTTTCCTATATATATAGGGCCGTTCTTCACGTTGAGAATCGCACCCTCCACCTGAGCGCCTTCCTCTATATATACCGAAGGCAACCCGCCGGGTGTGGTCGTGGGGCCGATGAGTGTGCAGGTGTCGCTAAGTGGCTGCGAGATTCTGCCCTTCACCATACGCGCGTAATCAGCCTTGAAAACATCCCCGTTCTTAAGGAATATGTCATACACATATTTCAGGCTTCCCAATTCCGGCACCACCACCCTACATGCAGGCAGATTCTCGATTTTTTCAGTGGTGAGTCGTTCAAATTCACTTTCGCATGCATTGAAGGCTATCACTTTCTCGCCGTCGCTCAGCGTCTCCCCCTCCTTTAGTGATTCAATCTCCCTCGCAAGGCTCTCGTCAGGAAGCACACAGCCGGCCACAAAAATTGCCGCCTTCCCAGCAAGATCTCTCTTGGGGAATTTTTCCTGAAGGTAATCCACAGTTTTATAGGAATAGCGCCCCGGGAGCAGTGCCTCCCATTTCTCCTTAATCGTGGTGATGCCTATGCGGAAATCTGCAACCGGACGCGTGTAGGCCAATGGCAACAGATTCTCATGGCTCTCAAGGGTGTCGTAGAGCACGACGTTTCTCAGCTCTTTCATTTTTTCACACAAATTGGGAATTTGTGCAAAAATAACATATTGATATTTTATATGCAAATCAAATTTAATCTTTAACAGATTCTTTGGCATAATTTTCATTTACACAGCTCCATCTGCACCTCAGGATATGGTGATAGGGCTACAAAAAAACAATGACGCCATAAAATTTCACAATTTCACGGCGCCTTGTGATTTTTTAGACTCTTTCTACTTTCACAAGCAAACAGCAATCCTACTAAACCACTAACTTACAAATTTTATATCACTATTACTTAAAAGATTTTTGACTTGCCATCTTTATTGGTCATTCTGAGCCATCCGGCTCGATTGACATTGCAAAGTTATGAATTTATTCTAAAAAGCGCAATACTTTATTAAAAAAAATTTCATCATTTCCTTTATTTTCTCCTTTAGAATGGGCTGATTTACTCCCATAGGTGCAAAAATACTCTTGTCATTACAACTTTTTTCAAGTATTTCTAATTTTTCCAAGGCTCTAAGTTGTCTTTCTCACGTTAAAATTATAACTTTGAGGGGAAACTAAATCCGAACAATTCTATAAAAAATTTCAGATAATGGCAAACAAACATTTCGACTATCTCACCTCCCTGCGCAAGGTGATGAAAGAGAAAGGAATCGATTGCGTCATAATTTCAGGCACCGACCCCCACCAAAGCGAACTCCCCCCGGCTCATTGGCGCGGACGCGAGTGGCTCACCGGTTTTGAATCAGGCAATGGAACCAACGGAACCGCCGTGGTGCTTGCCGATGAAGCTTATTGCTGGACCGACTCCCGCTATTTCATTCAGGCCGAGCAACAGCTTCAGGGTTCCGGTTTCAAGATGATGAAGGAGGATGGCCCGGATGCAGTTGATCTAATCGACTGGGTCACCGAAAAAATGAATGCCGGACAGACCGTTGCTATCGACGGAATGACTTTCTCTGTCAGCTATGCACAGCGTCTCCAGCAGGAACTCTCCGATAATGGAATAAACTTCAACGACAATTTCCCGCAGTTCGATTATATCTATCCCGACCGTCCGGAACGCCCCAAGAATAAACTTTTCATTCATGATGAGAAAATCGTCGGCGAATCTGTCGATGAAAAGGTGGCCGATGTGTTGAAGGAGGTGAAGGGTGAGTTGGCCAATGCAATCATGCTTTCGGCCCTCGACGACATTGCATGGATCACAAATCTCCGCACTGCCAACGATATCGCTTTCTCCCCTATCTTTGTCGCATATCTCTACCTCGACGATAATCGACGCGTACTTTTCATCGACAAGGAGAAAATCACTGATGAAGTGGCGGCTCACCTCGCAAAATATAATTTCGAGGTTCAGCCCTATGATTCCGTGCTCGATTTCGCGGCAGCCCTTCCGAAAGAAACACGCCTGCTCATCGACCCCATGAAGACCTCTCGCGGCCTTTACGACCATATCGGATGCACTCCTGTTTTCGGTGGCGACGGCGTGGCAAAACTCAAGAGCATCAAGAATCAGACCATGCTCTCCAATCTCGAGACGGCAATGGAAAAAGATGGCGTGGCTCTCACGAAATTCTTCATGATGGTGGAGAAAGAATATCCATCAGGCCAATTGACAGAAGTGGAGCTCGGCAAACGTCTCCGTGCCCTCCGCCTTGCGGATCCCTCCTGCGTGGATGAAAGTTTCGCACCCATCCTGGGCTGGAACGCACACGGCGCCATTGTGCATTACGAGGCTACCGAGGAAACTGATGTGGCAATTCAGGGCGACGGCCTCCTTCTCGTGGATTCCGGAGGTCAGTATGTATTCGGCACAACCGACATTACCCGCACCATCGCACTCGGCACCCCCACTCCCGAACAGAAACATGATTTCACTCTCGTGATGAAAGGGCATATCAATCTCTCCAATGCAGTCTTCCCTGCCGGCACACGCGGTGACCAGCTCGACGCCCTCGCCCGCATTTTCCTTTGGAAGGAAGGGAAAGCCTATTATCACGGCACTGGCCACGGCGTAGGATTCTTCATCAACTGTCACGAAGGCCCTCAGAACATCCGCCTGAACCATAACCCCACTCCCCTGGAGCCCGGAATGATCACAAGCAACGAACCCGGCCTCTATCTCGAAGGCAGATATGGAATACGCTGTGAAAACCTGATCGTCACCGTGCCCGCCATGGAGACAGAGTTCGGCAAGTTCTACAAATTCAATGAGATGACCCTCTTCCCATTCGACCTCACCCTCTTCGACACCTCCATCATGACCGACGCTGAGATCGAATGGCTCAACAACTACCACCAGAAGGTTTATGCCCGTCTGTCTCCCCTCCTCAATGATGAAGAGAAAGCCTGGCTCCAAAAGAAAACCCAACCCCTCTCAAGATAATCCGGTCGCGAAGCTGTTTCCGCCCGCGGCTCTGCCGTCAAAAAATTTAAATAAAGAAAAAAAATGGCAATCATAAGAAGTGTTCGTGGCTTTAGGCCCATAATTGGAAAAGACTGTTTCCTTGCCGACAATGCCTGCATAATAGGCGATGTTGTAATCGGCGACGAATGCAGCGTATGGTTCGGCACCGTACTCCGAGGCGATGTTAATTCCATCCGCATCGGAAATGGAGTGAACATCCAAGACGGATCCGTGCTCCACACCCTCTATCAGAAATCTACAATCGAAATCGGCGACCATGTAAGCATCGGGCATAACGTCGTCATCCATGGTGCCCATATCCGCGACTATGCCCTCATAGGCATGGGAGCAGTTGTGATGGACGACGCCGAAGTCGGAGAAGGAGCCCTCGTAGCCGCAGGATCAGTGGTACTGAGTCGCACAAAGATCGGCCCCCACGAAATGTGGGCCGGCGCACCGGCAAAATTTGTAAAAATGGTCGAACCCGAGAAAGCCAAAGAAATGAATCAGAAAATTGCCCGCAACTATCTGATGTATTCCAAATGGTACACCGAAGGAGAAGAGGCTGAAAGATACAAAGACAGCTATTGATTCTGGAACGAAGTTGAGACCGGATGGAAGGAAGTGACAGTTTGTTTGCAATTTTTTTCAAAAAAATTTTGTCATAATCATAAGATTATATAATTTTGCAACCATATAGACGCAAATGCGCCGATGTGCTTTGTGTCATAACGAGATCAAACAAGAATCAACAACTAAAAAATTAATAACATTCAACATGATTATCGTACCAGTAAAAGAAGGCGAAAACATCGAGAAAGCGCTCAAGAAATTCAAACGTAAATTCGAAAGAACCGGCATCGTAAAAGAGCTCCGCAGCCGTCAGGCTTTCGAGAAGCCCTCTGTGACCAACCGTAAGAAGATGATCAAGGCTATTTACGTTCAGCAGCTTCGTCAGGCAGAGCAGTAAGCCTCTTTTCATCCGAAATATAACAATCCGGCGCCTGCGGCCATCTCCGCGCGGTGCCGGATTCTTCTTTCCCCCTCCTGTCGCGAAGCCGTTCCCGTCCACGGCCCTGCCGCTTTAAATCCCCACCTGTCGCGAAGCCGTTTCCGACTACGGCTCTGCCGCTTTAAATTCCTGCGGCTCTGCCGTTTTAAATTATGGAAGAATTCATATCATATCTTTCCCACGAGCTCAACAGAAGCCCACACACAGTGGAAGCCTACATCCGCGACCTATCCCAATTCCAATCCTGGCTCACCGGAAAAACAAACTCCGCCTTCGATCCCGGCTCCGTAACCATATCCGACATCAGGGCATGGATCGGAACCCTGGCAAAAACCGATTCCTCTGCCACCCTGCGTCGCAAGACACAAAGCCTCCGGGCCTATTTCCGCTGGCTTCTGAAACAAGGGAGAATCGCTGCCAACCCCGCCGCCGATGTCACACTCGCAAAAAAAGGGAAACACCTCCCAGAATTTGTGCGTGAAACCGAAATGGAACACCTTCTCTCCTCCCCGCCTGCCTCGGGAAAAGCAGAGGCCTCCTCCCCCTCCGCGCGTAACCGTCGGCGCCTATCCATTCTTTACTCGACAGGCATCCGCCACGCCGCTCTCTTGGGCTGACACGACTCCGCTATCTCCTTCTCTTAAAAAGAAG
>CAMWIH010000174.1 GCA_947174305.1 uncultured Porphyromonadaceae bacterium | reverse complement strand
ATCTTCACTTATACAAACATTTTATTCGAAAGAAGGTTCAGAAAAATATAAAAAAATTTTTTAATACGAGGGCCGGGACAAATTTCCTGTCCCGGCCCTGTAAAATTATTTTATCAACTACGACTGAATAATTGTTGTTTAATACTAAAAACAATGAAGTTACCTAAGTCTCAGGAATGCTCTTCCGAATCTTTCAGCGGCTTCCCTCTCCAACTCTTCACGAAATTCCGGAGCTGCAATAGAGATCATAAGCCTTGCACGCTCCGCAAGGTTCTTTCCACGTAGATTTACCGCACCATACTCTGTTACGACATAATTTGTCTGGAAACGCGTAGTGACGACACCGGCACCCTCTGTGAGTACAGGTTTGATCTTATTCAAACCTTTACCTGTAGTAGAGAGCATGGCAAGGAAAGAAAGGCCTCCTTCACTTCTCGAAGAACCGTAAACAAAATCATGTTGCCCTCCAACTCCTGAAAAGATCTTCTTTCCTATGGAGTCTGCGCAAACCTGACCGGTCAAGTCAATTTCAAGACATGAATTGATCGACATTACTTTCGGGTTCTGAGCTATAATAAAGGGATTATTGGTCCAGGCCACATCCTTGAAAATGATATCCTGATTGCCATCAAGATAATCATATAACGCTCTTGACCCAAGAGCAAGTGATGCTACAGACTTGCCCGGCATGACAGTTTTCATGGAATTATCGATTATCCCTTTTTCCAGTAGCGGCAACACGCCGTCGGTCATGGCTTCGGTGTGAAGACCCAGATGTTTGTGATCAGACAAAGCACGGATCACAGCATTCGGGATTCCACCGACACCTATTTGCAACGTAGCTCCGTCAGGAATCAGCTCGGCAATATAGTTACCTATACTGATCTCCTTTTCTGTCGGAACAGCGGTTGGCACCTCTACAAGAGGATCATCCACCATTACGGCAGCTGTAAGTTGTGAGAGATGAATGGTGGCATCTCCCGGGGTGAAAGGAACCTGAGGATTTATTTGCGCAATGACACAATCGGCACACTCCACAGCACTTGTTGCAAGGTCGGCCGATACGCCGAAACTCACAACCCCCTCTTCATTGGGGAGGGAACAGTTTATCAATGCCACGTCAACACGGCATGTGCCATCCCGGAAAAGTTCAGGAACTTCACCCAAGAAACGCGGAGTCATGGATCCATATCCCTGCGCAATCCATTCCCTTACTGAATTGGATACGAAGAACGAATCTTGAAAGAAAACATCTTTTAATTCAGGCTGACATAAAGGAGAGGGACGACGCGCCACAGCAAAAGCGGAATACACAGTGACATCCTTCAAGTCTTTATCTTCAAGAGCCCTTTCAGCGAGTGCTTCCAAAAGAATCTCCGGGATAGAGGTTGAACCTTGCACATAAACATGGTCTCCGCTCTCGATTAGTTTCACAGCCTCACGGGCACTCATATATTTAACACCGATGTCCATTACTTTCATTATTTTTTGTGTTCCGTATTAAACTGGCCAAGATATTTTTCCAAAGCTTCGAAGTCAGCCTCGTTCCTTAACATAGAAACACACACCCTGACACCGGGTTGCTCGCTACCGGTAGAAACCAAGGAGATTGCCGCCACACCATACCTCAGAAGTTCAAGCTGCAATTCGTGAGCGGCCATCCCATCATAACCAACAGTAAAGAAAAATCCATCGGAAATGGGTTTCTCTCCATCGTATTCATATACAATGTGGAATCCGTTGTCAAGGAAAAGTTTCTTTGCCCTGTTGGCTTTATGTGCGTATTCCCTACAGTGATCTATGAAAGGAAGCTCACCCTTAACAGCCTTTTCCATCATGGCAGCAAGTGCATATTGAGCCGAATGAGCAGTGCCTGATGATGCGCAATACAACACACCGTATATGTATGCATCTCCAAAAGATGGCATCTCATAAAACTTCTCGAGGAAAGAGTAACGTCTGTCGAACACCTTTTCGCTCATGCAGACAAGCGCAATTCTCTGACCTGCATAACTGAATATCTTGGAGCCCGACAGAAGCAGGATGTAGTTGTCGGTATAACGCCCTACGGTTGCACCGAATGGAGGTTCACCCGGCTGGCTTACATCGTTTCGGAAATCCATGCCGAAATAGGCAAGGTCTTCAACCACAGTCACATCATACTTGGTTGCAAGCCTCCCTATTATCTCCAATTCCTCCTCGGTGAGGTTTGTCCATGCCGGATTGTTGGGATTGCTATAAATCATTCCCGTCACATTCCCTTTTGAGAGGATGCTTTCCAACTTCTCTTCCAGTTTTTTCCCTCTGTAGGAATAGATATCAAAAGCCTCTTCCTTCAATCCTAATAATTTTGCCTGATTGCGTTGTGCAGGAAAACCGGGATTAAGGAATAACATCGTGTCTTTTCCTTCCAAACGCTGACCGAGCAGAAGCATAAGTGTGAAACTCCCCTGCATTGAACCGACCGTTGGGATGATACCTTTCTTCGGGACATCAAGGTTAAGGAATGCTTTTATGAATTTTTCACCCCAGTTCTTTAACTCAGGTATGCCGGCAATATTGGGATATGTATTTGCCACTCCCCTCTTCAATGCCTCTATCTCAGCCTCAATGCCTACTTGCTCAGCCGGCAAACCGGGATTTCCCATCTCGAGATGCACCATCTTTTCATCTGCGATCCCTTCCAATTCAGCTGCAAGAGAACATATCTGCCGTATGGTAGCAGATGTTATATCTATGATCGAAAGACGCGAAATTGCATCATTGAGTGTCTCTGTATTTAATGGAAACATTGTCTTTAAGATTTTTTCATTGCAAATTCGCGTCCGGCCAGGAACGCTTTGATATTTGATTCAACTATTTTCTCTCCTTTTCGCCCGAAAACTGTGCGGATGGCATCCTCTATCTTTTCAGGTGCAAGTTCAATAAAGGGAGATGCAGCTCCAAGAAGAATCATATTTGAACTTCTCGGCGAAAGTAGTTCCTTAGCCTTTTCATCCATATTGAAAGCCACAACGTTAGGAATGGATGAAAGTTCTTTCTCAACCTCCTCCATTGCCGGATAGTTGGGAATATTCACAAAAGGATTCGTGTTGGTCACAATCCATCCATCAGGTGAGAGATATTCCTTATATCTCAGCGCCTCCATGGGTTCGAGAGAAACAATCAGATCAGCGCCACCCAGAGGGATAAGGTCGGAATGAATCGGATTGGAGCTAATTCTCAAATTTGACTGAACGTCTCCACCTCGCTGACTCATTCCATGCACTTCGGCCTGTTTGAGATACAAATTTTCTTCAAGAGCCGCGGCTCCCAAGATTGTGGCTATGGAAAGGATTCCCTGACCGCCTACTCCGGCCAGAATTATATCTGTCTTCATCTTTTTTGCTTGTTTTTAATTAGAATAGTCGTCAGCTCTTTTTCCTTCGTGCTGTCTGAATACACTCCCTGCGTGAAATGATCACGGAAAGTCCATCATAGTCAATTTCCTCTTTAAAGAGCTTGACCATCTCATCATGATTCTTAGGCAAAGAATCAATAGTCCTAACATGAGCCGGGTCTGCGCCAAGGCCAAGGCAAATATCCTCAAGTTTGCCGGTTCCTTGCGAATCCTGTCCGCCGGTCATGCCGGTTGTAAGGTTATCAGAAATTATGACAGTGATGGGAGAATTCTCGTTGATTGCATCAAGAAGTCCTGTCATGCCGCTATGTGTAAAGGTGGAATCGCCTATTATCGCTACAGCAGGATGCTGACCGGCATCGGATGCGCCTTTCGCCATTGTGATGGAAGCACCCATATCGACACAAGTGTCAATAGCATTGAACGGGCTGAGGAAGCCGAGCGTGTAACAGCCTATGTCGCCAAACACCTTAGGATTCTCATATTCTTTAAGAACATCGTTCAAAGCCCCATAAACATCCCTATGTCCACAACCCTGACACAATGCCGGTGGACGGGAAACGACATTCTTGGCTGCAATGTGACGGTTAGCAGCTTCGCGCTCCATATAATCAGGGGCAATCGACATAAACAGATTCCTCACGATATCCGGATTGAGTTCTCCGTCGCGTTGCACTTCCCCACTGAATTTACCCAAAATAGGTTTACCTGCATCGAGCAAACCTCTGAGTTGTTTTTCAATGAAAGGCTGGCCTTCTTCAAGAACGAGAAGAGAATCACACTCCTCATACAATTTGTTAATCAGTTTCTTGGGAAGAGGATACTGGCTCACTTTCACCAACGGGAATGGAACACCTTTCGGGAATGCTTCCATAAGATAGTTATAGGCAATGCCGCTGACAACTATTCCGAGACGATGATCTTTCCCATCCTCATATTTATTGAATGGAGACTTGTCGGAAACATATTGAAGGTCTTCAAAATCGGCAATGAGCTGCTTATTTCTGATTTTAGACATTGCCGGCATGAGAACCCACTGTTTGGGACGGGCAGGATAATGGAGGTCATTTTCCTTCTTCACTTCATCGGAGGTCTCAACAACCGCACGGCTATGGCTCAGGCGAGTGACAAGACGAATTAGAACCGGAATCTGAAATTGCTCGGAAAGATTGAATCCATATTCAGCCATATCATAGGCTTCCTGCTGGTTAGACGGTTCAAGAGCCGGAATCATGGCGAAATCGGCATAAAATCTTGAATCCTGTTCATTCTGTGATGAATGCATTGAAGGGTCGTCAGCCGCAATGACGAGAAGACCGCCATTGGCACCGGTCATCGCCGAGTTTACAAAAGGATCAGCGGCCACATTCAGGCCAACGTGTTTCATCGAAGTAATCGCCCTCTTGCCACAATATGACATTCCGAGAGCTTCCTCAACGGCCGTTTTCTCATTCGACGACCAATGGGAATGGATGTTGCGTTCCCGTGCAATAGGAGATTGCTGGATAAATTCCATAATCTCGGTTGATGGGGTACCGGGATAGGCATAAGCGCCCGAAAGACCGGCATGAAGCGCTCCCAAAGCAAGAGCTTCATCTCCTAATAAAAGATGTTTCGTTTTCATGTATATTATAAATAAGGTATTATCTTTTGCAACGGACTCTTCCGTCAGATCACTATGCACTTCATTATTTCTATTGAAACTTTAATAATTTCAATAAAGAATGCATAAAAAAGTTCTAAAAGTTCAATTGCAAATGTAACAATTTTTACTTAATTTTACAACAGGATTTAATTAAAAAGATTCCTAATTTAGTAATTAC
>CAMWIH010000173.1 GCA_947174305.1 uncultured Porphyromonadaceae bacterium | reverse complement strand
ACGACGGCGACTCAGTATATCGTCTTTTCTATGACACTGTGAAGGGTGGCGACTATCGTGCCCGCGAGGCTAACGTTTACCGTCTTGCCGAGGTGTCTAACAATATCATCGACCAGTGTGTGGCTCAGGGTGTGCCCTTCGCTCGCGAATATGGCGGTCTCCTCGCCAACCGTTCTTTCGGTGGCGCTCAGGTGAGCCGTACTTTCTATGCCAAGGGTCAGACCGGTCAGCAGCTCCTTCTCGGTGCTTACAGCTCTCTTAACCGTCAGATCCAGCTTGGAAAGGTGAAGAGCTATAACCGTTATGAGATGCACGAACTCGTGCTTATCAAAGATAAGGATGGTGTGGAACGCGCACGCGGTATCATCGCCAAGAACCTTGTGACAGGCAAGTTCGAGCGTTTCGCGGCCCATGCAGTCGTTATCGCTACCGGTGGCTACGGTAACACTTACTTCCTTTCAACCAACGCTATGGGTTGTAACTGTTCCGCTGCAATGGCTTGCTATCGTAAAGGTGCATATTTCGCAAACCCCGCTTTCGTTCAGATCCACCCGACCTGTATCCCCGTTCACGGTGACAAGCAGTCTAAGCTGACCCTTATGTCTGAGTCGCTCCGTAACGACGGACGTATCTGGGTGCCCAAGAAGAAAGAGGATGCCGAGAAACTTCAGAAAGGCCAGATCAAGGGTAGCGATATTCCTGAAGAGGAGCGCGACTACTATCTTGAGCGTCGTTATCCGGCATTCGGTAACCTCGTTCCCCGCGACGTTGCTTCTCGTGCCGCTAAGGAGCGTTGCGATGCCGGTTTCGGTGTTAACAATACCGGTCTTGCCGTATTCCTCGATTTCTCTGAGGCTATCAACCGTCTCGGCATCGACGTGGTTCGCCAGCGTTACGGTAACCTCTTCGATATGTATGAGGAGATCACCGATGTTAACCCCGGTGAACTTGCCAACGAGAAAGATGGCGTGAAGTATTACAACCCGATGATGATCTTCCCCGCTATCCACTACACAATGGGTGGTATCTGGGTTGACTATGAGCTCCAGACTTCAGTTAAGGGTCTCTTCGCTATCGGTGAATGTAACTTCTCCGACCACGGTGCAAACCGTCTTGGTGCTTCTGCCCTCATGCAGGGTCTTGCCGACGGTTACTTCGTGCTTCCCTATACAATCCAGAACTATCTGAGCGACCAGATCACTGTTCCTCACTTCAAGACTGACACTCCTGAGTTTGACGCCGCAGAGGCTAAGTGTATAGCCGATGAAGAGAAGCTTATGAATATCAAGGGAACTCGTTCCGTTGACTCTATTCATAAGGAACTCGGTCATATCATGTGGGAGTATGTTGGTATGGCACGCGATAAAGAGGGTCTCGAACTCGCTCTCGGCAAGCTCAAGGAGCTTCGCAAGACTTTCGAGAAAGATCTCTTCATCCCCGGAACAATGGACGGCATGAACATCGAGCTTGACAAGGCGTTCCGTCTTAACGACTTCATCACTATGGGCGAGCTTATCGCATACGATGCTCTCAGCCGTAACGAAAGCTGCGGTGGTCACTTCCGCACTGAGTATCAGACTGAGGAAGGCGAGGCCAAGCGTGATGATGAGAACTGCTTCTATGTGAGCTGCTGGGAATATGACGGCAGCGACGACAAGGCTCCTGAGCTTATCAAGGAACCTCTCCACTATGAGGCAATCAAGGTTCAGACTCGTAACTACAAGTCTTAAAAGCTCTAACCCCAAAAACTGAAATTCAAAATGGAAGAAAATATAATGAAAGTCAATCTTAGGGTATGGCGTCAGGCCGGCCCTAAGGCACAGGGTGCTTTTGTGACTTACAACGATGTAGAGACCACACCCGACACTTCATTCCTGGAGACTCTCGATATCCTGAATGAGACTTTGATCGAGAAGGGCGAGGAGCCTATCGTGTTCGACCACGACTGCCGCGAGGGTATCTGCGGTATGTGCTCGCTCTATATCAACGGACATCCCCACGGCCCTGCAACAGGCGCTACCACTTGCCAGCTCTATATGCGTCGTTTCGCCAATGGCGAGACCATCACTGTTGAGCCCTGGCGTTCGGCTGCATTCCCTGTGATCAAGGACCTTATGGTTGACCGTAACGCATTCGATAAGATTCAGCAGGCCGGCGGTTATGTATCGTTCAACTGTGGCGGTGCGCAGGATGCCAACAACCTTCCTATCTCTAAGGTGAAGGCTGACGAGGCTATGGATTCTGCCAGCTGTATCGGTTGCGGTGCTTGTGTTGCCGCTTGCAAGAACGGTTCTGCAATGCTCTTCGTTTCTGCGAAGATCAGCCAGCTTGCCCTTCTTCCCCAGGGAGAGGTTGAGAAAGACCGTCGTGTGCGCGCAATGGTAGCCAAGATGGATGAGCTCGGCTTCGGTAACTGCACCAACACCGGTGCTTGCTCTGCTGAATGTCCCAAGAACATCAAGCTCGCCAACATCGGCCGCATGAACCGCATGTTCATCGCAGCAAAATGCAAGGAATAAGAATTTTTAATTCTAAATAGAGAAGAATCAGAATCTTAAATCTAAATAAAAAATCGGAGCTTCCGTAAGGAGGCTCCGATTTTTTACTCTGCTCATCAGTTGGATCTCGGCTTTTCTCTGAGCGTGAATTTATACAAGCTCATCGGCATGATAGAACTTAATATGCGGGAATTATCAGGAGAATAAGCAGAATTAAAGCGTAGATATTAAAATAAAGGTAAAGATATAAAAGCCTTTGTATAAAAACAAAAATATTGAAATTCTTTTGTAGAGATGGGAAAACATTTAAATATAATCCCATTTTTGCGTGTGAAAGTGTGGATTAATTATTCCATCTTTTAACAGCTCATTGCGTACAGGGCTGTTAAAAGATGGAATAGGTTAAGAAACTACTAAGAAATATTTTTACAGATAGCTGTCAATTTCTATTTGGTTTCATACTCAGAAGCAGCCCACCCCCACTTATCTCCTAATTTGGTCCATTTCTCCCGAATCTTTCTCATTTTTCGTTGAATATCTCTTTTATTGTTAGTTTTATCATCTCCTGATAAAATTTTGATTACAGTTGTTATGTAGTTATCATAAGCAGATTTCTCTGCATTACGAGCTGTCCACTTTGATAAATCAAAATCAGAAGTTTTGGAGGAATTGGATTGAGAAAATGTTTTTGAAGATGGTGAAGAAGTTGTAGTATTCGAAAAAGAACTCTCATCGTCTGAATAAGTACTCTGGGTTTGCACATACGTGTCAGTAATGCCTTGCATAACCGTACTTGCGCTTTCTAAACCATCAGCAATGGCATCCCAATCCCAATGTGCAGTTGAACCAAGATTAACGCTAAGCACTAAATTAAAAGAAGAACTTTTGACTGCACGTGGACCATTAAGAAAACAAGGAGTGTTGAATATTGCTCCAACTGAGAGTGCCCGGTGCTTGAACATTATTGAGGGGGATAAACCAATTGAGATAGGAGACAGAGATTGGTTGAAGTCCATTATACCACTATTTATGTGCTCCTGAAAGAACTCAGGGATGTCATTGTGAATTTTACCCAACGCGTAAGATATATAGGGACCCAATTTAAACTGAAAGGAATTTTTTTCATTCAGATTAAGCTGATATACAAAACGAACAGGGAGCTCTAAAAAATTCATATTGCCTTGAAAATTTAGCAATTTGTGAGAACCCCAATCACCGTAGTGTGGATTTTCATGAATAACATAATCTCGGATGGACACAACATTTTTTAGTTTCCACCCCAGGCCTGTGTCAATAAACATTAAATTGGGTTTAATTGGTATCTGCATATACAAACCTGCAGATACTTCGTATCCGTTGTGGATGCTCTTGCGTCCGTACTCTTCTTCGTTCCATTCTCGGATTGACATTATAGTATGGTCACCTGGCTTGAAGTAATCGTCATTCTCCTTTCCCCAGATACCGCCGGCCTGGATATTCCATGTAAGTTGAGCCGATGCATCAAAGATAGCCATTATGATAATGACACCTGACATTAAAAATTTACATAATTTCATGACATACATTATTTCCCTGCAATTATAGGTGGTCGTTGCCCAAAGGACCATTATATATAAATAGAGGCGTGGGCTGCTATGCCACGCCTTAACGAGAAGGTGGTCGGAATACCTTTGAATGCAGATGTGGAATAAACAGCTCCACGCCGTATGGCATGGAGACAGTTAAGCCAACTTCTTGCATTCATGAGTAAGTTTCCGACGCTTCTCTCGTACAAGATGATGGGCATAACGCCTCTGATTAACTATGTCTCGAATCGATGTGTATCAATTCGGTGGTAAAAATAAGTATTATTTTTGATTCAGCAAAATTTAAAAGTTAGTTGGAATAAATTTTTGTTATTATTCACGCACCAAGGACGAAAAAAATAAAGCACAAACTTGGTGAATTAATCCCTTCACTACTGACTTGCAAAAATGAAATGACAACAAGGTCTCAATAACGGTTATTGGCCTTGTTGTCATTTCTGTTTTATAATGCTTGTTGAGGCATGAATGCAGAGTGTTACTATACTTGAAAAATTAGTTGCTTACCCAATCAAATAGTCGTTTATCCTCCTTGTCTTTGAATCGAAGCTGAGGCCGTGACAGAAGAGGGGTGTAGAATGTAAAGGTAATTATTAGGATAAAAAGTTTTATTTTTTAATAAAATTACTTACTAATAAGTATATCTCTGAGAGTATGAATTATTTCCAAATGATTCTCTCTACAAATAAAATGAGCATATTGAGATTTCCAAGGATCTTCATCTATTATAACGATTGGATAGTTGACTATTTCCTTTTCATGATATTTATGCACATAAAGATCAAACATCTTGGAGAAAAGCATACTTCTATATTATTGTGGTGGGATATTTTTGTTGTGACGTTCAAGCTCTGTTACCCCATCACAATAAAAACACAGCACTGCTCCCTCGTTTTCTTTAAGAAAATCAGCAAGTATAGAGGCAATACGCATAAGGATGTTATATAAATCAAATGAAACATCCATCCTATACCTTTATTGAGAAGATACCTTTATCCATATTTTTCATCTTCTCTATTTGTTGGTGTTTGTGATTTCTCATTAAATCAAAGAATTTACGCACCTTTTCGGAAGGATTTTCAATAATAATCTGCTTATCCATATTAGCTTCCTTTCCTTTCTTTTTCTGCAAAAATAATAAATTCTTTTAATTATAGACAAATTATCTTATAAAAAGGTTATTATTAGCTCCTTAAACATTTATTCCTACTCTCAACTGGCAACTGCAAAATTATTAATTTGTCGGAAGAAAACATTCTT
>CAMWIH010000172.1 GCA_947174305.1 uncultured Porphyromonadaceae bacterium | reverse complement strand
GTTTTGAAGTGATATTGCAGGTGAACTGGCTTTGGTGGCAATTATTTTATGGATATAGAAAGAGAAATAGAGAAAGATCTGATTAAATGGAAAAACTCGGACTCCAGACGTCCGTTGTTGATACAAGGAGCCCGGCAGATTGGTAAGACATGGGTGATGAAACGCTTCGGTGAGAAATATTACGAGCATGTGGCGTATTTTAATTTTGATTCGAATGATGAACTAAGCGATGAGTTCAAACGAACAAAACAGCCGAACCGTTTATTAGAAATTCTAAGCCTCTATACCCCCGTGCCAATTAAGCCAGGGAAAACCCTTATTATATTTGATGAAATCCAGGAATGTCCGGAAGCTCTTAACTCGCTTAAATATTTTTGCGAGGATGCACCGGAATATCATATAATATCTGCCGGATCGCTCCTAGGGGTGGCCATTCACCATCATAAGGGTTTTCCTGTTGGCAAGGTAGATTTTATAAGGATGTATCCTGTTTCTTTTCGTGAATTTCTCAATGCAATGTATCCTGAAGTGTATGCATACATTGATAATATGGAAAAGATAGATTTATTTCCAGTTATTATTGAGGGTAAAATGTGGGAAGCTTATCGTAAATACCAAATATGCGGAGGAATGCCTAAGGCTGCAGTTGCGTCATTGGAAAATTCAGGGCTTGACAGAGTAAAGTATGAACAGCGTGAAATCCTTACCTCTTATTATCTTGATTTTTCTAAGCATGCTCCAACGAATGCATTCCCTAAAATAGCAGCTGTCTGGCAATCGCTTCCATCACAGCTTTCGAAGGAGAACAGAAAGTTTATCTATAAAGTGGTTAAAGAAGGGGCAAGAGCGAGGGAATATGAAGATGCTCTGAGTTGGCTCAGGGAGGCAGCTTTAATCTACCAGATATTTTGTGTCAATAGGCCAGGTCTCCCTTTAAGTGCTTATGATGATCTGGGGGCTTTTAAGATTTACCTACTTGACATAGGTCTTTTACGGGAATTAGCTAACCTTCCACCTGAGATTTTCAATTCAGACAGCACAAGTTTTATTGAATTCAAGGGAGCTCTTGCTGAAAATACCGTTTTAGAGAACTTATTGCCGGTTATAGATGGGATGCCCCGATATTGGGTTTCATCAGGAACTGCGGAGGTTGATTTTATAATTCAAGACGGATTAGAAATTATTCCGGTGGAGGTTAAGTCGGCTAAAAATATAGCCTCCAAGAGCTTGGGTGTTTATATAGGGAAGTATCGCCCGAAGATGGCGGTGGTGTTATCAGGAAAGGAACTTTCTGTTAAGGCTGATAAGGATGGCACGAAGATTTTATATCTTCCGCTTCCATTGGTCGGCTGGCTGCCCCGGTATCTGAAACTTACTGATTTTATGGATCCTGCCTGAACCGGACTGTGTAAGTTGTGTATAACTTTTGTCATTGAAATTATGTATGTTTTTGACAATAGTGGATTTATCCTTAGAGAATATGAGATTAAGCAGATACTTTAGTAGGATAAAGAGAATGGAATTCATAAGATATAGGCTCATAAATTCTATGATTCTCTTAAGTTGTGTATGCTTTGTTGCGTTTGGGAATTGGGCTTTAGAGGACACGAGGGAATTACGTAGAGAGTGTTCTCGAGCTCTTGAGAAGCGAGATTTTAAGGCTGTTAAGGAGGAAGCGACGCGACTTCATTATATATCACGGTTGCAAAGGGATGATTTAGGATATGCATATTCGAGCTTTTACCTTGGAACCAGTGAGGTTTTTGCCGGAGATGCAGCTAAAGGGGCAAGGTATCTTCAGTCCGCTTTCCATCTTGCCGATAGCCTTGGCTGCGATTCGTTAATGGGTCTGACATTAAATGGACTTGGCATCTACGAAGCAAATGTAAACAATAATTATTATCTTGCGCAACAATATCTTTTAAAGAGTCTTCGATATCCCGGTATAGAGGGGAGCGTTTATTCTAATCTTGCACAAATAGCACGTCTGCAGGGAGACAGATCTGGCATGGATTATGCCCAACGATGCTATGATTATGGCGTGGAGCACAATGATTCCTATTATATCTATGGAGGCTTGCTTGCAAAGGCTGAGTTTTGCATCTTCAATGCCGAATATGATACTGCTTTGGATGTAATAGGGAAGGCAAGAAAAGTGGCTAAAGAGAGAAAAAAAGGAGATAACGTACGCCTTGACTTTCTTGAGGCGGTGGTTTTGAGTCATAAGAATCAAACCAAGCAATCCACGAAACTATTAATCGAGATGGAAGATTCAATTGCAAAACGCGCTCCCATCTACCTTCCGGAACTGCAGTTTGTAATCGGAAAGAATTTTCAGAAAGAGAAGAATTATAAAGAGTCCGACAGGTGGCTTAATTTAGCTTTGGAAAGCGGAGATATTCATTCTTCCAATGATTATACCGCACGTATAAATCTTGAGCTTGCAGATAATAGTATAGCTGAAGGGGAGTACTTAGGTGCTTATGGTTATTTGAAACGCGCCTATGCAGCTATGGAGAAAACCTCACGCTCTGAGCTTGATCGTATGAATTCAGAAAGAGAACTGGCTGTGGAGTTGGTAGAAAAAGAAAAGGAACGTGAAGTAGCAAGGGCAGAAGCTAGAACGAGACGGTTGGTGAATATATTTCTATCTATTTTTCTTATTGTTGCCGTAGGTGCCGGAATTTATACAATCATTATATTAAAGCGAAGAAACAGGTTATATCATCATATAGTGAAGCAAAATGTAAAGATGCTCGAAGACGCGGATCAGCATAAGGTGCGAATCAAAGAACTAGAAGATTTGATGGCTATAAAAGGGGGGGCGGAAAGCAGCTTAAAGGAGCGGCAAGATTGCCGTTCGAAAGAATTGTTCGAACGGTTGAATGTGCTGATGAATGAAGAGGAGATTTTTCGAAATCCGTTGCTTACCCGGGAAGATGTAATAGAGCGTCTTGACACGAATTCCACCTATCTTACGCAAGCTATCAAGGATAATGCTGAGATGAACTACTCCCAATATATAAACTCATTCCGAGTTGCAGCAGCTTTGAAATCTTTGTCCGCCCTCAATAAGACTGAGATTCCGATAAAAACGATAGCTGAGGAAGCCGGATTTAACTCGCTCACCACGTTTTATAAAGTATTTCAACAGGCGGTCGGAATCTCTCCCTCTGCCTATAGGAAATCTCTTAAACACCTTTAAAAAAAAGAATTTCTCTTTTTTTCAGTTGATTTTGAGCAGAATTTGTTCCCGATTTTCAAATTTTGAAAATCGGGAACAGTCTTTTATTGACTACTTGAGGAGAGATATGTAATTTTGGGCGTCGAGTTAAGCATAGGCTCGTAAAGGGCAGTTCGTGACGAGTGTTGATATAAAAAATTTCATAAAAATTATAATTACTATGATTAAGAATACTTTCATTTTCCTTTCCTTGGGACTTTTCTCCTCAGTAAGTTTTGGAGCTGCTCCGGAAAGTTTCGTAGGGTTTGAATCTCGTGTCAATCCTCGAATTGAAAAAAAAGGGGATACGTCTTCTCCTCTTTCACTTGCTGGCCATGAAAATTCGGAGATTTCGAATATTTGCCAATCTACCAATAAGAGGCGTTTCATCGGATGGAATTATGAGAATCCTTCTCGACCCTCTTTCGCATCAGAGAAAGAAAACGTTGGAGAGAAGATGGACTCCATCATAGGTCACTATCTTGACGGAAGACTTATGAGCAAACAGGAGTTTGAATACACCGAGACTGGCCGGCCTTTAGTTTGTCGTAACTATTTGCCTAATTTTTCCGGCAGTGGATTTCAGCTTGATGGCTATTATTCCTATGAATACGACAATAAGGGAAGGTTGATAAGTGCGGAAAAGGTATCTGCTACAGATTCTTCCATGCGAGTAGAGTATATTTATGACGGGGATTCTCCCGTCTATTCTACTCAGATCGCTTACCTTCCGGATGCGAAAGGAAATTGGATCCCTTATCAAAAGGGTGAATATACAGCTGATATAAATCTGAATACAACTTCTGAGACTTTTTATCTTTGGACCTCAAAGATCTCTGACTGGATGCCTGTGATGAAGAATGAAGCAACCTATGATGAAATGAGTCGGCTGACATCTTATTTCCCGTATGTATGGGATGCTTCTTCTTCAAAGTGGGTTGGCAATAAGAATGATGTGTATGAGGGTCAGAGATTCAGCTATACTCAAAACGGGGATGATGCCCAACAGATTGATTTTACATGGGAAAATGATGCATGGCTGGAGTATAAGCATATCGACTATACCTATAATACATCGGCATTGCTGACAATTAAAGAAGAGCAGTTTTGGAATCGTGAAAAGCAGGACTGGAGTGGCGGTGATGGTTACGGACAATGGGGTGACAAAAAATATAACTCAAAGGATTGCTTTGAATATGATGAATATGGTCGTGTCGTACTTAATAACTTTTATCGCAAGAAGAAAACTGAAGACTACGTAAACAATTGGCGTGCGGTATATGAATACAATGAACTTGGGGATGGAATTACCGAGACTGTAGCTACTGAAGCAAATATATATTCAGATGGGTCATTTAATCCAGAAAGAAGGATAGTAACTCATAACACTGAGAATGGAGCGGAATTGTATTACGCAGTATATCGCGATGTAGATGGAACATTTGCTATTCAAGAGGAGGAATTCAGATATCTAATGCCGGTATATAATTGGTATCTTGGTTATGAGAGCTTCCGGTATGAAAATGGAGAAAAAATACCTGTAAGCAAGGAGGAATATATATATGCAGATGATTTTGATCCGTCAGCTGGGTATGAAACACCCATAGAGGGACGGCATTATGTTAAGAGTGGAGAAGATCTTGTTCTGAAAACATTAGACCAATTTACCTGGGGCCCTCGCGATGTGATGATTGCCTATGTTAGTTCTAATTGCTTGTCAGGAATTCCTCACCGCGTGTCTGGTTGGGATGTAGAATATGATTTTTCTGCCGATTGTTCAAAAATATTTATGTGGCCAGATGCCAATAAGGGTAGTGTATTTTACGAGAATAAGAATCTTTCCTCGAATACGTATTATAATCCTGAATATGAAGAGGGTTCTGATGAATGGAATAAAGCGATTTCGAACCATCTTGATTATTATTATTCATCTCGTGAGGAGAGTGGGGTAGAGGTGATCGAGCAGCTGGAGGATATAAGGATTATAGATCGTTTTGATATATTCGGACACCGTTTGACTGAACCGACCCAAGGCATTAATATTATAGTATATTCTGACGGCACTTCCATTAAAACTATGGTCAAATAATATGTTTTAGATTTGATGTCTCGTTGAGATACGTGGCAATCAATCCAACAGAGGGAATGAGTCAAAAGTAAAAATACTCATTCTCTCTTCT
>CAMWIH010000171.1 GCA_947174305.1 uncultured Porphyromonadaceae bacterium | reverse complement strand
ATTTAGCAGATGAAGGATGATTACACACATAATATGACTCACGAAATCAAGACTCCGGTTGCAGTGGCTTATTCGGCTGCCGACTCTATGTTGCGATATTATGACCAGAGTGATGAGGCGAGAAACAGGCAATTCCTGAAGATTATAATGCAGAGATTGAGTTTCTTGTCGGGCATGATTGAAAATATCCTTTCGATGAGCATGGAGAGATTTAAGTCGATGGAACTTGAATTGAGCCGGTTTGAGTTAAAGCCAATGGTGGAGGAGGTGACTGAAATGATTAAGCTTAAGGCCGACAAGCCGGTTAAGATTGAGGTTGATATTCCTGATGGTTTATCCGTTACCGCAGATGCCTTGCATTTTGGGAACGTGCTGTCTAACCTTCTTGACAACGCTGTGAAATATTCGGGAGATTCGGTAGCAATAATCATAAAAGCGGATTCGGATTCCATCACTGTTGCCGATAACGGGATAGGGATAAAGAAGGAGAATTTACCTTTTATATTCGATAAATTTTATCGTGTTTCTTCAGGCGACCGCTATGAAACAAGCGGATATGGGTTGGGATTATTTTACGTGAAGCAGATTATTGAGTTGCATGGATGGGAAATAGATGTGATTTCCAAACCCGGGGCAGGGACGCAGTTCAGAATAAAGATGAATTATGAGAAAGGAAAAGATATTATTGGTTGAGGATGATTCCACGCTATCATTTATAATTCAGGATGCTCTTGTCAGGGAGGGTTTTGAAGTTGTTTGTGCATATAATGGTGACACGGGGATAGAGATTTTTATTAAAGAGAGTCCTGATCTCGTGATCGCTGATGTGATGATGCCTAAGCGAGATGGGTTCGAGATGGTGAAAATTATCAGGATGAATAATCCTGCCGTGCCTGTGCTATTCCTTACGGCAAGAACGGCAATTGAAGATGTGGTGAAGGGTTTTGAACTGGGAGCGAATGATTATATAAGGAAACCCTTTCAGATATTAGAGCTTTTAGTAAGGATAAAGGCATTGCTAAAAAGAAGCAAATTGGAGGCCGTGGAGGAGACTAAGATAGAAATAGGGGATTGTTCTCTGGATTTTGCTTCGCAGCGTTTAAGCGTATGTGATGAAACAATTGAGCTGTCGCATACGGAGGCTGTTATTCTTGATGAACTTTTCCGACATCCAAATGAAGTGGTTGAAGCCAAGACCCTGATGTATCGAATTTGGAATAATGACGATTATAACAATCTTAACCGTTTGCACGGATTCATCTATAAACTTCGTAAATATCTTGCACAATCTTCCTCTCTTGAACTTCTAAATGTGAGAGGGATAGGGTATAAGTTGGCTAAGAGAAGATAAAGATAGTATATCAGGAAACTCAATAGCTTATTCTAATTCCAGCATATCAAAAAACATTAGACGTGTATGGCTGTTTTCTATTTTTTCAGTCAGTAACTTAAAATTATTTTTCTTATAAAAATCAATTGCCGACAGGTATGCGTCAACGGTTATATATCTAAAAGCAGAGTAATTAGGATTCTCATTAAGCATCCCTTTAAGTAGATTCATAAGATCGGATCCTATATGGCGCCCTTTATATCTTGATGAAACTGCAAATCTTCCAATTTTAATTGCCGGGTAACTTCCGAATTGTTTTCGATCCGGGAAACACCCTTTAATTTTCTTCCATTGGCTGTTGGTGACATCTTGTCGGCTTATTTTGTCATTCAATAAACAAAAATACGCGACAATATTACCTTCATCCTCCAAAATAAAGGTATTGGCTATTCTTTTACTTAGAAAAGCCTTCGCATCATCAAATAAGAAACTGTTTAAATCATCATCCTGACAATCAAAATCGATCAATTCAGTATATGGGGTTAACTTAACAAGTTTCATAAATATTCTTATATGCAAATTGTAATATACTCCTTAGCTTTCTTGATTGCTTCGTTAAGTTTTTTTGTGTTTTCAGCTCGTTGTTCTTTACTAAGGCCCTCAACTTCCAATCTCAGCCGCTCAAAACGGAGAGCATCTTCGCCTTTTAAAACAGGAGTTTCTGCTATTGGTCTTGCCATTTTATTTTTGTTTTAAATTAAATTACAAAGATATAACAATTAAATAAATCTTTTGCTATAATATGTAAATTATTTTCTTTGTAATTTTCTAATGTAATATATATATTCTTCGTGTCAGATTATTCATTTGACTCTTTTCGGCAGTCTTCTAATTTCCAGCTTATTGGAATAATCATCGTTGTATTGATTTTTTTCCCGTTTAGGGCTCCGGGTTTGAATTTGGGAAGGAGAGAAACAACTCTCAAAGCCTCTTGGTCGAAAGATGGTTCCAAGCCCCTTATCACTTTGGGATTGCAGACATTTCCTAATGAGTCAATCGTGACTGTGACGATCACTCTGCCTTCGATACATGCGCTTGATTCCGGATATTTGAGATTCTGTTTTATAAATTCCATTAGTGCTTTATTCCCTCCCGGAAATTCAGCTTGTTGATGAAAACAACAAGGGAAAGGATTCTCTTTCGATTCTAATTCAGCATGGTCGGCTACTTCTGTTGAAATAACAAAATCAACCATATTGAAACGGATTTTTTTAAAGAGCATGAGGGCCTTTAATCCTAAGTTGCATTCATGATTATAGGGTGCAGACTTTAAAAAGACTTGCATCATTGGAACGGTAACCGAGCTGCCACCTAATTCCAGCTTCATATCGGGAACTTGGTAACATTGGGCGATGTGTACCCCTCCTATGCCGCCATTGCGCACGGTCTCTAATTTCCCTGTCGATTTGACGAATTTCTTGTTTGCCTTAAAGAAGTTTTCATCAAGTATGCCATTACCGCCATTGCCGGTGTCGATAATCATTCTCATTTCATTATTATGGATCGAGCCTTTTGCAAGAAGATTCATCATTGGTGAAAAACAGAAATTAGGCTTCACATTGCTCTTTTGAGGGGCGTTTGCCGGCACTAACATTTCATTCTTTGTGAAATCAATGGTGACATCTTTCAAATGAAGCATAAGTTCGCTGCCCACGATAAGGTCAAAAAATTTAGCCAATTGGTCAGCCTCCTCATTGTTTGTTTTGATATCCATTACGCAAAAGGGGACATCATGAGCAATGATGTTTCCGATTTTCAATTCTTTGGCTATGGCAAATACGGCTTCCTGCTTACCGATTCCGTTGAGCGTCACCTCTCCGTCAATCGGTATTAGCTGAAATTCCTTAGCTAAGGAAAAAGAGATAAGGTTAACCGGGGCGCCTGTGTCGAAAGTAATATTAGCTTTCCGGCCATTGATGTAGCTATCCTCAAGATAGATCATCATATTCTCCTTTTCCCCGATGGTGTCAATATGGAAAGGAATTACGCCGTTTTCTGCCTCAAACGATATGTCGTAGGGAGAAAAAGAGGATAGCCCTTGGTATTTGCTTATGAGCTGTTCAATTATAATGGCACGTTCTCCCAACTCCTGTTTTGTGGAGTCGAGGGATGTAGTAAGAAAAGAAACCGCTTTCCGGTTCTCTCCGGCCTGACTTAAATCTGTGGAATACATTTTGGCAAATGTCAACAGATTCTCCAGACTGTGTTTCTTAAACCCGGTGTTGAACAGTTCAGAAAATGCGGGAAGGGAGACCTCGGGACGGTTGAACCGGTTTCCGATCAGGCAACGCGAATAAATATCATTGAAAGGCTCAATGGAGTCTTTGGGAACGGCCTTATAGAGAGAGTCAAGGGCGAACCAATCAAGCGCATTTATTGCGTTCGTGAGTTTTTCATCGTAAGTTAGTGTCTTTTTAGCATTGCCTATGAAGAAGCAAAATAACAAAGCCAATGCCATTAACCATCTTCCTCTCTTTTCAAGCATAATGTTCATTATCGATATAGTTTAGTGTGAAGTGCGAATAGGACTATCCCTGATAGTCTCTACTAAATTAACGAACTGAATGTGATTAAAGTATTTCCTTTTTACTGAATTGATTTCCTTTGTTCTAATATTTCATCAATTATCGGAAGGACAATGAGACAGTTTTCACGGAAGTCGGATGTTTTGAGTGAGCCGTCATCTAACATTTGTTGCAGTTCGGGGAAATCCTTGAATATTAGATTTCAAATAAATTATTCATACTGTATATTTTTGATTGACGGCCTAAATTATTAAATCATTTCAAAAGAGCCTGTGACATTTGTCACAAAGTGACACTCGTTATAACCATTCTTATTCAATTAATCTATTGGCACGTAAAATTTCTATCATTTGCGATGGGGTAACAACAAAAGGCTTCCGAGGGAAATGTTTAATGTTTCCTGTAACTAAATAAGCCGTCTCTACGCTCATAGCCACTTCAAAAAACACTGCATCATCTTTATCCGGAAAGTATTCATTTACATTTGTACGGTCTGTATCCATTCCGAAGGCTATGAAAGCCCCAATTAGATTCTCAATGTCGTCGGTATTAAATCTGAACTTATTTCGTGAGAGGACATCTCGGTATTCATTAATTATTTCATCATTGTAGAGTGGGATAATAATCCCATTAAGAACTGAGCTTATTACCCTGTAGGGGTTTGACGTACCATTTTTAGAAAACAAAGATGATACGAGGACATTAGTATCAATTACTGCGTAAACCTTTTTTTCCTCGTTCATTTCTGACATTCTTAATTTCATTATTTATTTCTTCCAATGTCATATCTGAATGGCTTGACACCTCCGCAGTCTTACGCATTGATTCGAAAGCTTTTAAAGCCTTTTGACGTACCACGTCAGTATTGTCTGCGCGGATTTCAAAAGGAATACGTTTCTCCCTTACAACCGTCCTCATAAAAATATTGAATGCGGCGGTGGCACTTAATCCAAAAGCTTCGCACAGTAAGTCGAATTTCTTTTTTAATGATTGATCAACTCTTATTGAGATAGTAGCTTGCGACATAATACATGGTTTTGTAATGCAAATATAATGCAAATTGCAGTATATTTGCAAATTTATAGCCGAAAATCAGTTTGAAACT
The DNA here is from genome assembly GCA_947174305.1 of uncultured Porphyromonadaceae bacterium. Classification (GTDB taxonomy): domain Bacteria; phylum Bacteroidota; class Bacteroidia; order Bacteroidales; family Muribaculaceae; genus Lepagella. The sequence goes on along the minus strand of CAMWIH010000171.1, from coordinate 655 downwards.
TTATTGGGAGATCGGTTAATTGGTTTTTTGATATTATTTTGGTTTGAGTTCTCTAATCCGATGCAGTTGTCGTCGGGAGATATTCAGGTAGGAGGCGATTTCACCGACAGAGACGAGTTCAAGGATGCGGGGATAGCGTTTTATGAGCTGATGATATCGTTCTTCAGGGGTGTAACGGTATTCGTTGAGGATATGGTTATAGGCTTGATCAAAAGCGCCTGCACGAAATGGATTTTGAGGGTAGAATCATACACTAAATGGTTGCGCGTAGCTCAACCGGCACAAGGAACACTTCCGAATCTTCGAGCGCGATAATATCTGTTGGCATCTTTTTGCCTAACATAGCACTCATGTAATTTGCCAAAACAGCTCCTTAAAAACAAACCCAACCGCCTTATGATTCCCTGCATTGTCAATCAGGGAATGTTTGAACGACCCGGAGGCAATCCATCCAACCTGTTTTAAAACATCGTCGGAATGCACGAAAAAATCACCACGCTTGAAATAACGCTGATAGCCATGCTTTTCGCAGATCTCCTTCCAGAAAGAGAAATCCACAGCATATTCAAAAGGGTTGAAATGAGCCATGATGCAAAGATAGTAAATATATTAAGAGAGTATTTATTTTTTTATCAAAATTAATATTAGTCTTAGG
>CAMWIH010000170.1 GCA_947174305.1 uncultured Porphyromonadaceae bacterium | reverse complement strand
TTCTGGGGAACGCCTGGTAGATAATCAATTTCCCTTTTTTATCCATAGATTTACCTGTTTATTAATCTCCGAAAAGCGGAGAAATATCTTATTCCAATATCTTAACCGAATTTCACCCTTATTTGTTCTTTTTTAACATTTCTTCTATCACAAAGCAAGCTGCGTCATAGCCATAACCAACGTTTTTCCTAAGGGCCGTGAGATCGAAAGTCTTTGTATTCCCAACGTGCTTCGGACTTATCACATAGTCACAAAGATTGATGTCTTGAAGCACATTCGACTTGCTCATAAGCGTGTAGGTGCGCATCGCAACATCAAGAATATTCTGTTTATAGCTATATGAACGGTCGAGAGGACTGCAATGGCTCCCAACCAGAATCTTGCAGAAATCCCGGATGGCCCAGGCCGGAAGGTTTCGCAACACTCCCCCATCCACATAATGATAGCCGTTAATCTTTACCGGGTTAAAGATAATCGGGATGGAGCAGGAGGCGATGACACGAGGCACAATCTCCCCCTTACACCACCCGACAGATGTGCCTTTTTCAAGATTAGTGGCACACACCACAAGTGGAATCTTTGTGTCCTCAAGATTCTTTACGGGCAACCAGCTATCGAGAAGCCGGGCAAATTTTGTTAGCCGGAAAAAGCCTTCCTTAGGAACCGACCATTGGGAGAAATCTCCAAAACTGCTCGCCTCGGCAAAACATTCAATCATGTCGGCAGGGCTCAGACCGGAGGCATAAAGTGCCCCGGCTATGGCTCCGGCCGAAACACCGGAAACTATCTGCGGCCGCATTCCGAACTGTTCAAACGCCTGCAACACTCCTATATGTGAAAAACCCTTTGCTCCCCCTCCTGCAAATGCCATTCCAAGACGGGGTTTGGTGCGGATTCCTATTTTTTCAAGCAATTCCTCTATGTAGCTATTCATGTTCATTCCTCCTTTTCTTCAATTTTTTCCAACGTATCCCCATCTTCTACAATCTTTCTCTTTTTACGGCGAAGCCAAGTGAAGGGATTGTCAAATTCCTTCCTATATACCACCCCTAAACCCTGGGTTGTGAGAGAAGATTTAAGATAGTAGTTCTGGTCGTTAAAATGATTATATGCCTTCAATCTGAGGTTTCCGTTTTTCGACAACAGATACTCTATGTCGAAATCTCCGACAAATGTGGTTTGCGATGTATTTCGGTCCCTATAGCCAAAATTTCCATTGATAAGAAGACGGTTGTTAAGCAATCGCGATGAGAGCGACACATCAACCTCCATATCGGAGAAATCTCCTTTATCCGATCGGAAAGAGGGAGACAAGGTAAACTTATCGGTTAATTGCCCCATAATATTTGAAAGCTGCGAGGAGAGTGTGGATGATGCAACCGATGCCAATTCCCCTCCTCCATTGCTCGAGGCTCCCATATATTCAGGCGTATAGAATCTGTTTAGGGCAAGAAGATAAATTATTTGGCGGCTCATAAGGTCGTCGGTGGAAATGATACTCCTCACCTTTCGTTCCACATCGCTCGTAAGCGTCGGGAGCGAAATATCAAATGAGATTTCAGGATGCTGAAGGTCGCCTCTCACTTTAAGAAGGGCATCCACCGGAACATTCGTGCGGTTAAGGTCGCGGTCGGTCGAGAAGCTCTTGTCAAGATCCGAGAGATTCGTGTTCACACGGTATGAGGCCAGAATATCAATATTAGCCTGCAGCGGATCTCCATTGAAGGAGATGTTGCTCCCCCCCCTAATCTTGAAATCTCGAAGAATCAATTCCTGCAATGAAAAATTATAATTCCCTTCTGCAAGGGTATATTTTCCATACATTGTCATTTGATCAGACTCCGTATCATAGTGAATCTGAAGAGGACCACCCCCACGTGCCGTAATCTTGTCTCCTGCGTTTGGATCCATAATCAGGTTCATTTTTGCTTCCGGAGTTACAGTGGCCCGTAAATCCATGGCAAATATGGTTGGCACACTCACCTCCTCTTTTTTCTTTTTCAAGAATTTATCTTCAAAGGATTCCTCAACAACAATTGCCGACTCCTCTTCCTCCTTTTTCTTGTCGGAGAAGGTCAGGAATGTATAATCAAGCGCCGTCTGTGTGTCACTGAGCACAAAGGTGAAATCAGAATTGGCCCCGGTGGTCATATCCATCTCCATGACAACAATTCCGGGGCGCCCGCGCAAAGCCCCCTTTCCGGAAGCATAGATTGTGCCATACCAATCAGGATTGATTGAAGAGTTAGTGTCGTAGCATAGCAATCCTTGCGCATCGCCAAGTTTGAAGTCAAATTCCGGATCGTGAAAATATGAATGTTTCACGAATCCTGAAAAGAGAGCCGAATTGCCATTTTTATCATATAACCGGAATGAAGGTATTATGATTCGGCCCGGATCCAGAATGACAGAGTCACTGCCGTGATAATATACATTCGTATAATCCACTTTCATATATATTGAATCGGCAAATGCCTTTCCGGTCAAGTCAATATCCTTGAAAGTGCCGAAAAGCTTCACCTCTCCCGATGCCCGGCCTCCCACATCAGATGTGAATGCTGACATAAATGGCTTGAGAAACCCCACATTCACCTTGTCGGCCTTCATATCAAAAGAGAGCGAGTCTCTTGTAACAAACACTCCCCCGTCAACCTTTGCCCCGCCATAACCATCTTCAACTATGTCGGCATGAATCTCCACCTCCTTTTTTTCATTATTCCAGCAACTGAAGATATCTGCGTCTCCAAGTACAGCCTCATTATAAGAGAGGTTCCTGACCTTGAGCTGTCTGGTCTGAGCCACCGGTGTCTTGGTGAAAACCGAGGAGGCTGTCAGTTCACCTGTGGCGATACCTCCAAACGTGACATAATTAATGTTGAGGATACCGAATATATATTCCAAGTCAATTTCTGCCAAGTTCACGTTCATCTCATCAGCCGGGTCAGCTGAAGCAGTTCCATCAATTTCCACAAATTGATCGTCGTTCCATATCCTGAGTTTATCAATATTCACTCTTTTATCGGAATAGAAAAGTCTGGATTTATCTATTCTCCATTCCGAGGGTCCGAGAGTAAATGTAGAGGGATTGATTGTGACTGAGAAGTCGCTACGCCCGGAATATGGATTCCTTATGGCAGAGCCTGTCATGCTCACGTTCCCCTTTGCCATCTTGTTATTTACCATAGTCCATCCTAAGTCAATCTGCCCGTTGTCTTGAAAAGCAGTTACATTCATTTCAAGATTTGCCCTGTCATTCTTGATAGGCATTGTCGTACCTATATTTACAGACCCTCCGCGACCTTGCTCTACTACTCCATAGAGCCTCGTATTGCTAATTAATTTGTTTTTTCCCTGTAAGAGATAAGGTGCCATAACCTCACATTCCATCTTACCTGCATTCAAATCAATATTACCCTTGATAGTAACATCTTTAAGGGGCTTTACAGGAAGATGGAGGAATGCCGGGAAATGCTCTCTTGCCAAAATATTTACATTGAATTCGGCATTTCCGTGGTAGCGAACTCCGTTATCTTTGGTAGGTATCAGGGAAGTTATGTTTTCTCCTATCAAATTATTAATTCCGGATGCCAGGTCTTTGATTTTGAAATCCCCTTCTAATGAAGCTGTCAGATATTCTGTGTTAAGATTTATGACTCTTCCGCAGGATTCGCTCTCACCTTTTGTTATATTTGAACCTCTCTTTGAATCCAATCTCAGTTCACCAAGTCTTAACCCCTCTTCAACCCCATTGGAGAATAAAAAATCTTCAACGGCAATAGTTCCGAGCATATTGTCAATATTGTTGCCCGATAACTCAGCGTCTATCTTCCCACTTGCCCAATAGCCATTATATTTAGGCAATAGCCCGAACACGCCGGGGAAGACTCTGTTTACATTCCCTTGAACTTTAAACTCTGACCTCTCTCCGTCAAGATTCGCCTCTCCGGCAAGAGAAAGGTTTACCAACCGGTCATCAACGCTAACTTCTCCATTGATTTGGTTGGCTGCCTTGGTTCCTTCTATATTAATGTCGGTAAAACGGTTTCCATTATAATCAACATAATCAACCAATAGGCTGGCCTCACCATTAAAATCCCTATTCTTTATCTCTATATCACCTTGGCTTGAGAAAGACACTTCACCTATTTTACTGTTATCAATCAACTTCCCAACATTAAATTGGTCAGCATTGAGCACAAAATTCCCTGCAATCATGTTTTTTCCCCTCACATTTCCGTCAAGATCAAAAGAAATATCCCCGATTGCACTGTCAATTCTCCCATCGGTAACCACTCTCCCATCTGAACCTGAATACTCTCCTCTTAAATCAAGAGACACTTCACCAAGCCTTGAAATAAATCCGAGAATCCGTGCTTCCTCCTTATTTCCCAACCGGGCGAACGTCACAACATCGTGTGCAAAGGTGGCAGGGAAATGGGCTTTAATATAGTCGAGAGTGGCCAAAAGCCGTGATCTGTTACGAATGTTATCAACTTTTCCGGATAGTTCGAGCTTGGCCTCACCTATTTTCTGACTCAATTCCAATTTTTCCACAGTTATATTATCCAAATTTCCCGATGCACTGAGGTAAACGTCAAATCGATCGGTGATCTTCTTCAGATCAGGATAAAAGAACCTGAAATCTCCCGGTGAAAGGTTTCTCCCGGATAACTCTACGTCATGATTTTCATTCGCAAGCGCTTCCGATATCTTATTCAGGGATGTATAGTTCACAGTTATGTCACCAACCTTTATTTCTCCATCGCCCACAAGAAGAATAAAATCAGTGAGAGAAAATTCCTTGTCGGTGATATGGGCATTCAGTGCTAATTTCCTGACATAGAAGTCGGAAAAAGACTTAAAGGATAACCGACGCAAATCTATCGTGAAATCATCGTTCTTTAAACGAGGCAGTCTCAGGTCGGCCATCAGGTCGGTCAATAAAATATGATTAGGATCAAAGATATGATTCCCCTCATCACTACCGGGATTCCCGGACTTTTTCTTAACCCACAGGCGATCGAATGATAACGAGGATTTTCGGATAACCACATTATTTATCTGCAAATCAAATTTTGTAGGAGGCTTTGACTTGTCTTTAGACGATAAGGCTTCTATTATGTACGCAATATTAAAAGGGCCATCTTTTTCAGCCTGCCAGACACTTCCTTTCAATCCCAATATCTCGGCATACGTGATCTCTATCCTCCCCGCACGCAGCAGTCTCCATAACCTTATTCCGGCACCGAGAGTGCTGATTTCAATACATTTTTCACCTTCGGGAGTAAAAAACTCCACACCCTTTATCCTCACTTCGTTAAAGGGGATGATATCCACCTCCCCTATTTTAACCTCTCCACCGAGAAAGGATTTCAATTCCTTTTCAACTTGATTTTTTATATAATTCTGAACAGGAGGAATGCTTAGAAAGATATACAGACCGACATACAGTGACGCTATCGCCACCACTGTGGTGAAAAGCACACTGCGCATCACTCTATATAAATTATATGCTTTCTTGACAACTCTGATTGTCATCCTCTGAATCTTTTTTACAAAATTAATAAAATCTATTGGAATTGCCCGAACTGAAAATAATATTTTGCTCTTACGTCAATATTTATTAAATTTGTAAAACTATAACTATGACTGTTTGAAGAGTCTCTTCATTAAAAAATAGCATAAAT
>CAMWIH010000169.1 GCA_947174305.1 uncultured Porphyromonadaceae bacterium | reverse complement strand
ATACTTATAAAATACAAAATCATCGCCATTATTACATCGGTTAACACTAAATTGTGAATTTTAAAATTTCTTTAGATTTTATTTGCCATTTAAGATTTTTTTTGTCAACTTTGACAAATCAAATATCCTAATTAAGATAAAGTGAGTTATCCTAACATTAAAATTTCCCACATTCTATTTATAATCTCGATGTTGTCAATCTCTTTATTTTCATCTTGTCACTCCTCAAAAGGAGGGTCGGTGAGAAGGGATAGGGGACATAGGGAACCGGCAACCCATATTGTCCATTTCGATGGGAAAAATAAGCGAGGCAAGAAAGTGGTTAAAGAGGCAATGGAATGGCTTGGCACTCCTTACAAGTATGGAGGGGCGGAAAAAGGATTGGGAGCCGATTGCTCCGGAATGGTCCTGTCGGCTTATCTGGAAGCTACCGGTATCAAATTGCCACGTAATTCAGCAAAGCAGGCAGAGTTTTGTAAAAAGATTTCAGCAGATGATGTTGAGATTGGTGATCTATGTTTTTTCGCAACAGGAAAAGATCCTGAAAGGATTTCACATGTCGGAATCATGATCGACAACGAGACCTTTATTCATAGTTCAACATCAAAAGGTGTTGTAACCTCAAAGATCACAACACCTTATTATACGAGAACATTTATTCAGTTCGGGAGGGTTCCCGACTGAAAAACGCTTGATTAGAGAAGCGGAAGAAGTTTTGCCTCCAGGTCTTCAAGTTTAACGAGACCTACGCTGCGGGCAGCCAATTCTCCGTCTTTGAAGAAGAGAACTGTCGGAATGTTACGAACGCGGTTCTCAGAAACTATGTCTGACTCTTCATCGATATTGATTTTACCGATGATGGCCTTGTCGCCATATTTTTCTGCGAGTTCTTCAACTACCGGACCGAGTTTGATGCAAGGTCCGCACCAGGTTGCCCAGAAGTCAATTACTACAACCTTTCCTGATTCAATTGCCTCTCTGGCAGTCTTGTCTGTGAATGCTATTGCCATTTTAGTTTAAGGTTTTAAATGTTTATATTACGTTTTCAGATGAAAATTTAACAATTTTATTTTTCTTCGTCACACAGTTTGTGTCATCACCTTGAAGGCACATCCATTTCGGGTGAGCACGTCAATAAAGTCTTTATCAACCGAGATTCGTTTCCTCGAATGAACCGTGACTGTTTGCCTTGATTTGGCATCAAACAGTTCTATATAGAGGTCACCGGGTCGTGCTTTAGACTCAAGTTGTTCGATTTCACTGAATAATTCATGACAGCTTCTGTCGTTGATATCAAGCATTAATCTCACTGAATTAGCCACTTTCCCTTTCACATTCTCGAAAGGAGTCACTTCATCAATCTGCATATCAGCCCGCGAGGGATCGAAATAACCGGGTGAGAATGAGAGTTTAATCAATACGGCCTCACCTTCACGAAATTTAGAGGCGTGAGCAGAATGATTACGGCCAAAGAGAGGTATCTCTCCCTTACCCGTGAAATCTTCAAGCTCAACAATGGTGAAGGGCTTGCCTTTTTTTGATACTCGTTCGGTCACTTTGGTGATTAGTCCCCCAAGTATCATTTTCTGACCCACTTCCGCATTGTCAAGTTTCTCTTTCAACCCGTCGCACGTTGTGCTGCACTCATAGTTTAGTTCCATCCAATACGGATCCAGCGGGTGAGCGGATAGATACATGGTGACAAGTTCCTTCTCCTTATCCAAAAGAGCCAGACGGCTCCAAGGGATAAAATCAGGCAAGGGAGGTTTGTTTGTCTCGATGGTCTCGATATCACCAAAAAGAGACATCTGGAGAGAATTTTTATCTTTCTGGATATTCTGGCCATATTTTACGAGAAGGTCGGCCCATGAATTGTCGAGCACGGGAGCTACAAAAGCTTCTCGAGGAATATTGAAACAATCGAATGCGCCTGCCATTGCAAGGTTCTCGATTGCACTGCGGTTGCAGGCATTAAGGTTTACCCTTTCAATGAATTCATAGATATCCTTGAAAGGACCGTTCTTCTTGCGTTCCTGAATGATAGCCGACACGGCATTAACGCCAACCCCCTTCACTGCTCCCAAGCCAAACCGTATTTCTCCTTTCTGGTTTACACCGAATTTCTCAACAGATTCGTTTATGTCGGGACCCTTTACGGTCAGTCCCATTCTTCGGCATTCATCCATCACGACCCTGATCTTGTCGGCGGATGCAAGGTTGCGACTCATCACCCCCGCCATATATTCGGCAGGATAGTTGGCTTTAAGGTATCCCGTTTGATAGGCCACCCATGAATAACATGTCGCGTGACTCTTGTTGAATGCGTAAGATGCAAATTTTTCCCAGTCTGCCCAAATTTTATCAAGAGTTTTCTCTTCATATCCGTTGGCCTTACCTTGGTCAATAAATTTGACCTTCAGTTTCTGCATCTTATCGATGAGCTTCTTACCCATAGCTTTTCGAAGCATATCGGATTCTCCGCGGGTAAAGTTTGCCAAAAGTCTCGACAAGAGCATCACCTGTTCCTGATATACGCATATTCCGTAGGTCTCTTCAAGATATTTCGACATGATCGGGATATCATATTCAATAGGTTCCACTCCATGCTTACGCGCAATAAAGCTCGGAATGTAGTCCATTGGCCCCGGGCGGTAAAGGGCATTCATGGCAATCAAGTCTTCAAACTTGGAAGGCTGCAGTTCGCGAAGATATTTCTGCATGCCGGCCGACTCAAACTGGAAGGTGGAAGTGGTGTTTCCCTTGCAATAGAGTTCGTAGGTTGGCTTGTCGTCGAGAGGGATATGATCAATATCGAGGTCAAATCCTCTGGTGTTCTTGATGTTTATTAGAGTTTCCTTAATGATTGAAAGTGTTTTCAACCCAAGGAAGTCCATCTTTATCAACCCCGTATCTTCAATCACACTCCCTTCATATTGAGTGGAAATCACCTTGGAGCCATCCGCATCGGTGGCCATGGCTACCGGCACCCAGTCGGTTATATCATCTCGAGATATTATGACACCGCAGGCATGGATGCCGGTGCCACGGATATTTCCCTCGAGTTGCTGGGCATATTTCATGGTCTCGCGTATGCCTTCGTTGGGATTGTTCTTTTCCGCTGCGAACTCATCACAATATTTCAGGAGGTTCTTGAAATTGATTTTCTGAGATTTCCCATCTTTATCGTTAAGGCGATCCGGCACAAGGCGTGCAAGCCTATTGGCCTCGGCCAACGGCACTTCAAGCACCTTCGCCACATCTTTTATGGCCATTTTCGTGGCCATGGTCTGATATGTGATGATGTGGGCCACTTTTTCTTCACCATAGCGTTCCGTCACATATTTCAATACCTCATATCGGCCGTCATCATCGAAATCCACGTCAATATCAGGTAGGGATATTCGGTCGGGATTCAGGAAACGTTCAAAAAGGAGGTCATATTTTATCGGATCCACCTGGGTGATTCCAAGACAATACGCAACTGCGCTGCCGGCGGCAGATCCACGCCCCGGGCCAACGCTGACACCAAGTTTCTTCCTGCCGACATTGATGAAGTCCTGCACAATGAGGAAGTAGCCCGGGAAGCCCATTGTCTTCATTATATAAAGCTCAAACTTTATGCGTTCAAACACATCTTCAGGCAATGGGTCGCCATACCTCTCCTTGGCTCCTTCGAAAGCAAGCTTGGAAAGGTAGTCGGCTTCAAACTTTATGCGGTATAGCTTGTCGTATCCCCCTAAACGCTCAATCTTCTTTTCAGCCTCTTCCTGCGACAAAACTACATTGCCGTGCTCGTCTTGGGTGAATTCATCGAAAAGTTCCTTTTCAGTAATTCTATTTCTGTATTCCTCCTCGGTGCCGAATTCTCTTGGGATTTCAAAAAAAGGCATGATGGGGGCGTGGTTGATACTGTATGTCTCGATCTTATCCAGAATCTCCATGGTGTTTTCAAGAGCTTCCGGGATATCCTTAAATATTTCGGCCATCTCGGCAGGAGTTTTAAGCCATTCCTGCTTTGTGTAGTGGAGTCTGGTCTCATTGAAGGTTTTCTGCATTGAGACGCATATCAGGCGGTCGTGAGCCTCCGCATCATCTTCAAATGTGAAATGGACATCGTTGGTAGCAACTAACTTTATGCCATATTTCCTGGCAATTCGCACTAAATGCTCATTCACTTTCTGTTGCTCAACATAAACCTCACGGTTTGCATTCTCCTTGAAAGTCTGATGACGTTGGAGTTCCAGATAATAGTCCTCTCCAAATATGGATTGATACCATTTCACACGTTCTTCCGCCGCATCAATCTCATCGTGCATAATGAACTGAGGCACTTCACCTCCGAGACACGCCGAACACACTATAAGGCCTTCGTGATATTTGGCCAGGTCCTCACGGTCGGTTCGAGGTTTGTAATAATAACCGTCGGTCCATGCTCGACTCACGAGCTTAACCAGATTATGGTATCCCTTCTCGTTCTTTGCCAGAACAATCAGGTGGTATCCATTATCCCGCTTATCTTTTTTTTCAAGTTTGCTCTCTTTGGCAACATACATTTCACACCCAATGATGGGCTTGAACTTTTGGTCATCGGGAAGTTTTCCATTCACTTTCTCGCAATAGTTGAAAAACTCCTTTATGCCGAACATATTTCCGTGGTCGGTAATGGCAATGCCACGCATGCCATCGTTGATAGCTTTATCAACGAGTTCCGGTATGGAGGCCTTTCCATCAAGCAGGGAATATTGGGTATGAACGTGTAAATGCGTAAATGAGGGGTTAGCCATAATTTATTTGATTTGGATTACAAAGTTAACAAACGCCGGCTTCTTTTGCAATCAAACGATATGAGAGTTTCGGTAAAATTTGTTAAAATTTTAAGCGTAAGATGATACTCTTTGCCTCATCAATGTTATGGATTGGCATATAGTTTATGCCTTATATTGGTAGCATTGCCATAAGTGGAAAATATTCGATCAAATAGATTTATTATTTCTTCCGGCTTTATTTCAGGATTAAAAAGATGGACCGTTACAAGCAGACTTTTTGTGTCCAACTCTAATTTCGTACGCTCGTTATCGCTTGTAGGAGTTCCGATTCCTCCTGTATTATCACGGAATACGGGCATTCCCGATATATTGAGCTCTCCACGTCCGATTCCCTGATAGGGTTCCCCCTCTTTCCCTATCCCAAGCGTCAAGACTTTTCCGGATATTTTATCTGCATCAAAACATCCCACCGAGCATCCTGTCATTAGAGAGAAGAGGTTTCCGGCATCCACGAGATTATTGACATAATAAAGTCCAAGTCCCCTTACTATTCGGCGCATTAGCTGTTCTTGGGAGGGTCGGTAGCGGTTAGGGTCTTTGCCACAAACCTTATATGCCGCTCTGGTTGCCTTGATGGCGGGAATTTTATTTATATCCTCCACTTTATATTTGGCAGAAATCTCTTCAGCCAAAGCGTTCAGCTCTGATTTAAGGCTATCTGATGTTTCTCCGTTTCTTACGTTGGCTTCAAAAAGCAGCACACGATAATTTTTTACTCGTTCTGCGAAATCTTTCTCTATGATGATATCTCTGTCTGTATCCATTTTTTTATTTTCAATTGATTAAATCTTCTAATCAGATGATTGAATCCGTATGCAAATATACCAAAAATTTTTGATTTTGACTCATCCTTATCCTAAAGTCCTTTCTAACCAAATGAGGGTGATGAAAGTTATA
>CAMWIH010000168.1 GCA_947174305.1 uncultured Porphyromonadaceae bacterium | reverse complement strand
ATGTATTATAGATTTTATCTTCAGATTTATAATTTTATTCTATCGATACTTTAATTTACAAAAAATCAAAGTATTAAATTTGTTCAAATGTTAGTTGTATATGATTAATTTTATAAAGAATTGCATATAAATCAGCAAGTTAATCTTTTTATGACAATCTCCCCTTATTTAGAACAGTTCTAAATAAGGGGAGATTGTCATTTATATCCTTTGATTAAAATAATTTTTTAAAGCAGCTTTATGCTTATATATCTCTTGGGGTTCTTCTTTATATCAACAATGAGGGAATCCACGTCAGCTGCAACATTATTTAATCTATTGTAAAGTTCCGGATCATTCATCAGCATGCCGAGAGAAGATTTCTGATCATTGAGTTGATTGGAGAATCGTGTGAGATTCTCTGTAATCTGGTTCACATTATCCATTGTGGCATTCAGCGGGAGACTTCTGAGCTGAGCTGAAAGTGCGCCAAGATTGGCGGCCACCGTGTCGAGTCCGTAAGTGATTCGGCTCACATTATTCATGACAGATGGAACCTGACCTCTGAGGCCAAGCGAGATTGTATTGAAATTATCGGTCATTGAATTAATATTACCCGTGATGCCATTCAAACGTTTAATAGAGGCGCTGAGAGCCGGATCACTTGAGATAAGCGCTAAATTAGTAGTAACGGTGTCAAGATTATCCATGATTGCATTAATCTTAGGCAACATATCATTGACAGCAGGCATAATGTCATTGCTGACTGTAGCCATAAGGTCAGGTGTGGTTGCGGGCTGTATCTCTCCTCCAATTGGAAGCATCTTTTTGCTGTCGCCTATCTTGATATCAATATATGCACCGCTGAGGAGCGTGGAAGCAATCAGTGCTTTTGAATTTTCAGGAAGCTTGACTTCTTTATTAAGAGCAAGCTGAACTTTCACTTTCCCCGGATGATCATAATCGAATGAAATCTCTCTTACTTGGCCTATCTTATAGCCGTTGCAGGTGACTGGTGAAGCAACCTCAAGGCCTTGAACATTTTCATAGGTAGCATAATAGAAGTTCGCAGGGTTAAAGAGATTTATACCCTTGAGATAATCGATACCGAATATGAGGATTAGGATCGCCAGAATCACAAAGATTCCAATCTTAAATTCTTTGTTAAATATCTTTTTCATAACCTAATGTTTCAACTAAAGGAATTTAATCTTCCTCTCTTTTAATATTTAGACTTATGCTATTAATTAGTTTGCCTTGTGTCTATATATTTTGATATAGACATTCTGTACCCTAAAATTTATTTCAAAAAGAGATAGAATTGTTATATATATTATTTTTTCTTTGAATTTAACGATTTTCTTTTCTTTACCAGGACTGAAGATGCTGAATTAGAATTGCTATTTTGAGTAGCACCTGTCTTAACAACAGTTCCATCTTTATTTACAACAATCTTCATATTGGATTTATTATTATTTGATGATTTTTTTTGATTCCTCTCTTTTTTCTTTTGCTCTTCAAGTGTTTTTGCCTGCTTTTTCCTTAAGGTCTCCTTTTCTTTAAGTTCCTTCTCTTTCCTCTTTTTTTCAAGAGCTAACCTTTTTTTCTTTTCTTTCGGAGTCTCCTTAATCGCCTCCCTCTTTTCCTGCTTCACAACTGTTGGTTTTTCATTAGCCTTCGCCAGATAGTCAGATTCCGACTTTACAACTATTGATGCTGTTTCCACATTTCTACGGTCGGAAGCAACTTTTGAGGAAGTGGAACGTCTCTTTCTGGCTGTCGTTAACCGGCGACCGGCTTCTTTATTGTAGTTACTAACAGGAGGAGTGTCAGTTCTCTTACTTTTTGTCACTGTGGCCAGTTCTACTTTCTTCTCAGATTCGATTTCACTTTTTTTTTGAGAAGTCACTAAATTGTGAGTGGCCGGGGATTGGATGGTGTTGTAATATTGCACCACCGCATTTCCCAATGCTTCCGCCATCTTCTTCTCTCCGGCAGAAGAGCCCATGAATGCCGCTGAAGTAGGATTGCAAATGAAATCGAGTTCTACAAGTACCGCAGGCATTGAAGTTGCCCAAAGCACCCAAAAACCGGCTTGTTTTACACCTCTGTCTTTTCTTCCGGCATAATTCACAAGTTGTTTCTGTGCGTAATTTGCAAATCTGAGACTCTGCTCGAGATTCTTTTTCTGAGCCATCTCAAAGATGATATACGACTCATCTTTTGAAGGGTCAAAACCGCTGTATTTCTCTTCGTGATTCTTTTCAAGTTCGATAACAGAGTTTTCCCGTTTTGCCACATTCAGGTTATCCTTGTCCTTGTGGAGACCCAATGCATATACCGATGAACCGGATACGCTCTTACGGTTAGGGTTCTTTGCATCTACAGAGTTTGTATGAATGGAGATAAACAGATCAGCCCTATTACGGTTGGCAATATCTGCACGACCCTGCAATGTGACAAATGTATCGTTACTTCGGGTCATCACTACCTTGACACCTTTAATTTTTTTCTGCAAATCTTCCTGAAGATATTTGGCTACAGATAAATTTATATCTTTCTCCTTGACTCCGTTATCGACAGCTCCTGTGTCGTTTCCTCCATGTCCGGGATCGATTACCACCACAAAATCCGAACTCTTTTCAGCAGAATATAAGGTTGCTACCGATAAAGATAACGTAATTAAAACTAAGAATCTATATAAAAACTTCATAATTTGATTTTCCTCTTTTTTCTTGAAAGAAATATAAGATGCCTAACGTTTCTCAATGACGTTCTATCATTCTTTCACTGCAAAGTTAGCTAAAATGTGGTAAAAGAAAGAGAAATTAGTTAATTTTGAAAGATATTTTAACTTATTTTTTTAAATGCTTCCGGAAAAAATGTATAATAGAGAGTTCTTTTCTTTTGTGAATGAGCATTTTAATTCAAATCCCTCGGAGTTGCTGCTGAAATATGCCGGTAAGGAAAAGAATTTCGACCTAAATTTCGCCACAACCCAGATAATCAATAGAAGGAAAACAAAGAATAAGCTTCCCACTTTTTTGTCGGAGTCAAAATTTCTTTTCCCGGATGCCATATCCTCCGAACAGGCCACAGATGAAAGAGTGGCTCGTTTTCATGCTTCATTGATTGGTTCAGGAAAAAATATTATTGACCTTACAGCAGGATTGGGAATAGACGCGATGTGTATGGCGAGATCCGGAAATGAGGTTACGGCAATTGAGCTTGATTCGACGAAAGCCGACACATTAAGACATAACGCGACCTGTTTGAATATACCGAATCTTAAAGTCATTAACGATAGTTGTGAACACTATATTAACGAACATGATCTAACAGGCATTGATTTATTTTTTATTGATCCCTCCAGAAGAGACGAGCTAAAGCAACGGACCTATGCTTTTTCAGATTGTTCACCCGATGTTACCTCATTCTATGAAAGCATAGTTGACCATGGCTCCACTCTAATGATTAAGGCCTCCCCTCTCCTGGATATTACTGCTGTTATAAAACAATTTAAATATATCCAACGCATCTATGCGGTCAGTGTAAAGGGAGAGTGTAAGGAACTTTTGATTGTTATAAGGAAAGCAAACGATGATCAAAACAACTCTCAAAGTGACAAAAGCAATGGGCATATTGTTTTATCAGCAATTGATCTGGACGACGATGGGATTATTTCATCATTCAGCATTACTTACGGTTCAAAGAACCGGGCTGAAGCTATTGCCGATCTCAACGATATTACAGATGGAAGTTACCTTTACGAACCGAATGCCTCTGTAATGAAATTAAATGCAGGGAGAGATATCTGCAACCAATTCCCGGGAATGAAAAAGATTTCTGAAAATACAGAACTTTTTGTTTCTCCTATTCTACATACTGATTTTCCGGGTAGAATTATTGAGATAAAAAGAAAACTCTCATCTCATGATTTAAAAAGACTCAAAGGGAAAGGTTATAGTGTTGCTGTGAGGAATTACCCTCTCAAGGCTGAAGAATTAAAGAAAAAAATTAAGGTTGGAGAAAGTCGGGAAATGTTTATATATGGTTTTCGAATAGGAAATGATTCGAAACCAATTTTGGTAGAAGGGAAAAAAGTATGACGGTGCGCCAAATTTTTGCATTTAGGCACACCGTCTTTACTTAATTATCGTTTAATAAAATTCTTATTAGAATTTCATACCGCAAGACAATACTATTTGACTATTGTTAAGTGAAAGACTTGCCTGAGGACTCACGATAGAGGAATTGGGTTCAGGAGAATAGGCATGATATTCACTGGACATGTGCTTGTAAACGTAGGCCAGATCTACATAGAAACCTGAAGTCTTGTAGCCCAAACCGCAAGTGATGTAGTTGGTGTCGTTATCGAAACGATAATTAGGCATTGTACCGACTGTAATAATAGACAGGTCATTATTCTTAGCCTTGGGTTTAACAGGAGATGAAACAAAGCAGTAACCAGCTCGAACACTAAATTTTGGAGTCACCCTATACTCGGCACCAAGGCGCAAAGTGTTGGTCTGTCTATAATAATCCTTTATATCCTGATTGGTTTCGTAATAATAATCGGGATTGAACGGAGATCCGGGCATTGAATAATAGTCGTAATAATAGCCATCATTATATGAAGGCTCCGAGAATTTCATGTGCTGATACGCCTGCCACTCATAATCAGCCGACACAATGAACTTAGACCCAATAACTCCTGCTACACTGGCAATCACTTTCCATGGAGTGCGGAAATTCACGTCACTATACCCCGGGGTATCCTGATTGGTTGTGGGATTATACTCTTTCCCGTAATAATTACCTAAAACGTCCGCAAAAAATGTTTGATTGAGATTATACCATGTCGGTGTATGCATTGCCAACCCGATGCGCAATTCCTGAATAGGTTTCACGATTACTCCTAACTGATAATTGAACCCCGATCCGTTTGCACGATAAAGATTCTGCATATTCCACTTAGCAGTGGTCTGATCCACAACTTGCGTATTAGGATTATACACCCACGCATTATCAAGGTTTTCACCCCATAGGGTTTGAATGCGATAGTCGAAATTCACGATATCGAAATTCATTCCCCAGAATACCTTATTTGCTATATTTCCTCCGATTGCAATGTTATATTCATCCACAGAACCTTTTTCAATCACTTCAAAATATCCGGAACCGGTTGTGGCCGGAACATTAACACCATCCACATTCCCGGCTGTCCCCCATTGGCCTGTCCAATAAGGATCATCAGGATCGCCGTTTGGATTTATAAGAAATCCATCATAGCCTAAAATAGTGAGCCATGGAGCCTCAAATCCTCCGTCGTTGGGATTGTACGGATCAAAATTATCTGTGGTTTCCACATCAGCAACTGTCACACCGGCTTCATTGGCTACTCCGGCGATATAATTGCTTATTGACGTATCAAGGCGAGGAATGTTGCCTCTGTATTTGCGGTTAAAAGAAGCCCCCTTGTTATAAGTGAATCCGAAATTTAAATTCGGCACTGTTGCACTTGGAAGACGTAATGTAGCAACTCCACCAATGTTGTTGAGCAGAAACTTTGTCTGATCCACGCTTGTTTTCATCCCCTGGGCGTCAGAGGTTGATTTCTGAAAATCGAGGTCGAGCGTGAAACCAATTTCATTGCTGCGATACACACCGATGCCTGCAGGGTTTTGTGATAATGTGGAAAGATCTCCACCCAACGCACCGAATGCACCACCCATAGACATAAATC
Organism: uncultured Porphyromonadaceae bacterium; assembly: GCA_947174305.1. Classification (GTDB taxonomy): domain Bacteria; phylum Bacteroidota; class Bacteroidia; order Bacteroidales; family Muribaculaceae; genus Lepagella. The sequence goes on along the minus strand of CAMWIH010000168.1, from coordinate 126 downwards.
TGGCTGTCCCTTTCAGGTCGGGTTGTGAAAAACGATATGCGTCAGTCGCACTTTGGCCAAAGGCCGTCAAGCCCGTGAAGCACCCGACGGCCATTAAAACTATATATTTTTTCATCATGTTAAGAT
>CAMWIH010000167.1 GCA_947174305.1 uncultured Porphyromonadaceae bacterium | reverse complement strand
CACTGTCTATATCATTGAGTGATAGGGCTTTAAAATTCAGCATGTTAAACTTTTTATTTTTATGTTAACCTGTTTTATTGTAATTTGGGGGTAATAAAAACCAATAAATATGGCAATAAAAAAATTGATTTTAGCGTCTTTATTGGCATTCTCCGCTATTGGTGTACAGGCGGTAGAGAAAAAAGTGCCAATAAAGATTACTCAGAAGAAGGATGTTTCTGACAAGGTGTTACGCTCCCCTGTTAGACTACCGATTGAGGTGGTATATAACAATGAAACGATGTCAGTCGAAATTTTCTGTGCGAATGATGTAGATGCAGAGGTTTCCGTCTATAATGCATTCGAAGAGTTGGAGGGTTATTCCCCATGCCTCAATTCCGTAATATCTCTGACGGAATCTGACTATCATACCATAGTGATCGAAGGTGATGACTGGATTGCCACAGGGGTAATAGAATAAAAAGTCTTGAAAAAAAAGAAGAAATATTTTGCATTTGAATTTTATTTGATATCTTTGCAAATGTAAAGAGAATTTAAAGATTCGTTTGCATAATGCTAATATAAATATTAATTTAATTCATTAAATTATGATACTGACCCAAGGTACCCTCATTCTGATGATATTAATTTGATCCTATAAGCTATGATAAAACGATTACTAACCTGTTTAGCTATCCTGACAGCAATTGCATGTTATGCCAGGGAAATCACCTTATTTTCCGAGGCAGACCAACCTCTTAAGGAGGTTAAATGCATAGGATATACCGCGGCCAATGACTCTATAGGGGAATGGTTTTCAGATACTCGCGGCATTGTGAATGTCAATAATTCGGAAGTCAGCTATATAATATCTTCAAAATCCGGATATTCAACACGGCTTGTTAAAATTGACTCCATTTCAGACTCCAATTCAAAAATAATACTTCCGCAAGAAACGAACCTTAAGGAAGTGGTGATAACCCCGGCGGATGTCGAGGATTTCGATACACATACATCCTATCGTCTTAGTCAGAAGGACATGGCCCGATACAGTAATGTCCTTCAATCGCTCAATATCATACCCAATCTCACAGTGCTCCCCGGCGGGGCGCTCTACTATCAGGGAAATGAGAATGTCAAGATCCTCATTGACGGTGTGGAGGCCACAATGCAGGAAGTGCAGACACTCTCTAAGGAGGACATCGCAAAGGTGAACGTCTATCAGAACCCACCGCCCCGGTTCCTGGCGCAGGGTGTTTCCTCTGTAATTGATATACAATTGAAATCAAATATATATGGAGGAAACGTTGCATTGGAGGTGGATCAGGCATTTCAGTCGCTGAAAGGAGAAAATTCCGCTTCGCTCTACTACAACTATAAACAGTCGAGATTCACGCTTCTGTATGCCAACGAGAACAGGCATTACAGAAAATACCGTCATACAGAAGTCCTGGATTATGATTTTGACGGCGTAAATTATAATAAGGTGAAGGAGGGACTCGATTCCCATAATAATATTGACAACAACAGTGTTAACCTGACTTATCAGATCAACAAGCCGCAGAATTTCCTGTATAACGTCAAGGCAGCCATAGGATTCAACAGGGATGGGGGAACCTACAATCAGCGGGTGCATTCCAACGATGACTCCTTCCTTGCCACAAACTATCTCCATTCGGGATATACTAAATACCGGGTGGGAAACTATTTTGAAAAGACTCTGGGCGAAAATTCCGGAACAATCATTGCCAATATCAATTATCAGCATTACGCCACGAAATACAGCTCGGCGTATCAGGAATCACGTGAGAACATGGAAGGATTCACCGGCTCACATTCAGATTACAAGACAAATCTTGACGGGATATTCTCCGAACTGCAGTATCAGTTCCCCTACAGCAAGGCCGGCTATTTTTACCTTGGCTTTTTTGAGGCTTACAAGCACAGCAAGTATGTCGATACGGCCAATCCTTTCTTCCAGACAGTCAACGGCATGGGCGGCTATGGATACTGGATGGGAAGGAAAGATAAAATCCAATGGCGTGTTTATATGGGTTTTAGCTGGTTACATACAGCTTCAACCTCATTGGAAAGATCGCATAACGTATATATCCCCACGCCGACAGTCTATTTTTCATGGTATGTATTGAATAATCTGCAGCTGGCTGCCAACTACTCATTCTCAGGAGGAGCCCCGGACATTGCACAATTGAGCGAGACCGACCAATGGCTTGACACCCGTCTTGTGTATCATGGAAATTCTACCTTGAAGCCGTACAAGAGTCATTATGCAGGATTGAACGTGATATTCAATTCCAAATATGTTTCCTTCGCTTTCCGCCCGTCATTCACCTCATCGCCGGATATGATCTGCGACATGTACACTGTTGCCGATAATTATATGCTTCAGACTCTTGTGAATCTCTCCAGCTATAGCGAATTAGCCGGGATGCTCGATATAACAATCAATCCTCTTGGTAATGGGAAATTGGCATTCTGGAACCGTATCATTGCCTCGGATGTCCGAGGAAAAAATTCGGAGTATTCGTGGAATGGGTATCGCTTCCAGTGGATGTCAAATCTTTCCTTAAACCTGGATCATTGGACATTCGAATTGTTTTACCAATATCCCGGAAAGATTGCACAGGGTCAGTTGATCCGTCCGAGGGCTCAGTTCTGGTCGGCATTGGTACAATACCGTCCTATGACCAATCTTTCCGTCGGACTGCAATGGTCGATGCCTTTCGGTAAAGGTTTCAAGGAGAGCGAGTACACGGTAAATGATGCCCCTGTCTTTTCCTCCACGGAAACAAATGTAATGGATAGGAACAATCTGGTTTCTGTGAAGCTCTCTTATAATTTCAGTTTTGGCAGGAATCGAAACTCAGGCCGTCCCCGGTTTGACAATGGCGACAATGATTCGGGCATCCTGCGAAAATGATATCCATGGCCTTCCCTTTCGTAAAGCAGCTTGACTCGATGCAGTGCGGCATATCATGCTTGAGCATGATATGTCGCTTTTATGGTAAAAAAATCCCAATAAGGGTTTTAGAGCAACATTGTCAGCCTTCAAAAGATGGAGTCTCTTTTAAAGGAATTGCAGATCTATGCGAAGTGTTGAAATTAGATTATGCAGCAGGAAGAGTAAGTGTAACTGATCTTTTAAGTTGTCCCTTACCTTGCATATTGCACTGGAATCAGAATCATTTTGTTGTATTGTATAAGATAGATAAGAATGGAAAAAGATTCTGGATTGCCGATCCTGGCAAAGGAAAGTACAAGCTTACTCTTGAGGAGTTTTCACAGCATTGGCTTTCTACATGTTCACACGGTATTGAAAAGGGTGTGGCCATGTTTATAGAGACAACCCCTGAATTTCAAAATCTCAAGGAAACGGATCTGGATAATCGTCGTTCATTCCGATTTCTTTGGGAATATGTAAAACAATACAAGCGGTATTTTTTACAGATAATATTAGGGTTGGGAGTGGGTTGTATCCTGCAATTGATAATGCCGTTTCTGACGCAATGGATTGTGGATATAGGTATAAGGCATCGGGATATAAAATTCATATGGCTTGTACTCCTTGGGGAGCTGATGATTGTTGTAGGAAGGACTGCCACCGATTTCGTTCGAAGGTGGCTGCTCCTGCATATATCTATGCGAATAAATATCTCGATTGTCAGCGACTTTTTTATAAAGCTTCTTAAGCTGCCAATGACTTTTTTTGAGACCAAATTGTTAGGCGATCTTCTTCAAAGAATGGGTGATCATTCCCGTATTCAAAACTTTCTTACAAATCAGGTTCTTGGGATTATGTTTACACTCCTTTCATTTCTGATTTTTGGGGTGATTCTTTTATTTTATGACAGAGTCGTGTTCTGTATATTTCTTTGTGGAAGCATTGTTTATGGACTTTGGATTATAAGGTTTTTAAGCCATAGAAAGGTTCTGGATTATCAGCTTTTTGAGCAGCAAGCTATTAGTCAAAATGTAACCTATCAGTTTATAACTAATATTCCGGAGATAAAACTACAGAATTGTCGGAGACGAAGAAGATGGGAGTGGGAGGATACACAAGCTGATCTTTTTGAAGTGCAAATGAAATCAATTAAACTTCAACAAACCCAAGAGGCAGGGAGTGTGTTCATTAATGAGATTAAAAATATATTGATTACGGTCTTTGCTGCAACGGGAGTAATTAATGGGGCGTTGACATTGGGAGCAATGCTGGCAATTCAATATATTGTAGGCCAGCTTAATTCACCGGTGGAGCAATTAATGCAATTCATATATTCTCTTCAGGATGTTAAAATATCTTTGGAAAGAATAAATGAGATTCATGAATCCAATAATGAAGAGAGTCGCTCTAACCAACGTCAAGAATTTCTCGGAAAACCGGATATTGTGTTTGAAAATGTTGGATTCAAGTATGATAAACATTCGTCAAGATATACTCTGTCGGATATATCGTTTATGATTCCTGAAGGAAAGGTGACAGCGATTGTAGGTGCAAGTGGAAGTGGAAAAACAACTCTCATCAAGCTTATGCTTGGCTATTATCCTGTGTTGCATGGAAGGATAAACATTGCGGACGAGACAATAGATACCTATGATTTACAATGGTGGAGAAAGCATTGTGGGGTTGTGATGCAGGACGGAGCAATTTTTTCAGAATCTATTGCAAGAAATATTGCTATTGATGACGAGGAAATAGATATAGAAAGATTAGAGAATGCAGCTAAAACAGCCTGCATACATGATTTTATCATGGGTCTTCCTTTAAAATATAATACATTGATTGGAAGAGATGGTATTGGGCTCAGTCAGGGGCAGAAGCAACGTATTCTTATAGCAAGAGCTGTTTATAAGAATCCAGAATTTATATTCCTTGATGAGGCCACAAATTCCCTTGATGCCAAAAATGAAAGAGAGATAGTCGAGAATCTTGAAGATTTCTATCATGGAAAGACTGTGGTGATAGTGGCCCATCGTTTATCCACCGTTAAGAATGCGGATAATATAATTGTTCTTGAGTCTGGCAAGATTGTTGAGATAGGAAATCATAAGGATCTCTTGAAAAAAGAAGGCACTTATTATAATCTAATAAAAAATCAATTGGAATTAGGAAATTAAACAAGAATGAAGGAGAATAAAGTAACTACATATGATAGAATCGAACTCCGTTCCCCGAAGGTAAGACGTATTTTAGGAGAGGTTCCATATAAGTTGGAGAGATGGGGGATAATAATAATAGGTGTAGTTATTATTTCATTAATTGTAGCTGTTGTAAATATTAATTACCCCTACGGAGATGGAGAGTCTATCCTTAAACACATATTTTCTTTTTTTGATTTAGGATGGTCGAATAGCAGAGGTTGGCATTCATGATGAGTTGGTGAGTCTCAACGGGGAGTATTGGAACCTTGTAAAGAATCAGCTGGCTCTGTCGGTGTGAAATAAGAAAAGCCGGTGTCCATTGGACATCGGCTTTAATATTGTCGAGAAAAATTCTATTTGTCGGAATTATTTCTTGCGAGCGATTTTCTTGTAACCATATACTGCACGGTCGCCAAGTTCCTCCTCGATGCGGAGAAGCTGGTTGTACTTAGCCATACGGTCGGAACGGCTTGCAGAACCGGTCTTGATCTGACCTGCATTCATTGCTACTGCGAGGTCAGCGATTGTTGCGTCCTCAGTCTCGCCTGAACGGTGAGAGATAACAGCAGTGTAGTTGTTACGCTGTGCCATCTGTACGGCGCGGAGAGTCTCAGTGAGTGAACCGATCTGGTTAACCTTCACGAGGATTGAGTTAGCACAACCTTCCTCGATACCTTTCTCAAGATACTTAACATTAGTTACGAAGAAGTCATCACCAACGAGCTGGCAACGGTCGCCGATAAGATCTGTAAGGATCTTCCAGCCTTCCCAGT
>CAMWIH010000166.1 GCA_947174305.1 uncultured Porphyromonadaceae bacterium | reverse complement strand
GTTTGCTCTGATAAAACTTCCCTAAGTTACTAAAAATTTTCAGAATACGCAAAAACTCAATTTTTTAGTGCTGTTTTTTGTTTCCGTGATTTATGATTATTCTTTTAATACACCCGTAAATGAAAGATATAAATTAGTAAGAAATAAACCTAAGGGTTAGGATGGATACACATAAAGGATAGATATGATTTGAGGATAAAAATAAAGATTAGAGGGAATCGCGTATCTTTTTTTGCCTTACGGCTGTCCGCGGATTGGGCGCGGATTTTTAAATGAACATTTTATTAGTTGTCAAATAATTAATCTGTCGAATAATGGAATCGCTGTGTCTCTCGCATGGATGCAAGAGACATCAACGGATTTGGGCGGATTTTAACGGGCTATTATATTCTTAACCGTTGTCGATAATTATTGCGTACTATGGCGAACCGCGGTCATCCGCTTCGATCCATGCCTCTGCCAAGGCATTAATGCCTTGGCAGCCGCGATTCTAATGACATTTACAAACAATTTTAAGATCCACGTTCAATCCGCGCTCGATCTGCGCCAAAAATATCGCTATGCGATTAAAAATCCGCGATACCAAAAATCACATATAATCCACACCTGTTGGGATAGATATACCTGATATAATCCTAATCTGTGGCTATAGAAATAATGATTAGAGAGATAGATATTATTAGTGGGATAGATATAAAGATTGGAGGGATAAATGTATAGATATAAAGATTAAAAAGAATCGCGGACCTATTGTTTTGACTTTAGTTATATTTTATTTTAATTAATGGGTTGATTATTAGTTATATCCTATTCAGATTTTCTTGAAATTTATTATGATGTTAGGATTCGGTTTTCAGATGAAATAATTTTGCGTCAGAAAATCAATCTACTTAACCAAATTAACAAAAGAAAAATAGCATGAAAAAAAGTTTACTACTCTCGCTCGCACTCGGAGCAATGGCAATGACAGCTTCTGCCGCCACCCATAACATTTATGTTGCTAACCTCACCGACTGGGGAACTGATGTTACTCTCTATTCTTGGGGTAATGATGTAGAGATCCTCGGTGGCTGGCCCGGTGCGGCTCCAACCGCTCAAGAAACAATCAGCAATGTGAAATATGACAAGTTTGTTGTTGAAGGTCACGATGGTGAAACTGCCAATCTCATCTTCAATAACAATGCCAATGAAGGCCAACAGATTGACCTTGGTGCGATTGATCTGACAGAGGAGAACTACTATTTTGCGACCAACGGTATTATGGTCAACAGCTATACCGATCCTTCAAATCCCGATGTAGATTTTGAAATGCCCGAGACCTTTGTGTATATCCTTGACAAGACAGGATGGAGTGGTCTCTATGTGTATGGTTGGGCCACTGGTCAGGCAGAGGTGTTCGGCGGTTGGCCCGGTGCCGCTCCCACAGAGGAGGTGACTATCGCAGGCGAAACCTTTAAGAAAGTTCCTTTCCCCGGAACAGGAGAGATAACCTATAACCTTATCTTCAACAATAATAACGATGATGAGAAGGTGGAAGGAATCAGTGCCCCGTCAGGAAAAGATCTTTATGTTGAGCTAACTGCAACAGAATGTAAGATAATTCCTAAGCCCGGCGTGACCACCTATAATATTTACATCGAGGATAAGACAGGTTGGGATAATTTGTATCTTTATGCTTACGTGGGCGGACAACCATCAATCTTCGGCGGATGGCCCGGTGTGGAAGTGAAAGAAACCGAGACTGTGGATGGTGTGGAATATAAAGTTGTTAAGGATGTGGAGGCAACTGATGTTGAGCAGACTTTCATCATCAATAATAATGCGGGGGTACAAAAGGACGTTCCCGGAGCATACGCAATTGATAAGGATCTTTTCTTCACAGCTACCGCAGATGGTGTTCAGAGCAGTGTTGCTGTTTTGACTGTTATTGAAGATGATGCCGAAGCTGAGTATTACACTCTTCAGGGTGTTCGCGTTGCCGCTCCTGAAACAGGTATCTACATCGTGCGCAAAGGCTCAAAGGTTTCAAAAGTCGTAAAGTGAGATTTACAAGTAAGACCAGACTTTAAGATGAAAATCAGTTCGATAATGTGCCGTCTGGCCGTCATGTTGCTTCTTTTTGGAAGCAGCATGAATGGCTGGGCGGCTTCCGATGTGAGGAAGCCCGAGAACAGGGTGATATATGAAGTGTTCGTGCGCAACTTCTCTCCTGCAGGTAACCTGAAAGGGGTGGAGGCACAGATTCCGCGACTCAAAGAATTGGGTGTGGATGTGGTGTGGCTGATGCCTATCTATAAGCTTGGCGACATAGGCAAGTGGGGAACATACTCCAGTCCTTACGCCGTGAAGGATTATACAAAGATTGACCCCAACAACGGCACGGAACAGGATCTTCGCGACCTCGTAAAGACCATCCACGACAATGGTATGGAGATATGGTTCGACTGGGTTGCCAATCACACTTCGATGGATAATGTGTGGGTGTCGTCTCATCCCGAATTTTACAAGAAGAACGGTGGCGAGATTGTGCATCCCAACGGTTGGAACGACGTTTATCAGCTCGATAGCAACAGCACGGCTATGCAGGATGAGATGATCAAATGCATGCAATATTGGGTAGAGAATTTCGATATCGACGGCTTCCGTTGCGACTATGCGTCGGGGCCCTCACCCGAACTATGGCGCAAGGCATCGGAACAGGTGTTGAAGAACGGTAAGCGTGTGGCGTGGCTGGCCGAGGATGACAGCCGCCCGGAACTCGTGTCGAATGGTTATTTCGATTATAACTATGCGTGGGGCTTCCGCGACCGCCTTCTCGACCAGGTGAGGGGCGTGAACATCAACAACCTCAAGAATGAGTGTGCCAAACTTCATAACGACAACAATTACAAGGGACGTTCCCGCATGGTATATCTGAGCAATCATGATGTGGTGCAGGATGAAGGTGGCACTGAAGAGAAGCATTTCGGGAAACTTCTGCGCCCCATGACCGTGCTCGAATTCACTGTCTATGGCATGCCGTTGCTCTATAATGGTCAGGAGATTCAGTATAAGTCGGGGCAGGTGCTTCTGTCGGAAAAGACTCCCATCAACTGGAACAATCCCGACAATGAGATGACAGCCCTTATCAAGACACTCTGCAATCTCAAGCATACCCAGCCGGCCCTGAACACGGGGAAGGAGAGCGGAGTGTTCCTTAACCATGAAGCAAGCAATGATAAGGTATATGTATATGAACGCCGCAATGGTAATGAAACAGTGGTGGTCATGCTCAATTTCGGAGACAGTCAGGCATCTTTCACTGTGACAGGCTCTCTTCCCGGAATCAATGCCGTGGATGTTTTCTCCGGGAAAAAGGCACAGATGGTGTCGGGAGGATCGTTCACCCTTCCTGCCTACGGGTATGCGGTTTATGTGGCGGATGATGAGAGCGGGGAGACTCCAGTGATTCCCGATCTTCCGAAAACTCCCGGCATTTACGTGCGCGACCTTTCGGGTTGGGATAACCTTTATGTCTATGCCTATCAGAATGACGCCACCTCCCTTTTCGGCAAGTGGCCCGGAGCCATTTTCACTCAGGAAGTGACGATGGGTGGTGTCACGTATAAGAAAGTTGAGTTCCCAATGGGTTACAGCGGAGAGCATAACCTCATCTTCACTAACAATTCCGGCGCACAGTTTGACGGTCCGGCTGTTCCTGCCACTGAGGATCTCTTCATTGAGATTACTGATAAGAAGTTTACAATCCTTGACCCTCCCGTTGTCTCGGACGAGAAGTACAACATCTATATAAACGACCAGACCGGCTGGGCCGACCTCTACCTCTATGCCTACCGCAATGATGCTCCGTCGCTCTTCGGGGGCTGGCCCGGACATTATCTGGCGGAGACCGAGGTGATAGATGGCACGACCTATAAAGTGGTCCGCAATGTTGAGGCAACCGAGGATGCGCATCATTTCATCCTTCATAATAATGCCGGCACACAGTATGATGTGGAGGAACCATACGTGATAAACAATCACATCTTCCTTGATGCCGGACCCGCAGGGGTGATGACTGCCGTGACCGAGTTTGTGGATGCTGACGAGGATGCCGGAACGGAATACTACACCATGCAGGGGGTGAGAATCGCGAATCCTTCGGCTCCCGGTCTTTACATCGTGAAGAAAGGAAGGAATGTAAGCAAGGTTTTATTAAATTCTTTTTGAGAGAATTTATACTTTTAATTGTGTAATGAATTGAAACACAGGCGAAGTGTGATTGAGATGTTTTGATATTTTTTATTTCGCTTGTGTTTCGGTTTCATATAATATAACTTTGCAACGGAAAACAGATAATGAAGTAGAAAGAATCATTATGATTAGGATTAATAATAGAGTTTGTAGTTGAATAGATTTTAAGGTTAAGAAAGTTTCAATGGTAAAAGATTGAATGTAAAAACCGGAAGGGCATTGTTATTTTCTCAAGACAAAGCCCCCTCACATATCGGTAAGAGATTGTTGGAATGAATAGTAATTGGAAAACAATCTTTTGGAGAAAGCGCTGCAGTGATGCAGCGCTTCTTTTTGTTAAAAAAAAGATGCCCTGCATTTCTGCAAGGCACCTACTGATTTTATTTCTTGAAGAGTTGGGGGAGGAACTCAGTGAGATATATGCGCCAATTTCTCCAGATGTGGCCGTCGCCGCTTTCACGATAGATGTAGGGATATTTATGCTCGTCGAGATATTTGCGGTAGGCCTTGTTTTCTTCATAAAGGAAGTCCTTGTCGCCTATCGCTATCCAGTAGAGGGCCGGTTTGCCGGCAAATTGCTTGGCGAGTTTACCGTCGAGGTCGGAATAAACTTCACAATCTGTGCCGCTTCGCGGGGTGACTGCGGCTGAGAAGAGACCTACATAATCGAACATCTCAGGATACTGCTTGGAGATATGCATGGAGTGGAAACCACCCATCGAAAGCCCTCCAATGGCGCGGTGCTGCTTGTCGGTAACGGTGCGGTAATTGGAATCGATATAATTTACCACCTCTGGGAAATGGAGTTCGAAAGAGCCGTCCCTCATTTTTGGAAGATTAGTTGTAGGAGGCACGAAACCTGCTGAAGATTCTCCCGGAGTGGCCTGGAGCGCCGCGTTTCCGTTGGTCATCACCACTATCATCGGCTCCACTTCCCCGCTGGCTATCATGTTATCGAGAATCTGGGTGGCACGTCCGAGTTCAGGCCAGGCATTCTCATCTCCTCCGCTGCCGTGTAGAAGATAGAAAACGGGATAACTGCGGTCACCCTTTTCGTAACCGGCGGGGGTATAGACCGTCATGCGTCGGTTCATGCCGAGGGTCTTGCTTGGATACCATACTTTTGAGACAGTGCCGTGAGGCACATCCGATACCTTATAATAATCGGCCTGTTTGCCCGGGATGAGGAAAACGTTGGTGATGGTGGCAATGTCGCGCAATTGATACACGTTGGATGGATCGTTGATGCGGATTCCGTCAACTATAAATGAATAGCTGTAAAGTTCGGGGGAGAGGGCCGTGGAGGTAAATTCCCAAAGACCGTCGGCATTCTTGGTCAGTTCTGCAATTCCTGCTGATTGTTGAGGCCCGCGGGGAGTGTCAACGGTTATCGGCGGAAGGAAATCGCCCGTAATCTCCACTTTTGATGCATTAGGAGCGAAAAGCCGGAAGGTGACGGAATTGTCGCTGTTGGTCTGCGGGGAGACGATGTTGGAACCGCCCCATAATGCCTGCTGAGCCTGCGCGGAAAGCAGTGAACCGACCAGCGCCATGGATAAGATCAGTTTTCTCATACTATCAGAAATTATAGGTTTTAATATATGAAAGTCGTTTTCAGGATCATAAACATAAATCCCGGGTTTCCTGCATAATAAAATGGAAAACCCGGGATTGAAGTAGTTGGAAGTGATCTGGCCGCGATTCGAACGCGGGACCGTCTGCTTAGAAGGCAGATGCTC
>CAMWIH010000165.1 GCA_947174305.1 uncultured Porphyromonadaceae bacterium | reverse complement strand
CGGATGTGATGCCTCTCTTTTATGTATTGGAATGGTATGTATTTGAATATTATGTAATGGAATGTAGTGATAATTTGAGGTAATCTGCCACTATGAAAGTAGAACCTCCGATATATATCACGTCCTCTTCATTGGCTTCCTCTTGAATCCTTTTCCATGCTTCTTTCACAATCTTGAAGGCTTTCCCGTCAAGTTTGTGGGTCTTGAATCTTTCTGATAGTTCCTCTGCCGGCATAGCCCGCGGGATATCGGCATTGGTGATATAATAGATTGCATTTTCAGGAAAGATGCTGAGGATGTCGTCAATAGCTTTGTCGGCCACAAATCCGACAAGCATTCTAAGTTTAGCCTCCGGTCTTCTCGTTTCCATAAGTTTCCTAAGCCGGTTGATATTGATGGAAAGTCCGCCAATGTTGTGACCCGTGTCGCAGATTGTAAGTGGATTGGTGCCAACAATAGTCCATCTCCCTGCCAGACCTGTGGATTTCGAGGCGCTACTCAATCCTTCCTTTATTTTATCTTTAGGAAGAGACAGTCCCATTTTCTTCAACTCAAGAATGGCAGCCAAGGCTGTAGAGATATTGTATTGCTGATAATCGCCAGCAAGATCCACCTCAAACTCTCCCAAAGTAGGATTATGGGCAATCCATCCCGAATAATCATCCTTTAGCTTAAAATGTGTTGCAGGTGGATTTCTATATACATCCACAATAGGAGCTCCCATCTCATCTGCTTTGGCATGGAACACTGCTTCCACCTCCCCATCAGCTTCTCCAATAACTACCGGCACCCCTTCCTTTATTATTCCTGCTTTCTCGGCGGCTATTTCGGAAAGTGTATGTCCCAAAAACTGAGTGTGATCGGGAGAAATATTGGTGATTATGGTCAATAAAGGAGAAACAATGTTGGTTGAATCAAGCCTGCCGCCCATACCGACCTCAATTACAGCGTAGTCAACGTTTTCTGAAGCGAACCAGTCAAAGGCCATCATCATGGTAAGCTCAAAGAATGAAGGACGGTCGCCTTTATATCCGCAGCTTTTCCAATTTCTTACAAATTCAACCACCTTCTCTTCAGGAATCATTTTTCCGTCAATCTTTATTCTTTCACGGAAATCAACCAAATGTGGCGACGTGTAAAGGGCCGTTTTATATCCACATGCCTGGAGCACGGAGGCAATGATATGGGAAGTGGAACCTTTGCCATTGGTGCCCGCAATATGAATCACTTTAAGCCTCTTTTCCGGATTGCCAAAAAATTCACTTAGTTTGGTCACTCGCTCAAGTCCGGGCTTATAAGCCGCCGCGCCAACTCTTGAAAACATTGGCAATTGTGCGAAAAGGTAATCGAGAGCTTCTGTAAATTTACTTGAATCAGACATATCAATAGTAGATTGCCAGCCCGGCGATGCCGGCCATTATAATGATAAGAATGGGATGAATCTTGACTTTCTTTTTCCCTATTGGAATTGCAAAATATGCAAGGCAGAATGCTATGGCACAAATGCCGATATTTGTCCAAAGTTGCCAGGAGATATGGCGTGGATTAAAGTTGGCAGAGTTCATGAGCATAATTGCGGCTGAGGCTATCAGGCCAACAACAACGGGTCGCAACCCCGCAAAAATAGCTTTTATAACTCCGCTCTCGTGGTGGCGCCTGATGAAATGTGAGGCATAGAGAACTAAAATGAAAGAGGGGACTGTCACAGCGAGCGTGGCTAAGATCGAACCCAAGATTCCCCAATACCATCCTCCCAATGCCGGATCCGCAATCGAAGGGGCGGCATAACCTATGTATGTGGCCGAATTGATTCCTATTGGTCCGGGTGTCATCTGAGAGATTGCTACAATATCTGTGAACATCGTTTCGCTTATCCACCCCGGGGTGACAACTGCTTTCTCCACAAGTGAAAGCATTGCATAACCTCCTCCGAAACCGAAGATGCCTATTTTAAGATAAGCCCATATTAATTTAAGATAAAAGCCCATATTTCTCGTTTAAATCAGGATGCAAATTAATGAATAGGGTCTATTTGGAGGAAAGATTTCTCTGCGACCATTTCCAAACGCTGAAGCCGCCGAGACCTCCAAGGACAATATAAAGGATGGGATTGGAGATGAACCCCATGTCTATTGAAATCAGGAGGGCGACAACCAATGGAATCCAAACTGTTTTCCATTTAAGCTTAGCTGCTTTTGCGGATGTAATGACCGGTGCGATTATGAGTGCAACCACGGCAGGTCGGATTCCCATAAAGATGGCCGACACCACCCGATTGTTCTTTATGATGTCGGGAGTGAGGAAAATGGCTATCGCGAGAATAATGAGGAAAGAGGGGAGGATGGTGCCTGCGGCCGCAACCATGCTGCCACGAGGGCCGTGAAGCTTGTCACCTACTGAGGTTGCAATATTCACCGCAAGTATTCCCGGCATTGATTGCGCTATGGCAAGGAGGTCAAGGAAATCATCACGCTCAATCCAATGATACTTGTCAACGATCTCTCGTTCAATAATCGAGATCATTGCCCAGCCTCCACCGAAAGTGAAAGCTCCAATCCTGAAAAACGTAGCAAATAGTCGCCAATAAGTGGAATTGTTCATTGTCTAAATCTTTTCGTTGCAAAGTTAATAAAAATGCCTGAGATAACATAAAAAGCAACGACCATGCATTCTAACATGGCCGTTGTTTTTTATTAGGTTGAATTCAGCGGTTTTATTGGATTAGATTCAATCCTGCATCAACAACTTTATCAATATTTATGTTCGCTCTTTTCAAGGGATTCGGGTGAAAGTTTCTTTTTATCCATCGAATACCATACGTAAGCAATATAGGCAACTACGAACGGAACAAGTATCGAAACATAGCTCATGGTTCGGAGTGTGAATTCCGACGAAGAGGCATTGCTGATGGTCAGCGAACTGGAAGGATCCGTGATTGAAGGATAGAAAGGTGTGTCATTGAAACCTGCAACACAGAATAGTGCCACCACCACAAGGAAGGTGCCGATGCCTGTGTACCATATTCCCTTGGTATATTTCTTGGTAAACACGGAGCGTCCCCAGCCGTAAAGCACAAGCACTACGCCTAAAAGCAGCATAACGGCAGTTTGCCAGATGTCAACGAAATTATGGAAATATTTGAACGGTGTCACCTCTACCTCTGTTGTGCGGAATCCATCTGAAATCACAGTGTATCCATCTGCAGTGAGGAGCATGGCAAGGAACCAAAGGAAAAAGAGGACAAAGATGCCTCCATTAAGTAGGGCCTTGACTTTAAGACGAACAAAGAAATCGGGATCATCAACAATATTGTTCATCATGTAGAGACAAGCTTGCATCCTGGCAAGGAAGAGTACTGCGATTCCAAGTATAAGGTTTTTCCAATTGAAGATTGCCTCGAAACCATGAGAAGGATTATCCCAATGTGAAACAACCGGAGCTGTACCGTCAAGTAGGGAGCCACGGCTTACCGTGAAGCTTCCTCCGAAGAAGAACATTGATACTGCCACGCCTAAGAGGATGCATCCCACGCAACCATTGATGAAAAGGAAAGCATCGTAAGTGCCGGTTCCATAAATGTTACCTTTCTTGCGACGGAACTCATAACTTACTGCCTGAACTATAAAGCTGAAAAGAATGCAGATCCAAAGCCAGTAGGCACCACCGAAGCTTGTGGAATAGAACAATGGGAAAGATGCAAACATTGCCCCGCCAAACACCACAAGAGTGGTGAAAGTAAGCTCCCACTTGGAACCCATTGAGTTTACAATCAGGTCGCGGCGCTTATCGGACCCTGCATCGAGAAGCATCGACTGGCCACCCTGAACGAAAAGTAGAAAAACGAGTATGCCGCCCAATACGGCAACAATCAGCCACCAATAGGCCTGAAAAAATTCGAGTGTCATATCGTTATGCTTTATTAGATGAAAGATTCTTTTTTGATTCCTTGCTTATCTGACGGCACATGATGCTTACCTCTGCCACAAGCAAGACGGTGAATACGAGGGCGAAAAGCCAGAATGTCACTATAACCGACGACGCGGGTATTTCAGAGATTGCGGCCTTGGTGGGTAGCAAGTCTTGAACAGTCCAGGGCTGACGACCCACTTCGGCTACAGCCCAACCTGCCTCTGAGCAAACCCACATCAAGGGCACCGAAGCCATGGCAATCCATTGGATCCAAGTGGCACGTTCCATTAAACGAGTGCGATATACAAGAATGAGTATCACCACAAAGAAAAGTAGGAAATACCCTCCGAGGTAGCACATTATGCGGAATGTCCAGAACGTTACCCCGATTGGAGGTATTGCCTCTTTAACGTCATCAAAATAGCCATAACCGAAATACTGGAAATTCTTTTGCAGGTCTGCCTTGGCGACATTCATGGCAACCGAGTCTCCTTTCTCTAATGCAATATCGTAATTGCGGAGGGCGGCCTGTGCCATTTTGCCTCGCTCTATGCGTTCTGCGTATGAAACGGTGTTCACGGTATCGCCGTTGATTATGTCGCGTCCTTCAATAATATCGGTCACGCCGGGGATGAATGCATTGGCATCGTGGCGTCCCAAAATGGAGAGCATTCTGGGGATTGCTATTTCAAAAATATACTCATCCTCGTCATTATTCCAGTCTTTATCTGGGTTGAGTATGGCAAAAGCGGTGAAACCCTGTCCCTCGGTTCCGTGATAAAGACCCTCCATGGCGGCAAGTTTCATAGGCTGATGTTTGGTAACCTCAACAGCGGAGCCGTCACCGGTGTACATGGTGAGCAAAAGACCGGCCAATCCGAACCAGGCAGCCGACTTGATGGAAAGAAGCGCGAAATCCTGATTTCTCTTTTTCCAGAGGAACCAGCAGCTCACTCCAATTACAAACACACCGGCCAAAGCCCAACCGCTGAACACGGCATGGAAAAACTTATTCACTGCTATTCCTGAGAAAAGATCCCAGAAGTTGTCCATAACGTTTCTCATCTGAGCGGGATCAAATTCCATTCCTACAGGATACTGCATCCAAGCGTTGGCCACAAGAATCCATAAGGCTGAAATGGAGGCGCCTATGGCTGTGAGCCATGTGGAAGCCAGATGAAAGCGAGGTGAAACCTTGTTCCAGCCAAAGAACATAACGGCAACAAAGGTGGATTCCATGAAGAATGCCAGGATGCCTTCGATTGCCAGTGGCGCTCCGAAAATATCGCCTACAAACCAGGAATAGTTGCTCCAGTTTGTGCCGAACTCAAATTCCAGAATGATTCCGGTGGCAACACCAATAGCAAAGTTGATACCGAAAAGTCGCATCCAGAATTTGGTGGCCATAAGCCACTTCTCCGACTTCGTTTTAAGATAGAGGCTCTCCATAATTGCAACAAGGACCGAGAGTCCGAGTGTCAACGGAACGAAAAGCCAATGGTAGATTGCTGTGAGTGCGAATTGCCATCGCGACCAATCTACAACGGTGGTTAAGTCATTCATAGATTATAGTTTTATGGTTGATGATTAATTATATATTGCATAATGGAGTGTGAGGATTGGGCAATGCCCGCTAAATGTGGCTCATTCATTTTGTCAACTCCTTTCTCACATGGTCGGCCCTATCGGCATCCGTATCATAGTCGCGTGAAAGGAGGTTTGGGAAAAAGAGGAGCTTTATAACTACAAAAAAGATGAACAGTTTCAGCAGTATAATCATCCATAATGTCTTCCCAACAGTCATTTCGCGAAATCCGTCACGATAGAAAAACCAGATTTTTTTAACAGTTTCCATAGTGTGGTATTTAGAAAGTGACTCATCAGTTAATTTCAATAGCGAAATTAACAAAAAAATAGAAGTAAACGAAAATATCATCTAAATTTTGATTAACTTTGCATATAACTCCTCAAAAAAATTGAAAATTCTAAGGAAAAAAGGGAAAAACGATAGTAAAGAAAGAAGCTATGGCACTTTGGTTTGAATGTAAGGTGAGATATGACAAGATGATGGAAAACGGGGTTGTGAAGAAAGTGAACG
>CAMWIH010000164.1 GCA_947174305.1 uncultured Porphyromonadaceae bacterium | reverse complement strand
GGTCACCTCTGTCAGGCCACTGCAACCATCAAACGCACCGGCTCCAATTTCAGTAACGGAGTTGCCTATAGCCAGCGATGTCAGACCACTGCATCCACAGAACGCATAGTTTCCGATCGAGGTGACGGAGTTGCCGATGATTACCGATGTCAAGGTCGTCTTAGAATAGAAAGGAGAGTAAAGATAATTAATTATATTATAGCTTAGATTCCTTCCTAAATAAACTCTTTCCAATGGACAGTCATAGAAAAGGCCTTCCACAGAGGAGGAAGAGGAGAAATTGTAACCTAATGTAAGTTCTTTCTCACCATCACCTATTATCAGTCTCTTTAAGCCAGAGCAATCATCAAACACATAATTGCCGACTGACGTAACGGAATTTGGGATATTTACCTCTAACAAATTACAGCATCCTGAAAATGCCGATTCCTTAATTTCACTTGTATTAGAGCCAATCTCAACGACCAATAATGAGCTTATTTCCTTAAATGCATTCTGATCTATCACATTAACCGAATTGGAAAGCTTCAATCCCTTTAACTCTATATCATTAAAGAAATAACTTCCGATTACGTCATTCTCGGTCTTGAGGTTTTCTCTGTATGTAGTTCCACCTTCAACGATATTTGCTTCCCTAATATCAAGAAACTTGAGGTTCTTCATACGGTTGATGGTCATAATATCAGTACCATTAAGATCTCCCGTAATTTTCAATTTATCAACCTTCTCAATATCCTGTAACCCTACCTTATCAAACAGAGTTCCGGCTGAGCTTAGGGTAACCTCTTTAGAAAGTTCTATTCCATCATCAACACAATCAAACACATTTTCCGCATGATATTCTGAAGGAATAAAAGAGAAGCCTTCTTCAGAAGAAAGTCTATCGCTGATATTTTCCCCTTTGAAATATGAGTATTCACAATTACGGTGATCTTTTACAATACAATCCTTATCAGGTTGTACAAAAAAGTAATTGGCATTTGTAGCAAGACAATTGGTAAATTCAAGAAAATCCGGGGCTGGTACAAGGGAATATTTTGTTCCCTCTTTTTCAACTAAAATTCTATCAAAATATAATAGATTTATATTACTCAAATCATAATTTCCATCATGTGTAAGGAGAAAAACATTTGTTGATTTTGGAAGTCCACAATCCTCTATCCCCTCTATCATATACGAATACGTTTTTATTGAGGAGAGATTGGAGCAACTACCGAATGCATATGAACCGATTGAGGTAACAGAGTTCGGAATAGTCACTTCAGTCAGATTACTGCAACCCTCGAACGAATAACTACCTATCGAAGTGACGGAGTTCGGAATTATTATACTGGCCACCTCCTTGTCATCTATGTAAAGATGATGTGCGTAGTAAAGGGGATTGGAAGTATTATTCTTAAAACTTATCTCACAAAGAGATTCAATACTTTCGAAAAATACCTTCTTCAGACCACTGCAACCCGAAAACGCAGATTCTCCGATCGAGGTGACGGAGTTCGGGATGGTCAGCGATGTCAGGCCTCTGCAACCCGAGAACGCAGATCTGCCAATCGAGGTGACAGATTTGCCGATGGTAAGAGATGTCAATTTTGTCTTGGAATAGAAGGGGGAAATCTCATAACTTAGATTCCTCCCTAAATAGACGCTTTCCAACCGACAGTCATAGAAAAGTCCTTGGCCTGGGGAGGAAGAGGAAGAGGAGGAATTGTAACCTAATGCCAGTTCTTTCGCTCCATCTTCTATTGTCAGGTTCTTTAGGCCGGTGCAACTCTTAAAAGCATAATTTTCTATCGAAGTGACGGAGTGGCCTATGGTTAGCGAGGTCAATGTGGTTT
Source organism: uncultured Porphyromonadaceae bacterium (assembly GCA_947174305.1). Taxonomy (GTDB): domain Bacteria; phylum Bacteroidota; class Bacteroidia; order Bacteroidales; family Muribaculaceae; genus Lepagella. The sequence continues at coordinate 4,228 of CAMWIH010000164.1, read as the reverse complement.
TGGAATAGAAAGGGGAATAACCATCACTTTCATAAGCGCTATAGCTTATATTCCTTCCTAAATAGACGCTTTCCAACGGACAGTCATAGAAAAGCCCTTGCCCCGTGGAGGAAGAGGAATGAGCATTGTAACTTAAGAAAAGTTTTTTCTCTCCATCCTCTATTGTCAGGTTCTTTAGTCCGGTGCAACTCTTAAAAGCATTATAACCAATTGAGGTGACAGAGTTGCCGATGGTAAGCGAGGTTAATGTTTTCTTGGAATAGAATGGGGAATAACCAAACTCTTGAGTTGTCCTGTAGCTTAGATTCCTCCCTAAATATACGTTTTCCAGTGGACAGTCATAGAAAAGGCCTTTCCCCGAAATGGAGTACTCACTATCATAGCGAACTAAGGAAAGTGTGCGCTCTCCATTCTCTATTGTCAGGTTCTTCAGACCACTGCAACCACTGAACGCATTGTCTTCGATCGTGGTGACGGAGTTGCCGATGACCAGCGAGGTCAGGCCACTGCAACCACGGAACGCATTTGAACCGATCGAGGTGACGGAGTTCGGGATGGTCAGCGATGTCAGCCCCCTGCAACCCGAGAACGCAGATCTGCCAATCGAGGTCACGGAATATTCTGCCTTATCATAATTCACTTTTTCAGGAATTACTACACTTTCAACTCCTAACGAAGCGCGGCCTGTCACGGTTGCCTCCTTCGTGGCATCATCCAACTCATACTTCAAGTCACCAATGGTGACCTCAGTGGCTGCATACGACCAGAGGGATGAGATGCCGATTAGACAACATACAAGGAGGCGCATCAGAGCGTGATAGTTTGTTTGTCGTTTCATTTTTGTTATAGTTTTATTGTTAGATTTATGAATTCTTTCCAAGAGAAACTACTCTCTCATTTCTCACTGAGCGTTTGCTTTTTGTTTTATCCTGTTTCCCTACTATTAATGGATCTGGCAATGGATATTCTATAATATCATATCTACCACTTTCTACTTGGTTATTGCAATTATTTTTCTCACTCGCCCCTCCATATATAAGACAGTGGATCTTCTTAGATTTCAGTATCTTTATGTCATTATTATTCCAAGCCATGTTATCCAGAAAAGATTTAATCTTTTCTCGGTCTTTGCCGGCTATAATTAAGACACCCATCTTGAAGGGCAGTTCCCGACCCTCCTTTTTGAATCCTTCGCTTGTGGCGAAGTGCAATTTATCTAAATCCTGCATTATGGCATCCGATAAAGACTTTTCTTTGTTTCGAAATCTTTTTATTTCGCAAACCATTATTTGATTTTCTTTATCAGTGTCTGTTGGACCACCATGAACAACCAAATCCGGGAATTTATGTTTATTATCCTCCCAAATTTTAGAAATCTCTCCGTTTATATATAAGTTGGTTGCAGTCAAAGACGGTTGTTCTTCTGTTTCAATACAATCAGCAATGGTGTTATAGGCAGATAGCAGTAAACTAAATTGATGATATAGTTCATAGGCAAAACATCGTTCTACCATTTCAACATAGGTGTCTTCTGAGACGTTGTGAGGGTCATCAGATGTCTCTTTTTCGCAACACCCATCCACCTCAGGAGGATCCAATAATGGGGAGATGTATTGAAAGCCAACTTGCTTAATAGCTTTTTTAAGCATATTTAAAGCCACTTCCTCAGTCATACAAAATTTATCTTTCCACCCGACTCCCCTGAAATGGAATGTGTTAGGTTATAAAATGGAAACGCGTGGGAATCTGACTCATCACCGTCCCACAGATTGAGGCTCTCGCATTGCCCTAATAGATAGAACGGCAATGGCGAAGCCCACGCAAAGTATGAATATACCGACAAAGGGCACGCATCTCTGCGCACCTCCTGCCGGATATATTTCATATCCCAGTGGCGACTACCATTGCTGAGTTCTTGATCTATTAGTAGAATTTGCGAGATTCCAATCTGTCAAGAAACTTAGCGCTAAGTAACGCTTTTCCGAATTGTATGCAGACCCTCCCTCGTCCCCCAGCCGGGGCTTCGCTCACGCCTGCGAATGCAAAATTATATAATTCTCATAAATTTACAAACTTTTTAAGACTTTTGCACCATTTCAGACCAAGGGTCTTAGCCTATCACAGGCTTCTTTCCCTCACGCGTGTAATACAAAAAAAGTTATTATGCAAGTTGCGAGTGTAAAAGATTGTTGTTTACTTTGCAGCGGAAAACGGAATAATTGCTTTCGGTTTCCGTCAGATATGGCAATGTCTGAAAGAGCGTTATCCATAAAGTCTTGTGCTGTGAAGCTATTTAAGGAAAGCTAATTATTAACCCTAAATACTTTATTGACAAGATGAAAAAGTTTATTCTTGGCGCCATCGTAGCGCTTGCATCTCTTTCCGCCTCTGCACAGGCTTACATCGGAGGCTCTTTCGGTTTCAATCGTGATTTCGACAAAAACGACACTGAATTCTCTATTCTCCCTGAGGTAGGTTATAATTTCAATGATTCTTGGGCTGCCGGCCTCGAGTTCGGTTACACCCACGAATATAACAGCGGCGCTTGCCTGAATCTTGGTAGGATTGCCCCATACGCTCGTTGGACATTTTTCTCAACCTCCAACAATCTCGTTTCTCTCTTCATCGATGGTGGCGTTGGCCTCAATTTTGGCACAACCAAGCTTGCCGGTGTTGACGACTCCACTTCCGACACTGCATTCATCTGGAACATCGGCATCAAGCCCGGTATCGCGTTCCATCCTACAAAGAAATTCACTGTCCTTGCACACCTCGGAGGTCTTGGATATGACGGCACCAACGATCAGGGTAAGGCTTGGGGCTACACCAACAAGTTCGGTCTCAACTTCCGCACCACCAGCCTTAACCTCGGCTTCTACTACAACTTCTAAGCAGGACTTGAAAATATGACGAGGGTGTATCAAAATTTCGTATTTTGATACACCCTCGCCGTTATTTATTCCTGCCCGACAGGAGATTTTTTATTATAGACAGGAGAAACAGATAATTTTTTTTGAAATAGACAGGAGAAACAGGAGATTATTTTGAATAGACAGGAGGACAGGAGAAACAGGAGATTTTTATCTTTTGTACTCAATATAAATCTGATAAATGAATCTGCGAAAATCCTGCCCCCATCTTGCGTGGCTCTCCGAGCCTCAAAAATCTGCGTTCGGGTAATTTCATATCTATAATTATGTTTACCTATTTTCAATAAAATATACTTATGGAAGAAAATTATAGACTTTCTGGGATCGCGGATGTGCTTGACTAAACACCCTCCGCGGATGGGGCGCGGATCTTTTAAACATATTTGTGTGTCGGTCTGATAAATAGACTTGAATGTCGGTCTGATTGTTTAATCGCTGTGCCATTCCTAAATGTGAATGGCAGTTACCGATCCGGGCGGATTATCGCGGTCCGCGGTCATCGGCTCAGATCCGCAACCCTGCCGAGGCATCTTTGCCTTGGAAGCCGCGATGTCCTTGGAATCCGACAGTTTCATTACCGGTGGAACCTTCCAATAAAGATCCGCGCAGATCCGCGCTCATAAATCGCAATGCGATTAAAAAAGATCCGCGATTCCCTTAAATTAATTTCTTAATTATACTGTCTTAATACATTTGCAAAACTCCATTCACTAAAAATCGTCAGGGGCATTGAGCACCTGACGATTTTGCGGAAGCTCGGAGGCTCCCGCCACGTGCCGTCCGGATATTATGAAAACTTTTCTGTCATTAGGAATTGGCGCAAAGAGAGGTGAGTTATCCCGGCATAATCCTTAGGACGCGATAAAGGATCCATCGAAATCACATATTTCGGATAGTTATCCCCTATCCTGGCAAGGTTACCAAATTCTCGGTCAATTGTTGCTTGATCGGCCAAAAGGTAAGCTACTTGGAAATATAGTGTCTTCCCATTCTTTTCAGCCACAAAATCAATCTCTCCATTAGGCATTGTCCCAACCGATAATTTATATCCCAACTGTTTAAGATGCAAATAAACAGCATTCTCCATCACTTTCTCAATATCCTTCGCTGGCCCGTCAAGGCAATCATGATGCCCTTATCTATATATTTTAGTATATGATTGGTATATGTTGACCTATCTTTTATCTCCATCTCTCTTTTTTACCACAAATATAACGATTTTTATTAATCATAACAAATAGAGCCTCCGCTAATATCAGTTTTGTTAATCATAACAAATAAAATCACCCCAATTACTA
>CAMWIH010000163.1 GCA_947174305.1 uncultured Porphyromonadaceae bacterium | reverse complement strand
CTACATCAAATAAAATGGTTAACTTCGCGGTGCAATAGAATTACGTAGTCAAAGTAATAATTAAAATTATGGAATCAAAGAAATTTATCCTTCAGGAGAAGGATATTCCAATGGCATGGTATAACGTCATGGCAGAGATGCCCAAAAAACCCAGGCCCATGCTTAACCCGAAAACTAAAGAACCCTTAAAGGCTGAAGACCTTTTCCCTCTCTTTACTCAGGAAGCAGCCTGTCAGGAATTAAATGTTGCTGATAAGTGGATTGAAATCCCGGAGGAGGTGCGTGACATGTACCGTATCTGGCGTCCCACTCCTCTTGTCCGCGCTCGTGGACTGGAGAAGGCTCTCGGCACCAAGGCTCATATATATTTCAAAAATGAAAGTGTAAGCCCTGTTGGCTCCCATAAGCTAAACTCTGCCATACCTCAGGCCTATTACGCAAAAAAAGAGGGGGTGACCAACATCACCACTGAGACAGGTGCCGGTCAATGGGGTGCGGCTCTTTCGCTTGCAGCGAAGCATTTCGGAATTGATCTGGCAGTATATATGGTAAAGGTGAGCTATCATCAGAAACCTTACCGCCGATCCATTATGGAGACGTATGGTGCGGAGGTGATTGCCTCTCCCAGTATGTCAACCAAAGCCGGACGAAAAATTATTACCGAGCATCCCAATTATCAAGGTTCCTTAGGGACAGCCATTTCTGAAGCGGTCGAACTTGCAATGAGCACCCCGAATTGTAAATATGCACTCGGTTCGGTGCTCAACCATGTGGCACTGCATCAGACTGTGATCGGCCTGGAGGCGGAGAAACAGATGGAGATGGCAGGTGAAGTTCCCGACATCGTGATCGGTTGCTTTGGCGGAGGAAGTAATTTTTCAGGAATAGCTTTCCCCTTCCTGCGCCATAATTTCAGTGGCGAACGCAATGCACGCTTCATAGCAGCCGAACCGCAGTCTTGTCCCAAGCTTACCCGCGGCGTGTTGCAATATGATTTCGGTGATGAAGCCGGTTATACGCCGCTTATCCCGATGTACACCCTCGGACATAATTTCGCACCGGCTAACATCCACGCTGGAGGGTTGCGTTATCATGGTGCCGGCGCAGTGGTGAGCCAGCTTCGCTCTCAAGGATTGATTGAGGCTGTCGATATCCCTCAGACCGAAACTTTCGCCGCCGCACAGCTCTTTGCACAGACAGAGGGAATAATTCCGGCTCCCGAGAGCAGTCACGCAATTGCTACTGCCATCCGCGAGGCAAAGAAAGCGAATGAGGAGGGAACAGCTCCTGTTATTCTCTTCAACCTCTCAGGTCATGGCCTTATCGACATGGCCGCATACGATCAATATCACATCGGCGACCTTGCCGATTATCAAGTTCCGGAGGAGGAGATAAAGAATAATACCGACTCGCTTGAGAAAATTATTTAGGCTCCATCCGCTAAAATTTCTTAATGCCCGGGCGGCGGATTTTTAGGGTATTTTCTTTTATCTTTAAAGGAGCAGCCTTTCGGCTGTGACTGAAAAGATGGAAGAAAAGACCCAAAAAGACGCCGGACAAAAGGTAATTTTATAATTTGAAACTCCTATTTTGGGGATCCGGCCATAATGATATAGGGCGTGCAATTCCGGACTGCATACCCTTTGTTATTCTCTTTTCTTCTTAAAATGATCCTTTCTCCTACCGGAAGTATCTCAACATGAACGCAACCATGCAGGTAATAGCCATATTGGTTGCCGTGTGAAGATACTTCTCATAATTTCTCATCATCCTGCGTGTGCCGGTAAACCATGAGATTGTTCTTTCATAGACCCATCGACCATCAAGAGGGAGGAAGTCCGTTGTGCCGAAATTGGATTTAAGAGTTACCTGAGGTCTCGCAGCTGCACCTCGTCTATCGCTTTTGGATTCAGGAACATAGCCCGCTATGTTCCTGAATCTGCATAGCGATATCCAAGGCACATCTGCGACCCGGGCATAAAGAAATTTTAGTGGATGGAGCCTTAAATTGACGGTAACCATCCGGGCCGACGGATGTTGCGCAGATATTCATCGTATGGAATGAACCGTCCCCCCATAGATTTAAGGTGAGGTGTTTCAAATTGGCAATCAATCAGGGCACCTCCCCTTTCTTGCATTAAACGGGCAAGGCTTATCAAGGCAAGCTTGCTGGCTCCCGGGGAACGGGAAAACATGCTTTCACCAAAGAAAGCATTCCCGATCGTCACCCCATATAGACCACCTGTAAGATTTCCTCCTCTCCATACCTCCACGCTTGAAGCAAAACCAAGTTCGTGAAGACGCGAATATGCCTCTATCATTCTCTCCCCCAACCAGGCTCCCTCCTCGTCGATACGTTTTTCGGAACATCCCTCAATCACTCCGGTGAAATCCTGATTCATCGTTATCTCATATTCCCCTTTTTTCATAAGGGTACGCATCGAATGGGAAACGTGAATTTCTGCCGGAAAGATAACAAAACGCTCCATCGGACAATACCACATAGGTTCATCATAATCACGAAATGAGAACCAGGGGAAAATACCGAGGCTGTATGCCAAAAGAAGCCGGTCGGTGGAGAGATCGCCTCCAATGGCGAACAGTCCGTCAGACTCACCACACCGAGGATCAGGAAACTCAAGTGAATCTTCAAAAATCTGATATACCATTTTTCTGGATGTTATGACCCATTAATTAAAAAAAGCTCATTTACTGGGATTGGAGTCAAGGATAAGCTTCCCATCTACAAGCTTAGCCTCTGCTTCGCCACCCTCTTTCAGGCCACCGAAAAGGATTTCACGCATAAGTAAAGGTTTCAGCTTTGACGAGATAATCCTTTCCATCTCCCTCGCACCATATTCCCGTGAGTAACCTTCAGCCAATAGATACTCACGTGCTTCTTCACTTAAGTGGAGGGAAATGTTTTTTACCTTTAGCTTATCTCCAAGCAAGCGCAGCTTACGGTCAAGAATTGAAGATGCCATTTTGCGGTCCATGTCATTAAAAATAACCGTAGCCGAGAGTCGATTGATAAACTCGGGCTGGAAAGTCTTTTTCACCTGCTTCATCATGGCCGCCCCGGCCGACATATTGCTTGCAAAACCCACATTAGCCTGCGCCGCATAACGCGCACCGGCATTGGAGGTCATTATAAGCACAACATTCCGGAAATCTGCCCGGTTGCCACGGTTATCTGTCAGGCTCGCATAATCCATAACCTGTAGAAGAATATTGAAAATATCGGGATGTGCTTTTTCAATCTCATCAAGAAGAAGGACGCAATCCGGTGTCTTGCGTATCGCATCCGTGAGGAGGCCACCATCTTCATATCCCACATATCCCGCCGGTGAACCTATCAGCTTCGCTACCGTATGTTTCTCAGCATATTCACTCATGTCGAATCTAACAAAACCTATCCCCAATTCCTCAGCAAGCGACTTGGCAAGTTCCGTCTTGCCAACACCTGTCGGACCCACGAAAAGAAGAGAGGCAATCGGTTTGTCATCATCGATTAAGCCGGCTTTCGACATTTGAACAGCCTCGGTGACAACCCTCACGGCATCTTCCTGTCCATAAATTCGAGAAGATATCCGTTTCTGCAATGTATCGAGCATAGCGAACGAATCTTTATTCATCGCCACGGCATCCACTTTACATATCTTTGACAGGATCTCTGCCATCAATTCTATGTCAACAATATTAGTCTCCCCCTCTGTCAAAGGATGAGTCTGACGGAAAGCCCCCGCTTCATCCATAAGGTCAATGGCTTTATCAGGAAGGAATCTGTCGTTAATATGACGGTGGCTCCCTCTCACGGCATATTCAAGTGCATCATCTCGATACGACACCCCGTGATATTCCTCATATTTCCCTTTGAGCTGTTTAAGAATGCCTATCGTCTCCTCTATCCCGGGCTCTTCAATATCAATACTGCTGAACCGGCGCACCAGCCCCTTGCTCTTTGCGAAATGTCGCTTGTATTCATCGTATGTTGTGGAACCGATAAAACGTATTCTTCCCGTTTCCAGATAAGGCTTCAGCATATTAGATGCATCCATCGAACCATCTCCTGTTGCTCCGGCTCCCACTAAAGTATGAATCTCATCGATATACACAATCGCATTCTCTTCCTTCGCAACTCCATCCATAATCATCTTCAACCTCTTCTCGAAGTCTCCCCGAAACTGTGTGCCGGCAAGCAAGGATCCCACTTCCAATCCATAAATCTTCGCTCCTGTCAAGCGCTCGGGCACCTTCCCTTCATTAATCAAGCGAGCCAATCCATATACCAAAGCCGTTTTTCCAACTCCCGGCTCTCCTATGTGCAAAGGGTTGTTCTTATCTTTTCGGCACAGTATCTGGATGGTGCGGTCAAGTTCCTTTTCACGACCAATAAGCGGATTTCTGTTTTCAAGGTTATCATTCAGGCAAACCACAAAATCTTTCCATTTCTCTCCGCCACCGGTCTTTTCACCAATAAGCTTATCACCTTTTCTCGCTTCTCCATCCTTTGCATCATCATAATACTCATATAAATCTGTTTCACCATCTTCCGATGAATAGGCAATTATCAATCTGCTGAGGAACTCCCCTTTTAGATCCTCAAGATATTTATCAATAAGCCAGGCAGCTGTGGAGTCGGTGAGACTGAACAGACTTGCAAATATGTGCGGAATGTTCATTTCATTACTTTCTGCAGCAACCAAATTTGAAATGGTGACTTGCATCATTTCCTGAAATTGTCTGGATAGTGACAAGTGTAGCACCAAATTTTCCGGCACTTTTTCCACTGTTTCTAAAAAGGAATCCAATTCATTGCCTAACTCCGACCAATTTATATTCATGCTTTCAAACACCTCCTGAATATCCGCCAAGTTCAAAGCTTCCCTCAAAAGATGTTCAGGCATGATATATTCATGGCGTAGCTTGACTGCAAGTGACTTGACCGAGTTTAACAATTCGAATAATTCAAATGAATAAGCTGTCTCTTCCATAAATACGAAGCCGAGAATTTAAAGTTATTATTAAACCGGTTCAACAGTGATTTTAAGAGGGAAACCCTCTTCACGGGCCATTTCTATGGCACGGTCGCTTTTGCTCACTGCCAAATCATAAGTATAGACACCTGCAACCCCTTTTCCTCTTTTATGCACGTCCATCATTATTGAATAAGATTCAAGTTCGGATTTATAAAAAACCTCTTTCAGGACCTGGACCACAAATTCCATCGTAGTGAAATCGTCATTATGAAAGATCACCTTATATTTTCTCGGCTCCCGCGTTCGAACCGAACTTTTCTCTTTTACATTGAATTGTTCCTGTGGCATATAGTTTCTTTTTCAACTTGCAAAATTAATAAAAAAATTTTTTGGAGGTATGAATAAAATAAATTAACTTTGCGAAGTGAGCGATTCAAAAGAAGATGCTCTCTGATTTTTAGCAAGAGGGGTGCCCGCGGTCATACAGGGGCTGAGATTATACCCTAAGAACTTGATGCGGTTCGTACCGCCGAAAGGACTTGATTTTAGCCTTGGATTCCAAGAGCCTGCTCCTGTTATTTTTATCAACTACTTTATTTTCCAAGGCAATGATTAATATTAACATCAACGGTCAGCTTTATATTTTCGAAGACGGAATATCACTCGCCGACGCTTTGACGCGTCATGACATTCGCGAGAACGGTATCGCTGTAGCTCTCAACCGAAAGGTGGTAATGAAAAATGAATGGCAGACCACCCGTCTCCACGATAATGATTCCATTCTCATCATCTCAGCCGTCTGCGGAGGATGAAACTAAAAATTATAGGTATAACCCTCCCTCATTTTTTTGAAGAAGAAGCGGAAATAATCTCCGACCTACTATCCTCCGATGCCTTCGACCGGTTCCACATCCGAAAAACAGATATCGACGATTCCAAGAATACTCTCGCATACATGCGCAGGCTTATAGAGAAAATACCTCCTCATCTTCATAGCCGTCTGAGCCTGCATGATTGCCATTCGCTTGCCTCGGAATATAGTTGCGGAGTGCATCTTAACCAAAGGAATCCTATAAAACCGGTTGGTTTCAGGGGGGTTATGAGTCGTTCATGCCATACGATTGAGGAGATTTCCAAACCAAATAGTGAGGATTATCTTTTCTTAAGTCCGATTTTCCCTTCTATTTCAAAACAGGGTTATAATCCTTCTCTAAGTATTTCTTCTTTAAAAGGGAAGTTAAGAAAGAATGTATATGCCTTAGGAGG
>CAMWIH010000162.1 GCA_947174305.1 uncultured Porphyromonadaceae bacterium | reverse complement strand
TTTTTGCGTATTCTGAAAATTTTTAGTAACTTAGGGAAGTTTTATCAGAGCAAACCTATACAGCAATTCATATACCACAATGGAGCAATACAGAACAAGGGAAAGAGAAGAGGAAAAATATAGAGAATATGACGATGAAATCGAGTCAACGGAAGCGAATGGAAACAGTTGTTGCTTCTGCGGCTCACTCATGGATGAAGATGACAACTTCTGCCCCGAATGTGGCAACCCACGCTCGGGTATCATCTGCCCTGAATGCGGCACGCTCAACCATGGCAGCTTCTGTTCAAAATGTAATGCTCCTCTTGATGATCTTGCCCGCGAGGCTGTGCGTCAGGCGAAAGCTGACCCACGTTTTCAGGAAGCGGAACGTCTCGCTGCAGAACTTATTGAATTGGAGGAGGAGATTGAACGCCTTAAGAAAGAAGCCTCCGCGGGAGGTAACAATCCCTCCGGAACAGGCATTGACACCTCCCCCATACTTTCGGATCAAGTAAAGGAAGCCCTCAACAAGTATAACCGTCTTTTCGCCGATGTGGCCAACATTCAGGTGAAGGAACCTCAGGCAAAGACCGCCTCCGAAACGTCAACCAAGCCTACCTCCACCGGAAGTCAATTCAGCATAAAGAGTGTTAGCCTGAAGGAAGCAGTGGAGAGATACAAGGCAGTGGCCACCCAACTTCAAGCCAAGCTCGATGCGATGCTTCCCGATGCGACCGCCACTCCGCAGGAGCAGAGAAATTTCTTCTCGGCAAGAAAGATAAGAAGTTCCAAGGTGGTTGACGGAGACAGATTCTGGGTATGCAATTATTGTGGATGCAAGCATCATCAGCCTTCGGAATGTACCAAACCGTGGATGGGAGGGAAATGGATTGTCGATATGAAAATCGAGGGCACCATTGACACAACATTATATGACTAATAACCATACAATATATGAGTGATAATAAACCCGGATGGGGCAACGCTCCGCAGGCAAGCGATACAGGCCGTCCCGGATGGGGCGGCGCTCCGCAAGCGAGCAATACAGGCCGACCGGCCTGGGGCGACGCTCCACAGGCAAGCAATACCGGAAGTCCGTATATGAATGTCTCTTTCACGGAAGTGCCGGAATATCCGGAATATCGGATAGAGGGCGTTTTCTATAAGGTGATACGCCTTATTTCGGGTATTTCCGGCGAAGCGAAGATATTCGAGATAGAGGCAGATGGCCGACATTTTGCGCTCAAGCTTTATCGCCCCGGGGTTCATCCAAACCATGATGTTCTCGCGAAAGTAAAGAAGCTTAACGGCAACGGACTGCTGATAGATATCTTTGCCCATGGGGTCTGGACCGACGGCAATACCGGTGTCCCCTACGATTACGAGATAATGGAATATTGTGGTGGCGGTTCCCTTTCTGATTGTCGATTGGAGGGGGATGAAGCGACGATGAGGGAATATGCGGTTAAAATGGCTGCGGCCCTTGACCTTGCACACACCAACGGAATCCTTCACCGCGATGTGAAGCCGGCCAACTTCCTTTTCACTGATGAATCGCGCACTCGCTTCGTTCTGACCGACTGGGGACTTGCCAAGACTCTCGACAGCAAGGGGCGCGCAGTGACCGATGCCGGACGAACCAAAATTTATGCCGCCCCTGAAATGTACACTTATATTCCCGGCACACCTACTTACGTCAACTCAAAAGCCGATTTTTTCTCAATGGGGATGACCCTCCTTGCCCTCTGGATGGGTGAAGGCCTATTGCTTGCCGACGAGACGCAACTGGTCAAGGATAAGCAGGAGGAGACTCTTCCCTACCCCGGCAAAGGAGAGATGAGCATCCATCTCCTCTCCCTTATAAAAGGCTTGACAAGACGCAACCCCGATGTGAGGGCCGGATTTGACGACGTGGTGCGCTGGGCGAAAGGAGAGATTATCCACAGCGAGACCATAAAGGATTTCAGGATTGTATTCAGTGCTGAAGATAATCTTGTAGCCCACAATGCCACGGAATTGGGAACAATGATGTGGGAGCATAGGGAATTGGCGAAGAAATATCTATACGGTCCGGGAAAAATCCTGAAGAAATTGCTGAAGGAGGTGGATCAGACTGCATTGGCCGCGACAATTGAGGATATTGCCGAACTCAAATTTCCAAGCAACCAGGATGCCGGCTTATTTGCCGCATGTCTTGCCCTCAATAAAGAGACCGTTTATGAGGGCATTAACGGCAAACCCCTTGCAACTCAGAAGGAGATAGCCCGCGAACTCTACGAGAACTCGGAAGCATACCGTAAGGCGCTCTACAACAAGAAGGAGCATCCTTTCTTTGCATATCTCTCCGCCAAAGGTCTCGACGACAGGATACCCGACTTCCGACGCATGATACGCAACAGCGGAGTGGCCGGAGTCAGAGCTATCGCCTATATGCTCGACCCCGATCTGCCGTATAAGTTCAACACCTCCTCGCTTAACTTCCTGTTGACCTGCGAGCATCCGGAAGTAAACTCCCTTAAGCAACTTGGCGAGTGGCTGGCCGATGAGAGCGTGAGTCCTTACCTGAGTTTCTATGAAGAGGATTTCCTCACCTGGCTTGCCAACCGTGAACCGGAATTGGCCGGAAAGGCAAAGCTGATTGCCGAAAACAAGGCTTACGACTCCAACTATAAGTGCGACCTAATCCTTTACACCATCCTGCCCGACGTGGGATTCGATTTCAAGCCTTTAAAGGAATCCAAGCGTGTCACTCCCCAGGATTTTGCAAAAAGGTTCATGGAGAAGATTGAGAGTTTCGACGACGGATGGTTCACCAGTTTTGTCGATAATTTCGACAACAACGCCCTGCACGCTTATCTCACGGCCCGCAATAAATATGGGAAGCAGATTAGCTGGATCAGATACTGCATGGAACTCGATTCCGCCGATAATAAAAAGAAATCAGGACCCTACTCTATCCGTATCGCAAGGCTGAAAGCGGCTGCCGGTCTCAACGGCTCCCCGATGCCTCTCCACGTGGGAGGCATGACTTTCACCTCTCCCGAAGATGTGAAGAGGGGAAATCTCAGCAATCTAAGCAGTGGGTATCAGACACTTGTGGCCGACTGGCTTACGCTCTTCTTCCAGGAGGAACTGAATGCCGATTATAAGGCAAAATCATATTTCAAGCGCACTGCCGAATATTATGAGTTCATCCGTAAATACCTCCCGGGGTGCGATTACATAATGAAGTCAAGCCCAAAATCTCAGAAGTTAAGAAAAGCGCAAAGCTCATATACCGCTTCGCTCAAGCAGCTTAATGTGTGCAGATGGTTTCTCCTGATTTTAGGCATCCTCCCGTTAGCTTTGGCCATTGCCGGCGGGGTGGCCCTCCTCCTCACCAAAGGATCGGTGGAAATTGGCGACACCATGGCATCAATAGCCACTTGGAGCGGAATCATCATCGGAGTCATAGCAGGGCTTGCCATAACCGGTGAAACCGAGAGTCTGATAACCGGAGGAATCTGCGGTCTAATCTTCTTTTGCGTGGTGAAGTTCGGATTGGTGTTCATCACTCCCGCTGTGCCTTGGATAATTTTAGCCTTCTTCCTCTATCAGTTGATTTTCAGTGGCATTTTGGTTTTAATTCAGAATAAGCCCCAAAGCACATTCCGAATCAATAATATGAGTTTCAACGAATTGGGATTGCGCGAGGAGATGGCGGAGGCTTTTGGCACAAGGCACCTGTTGCTCGGCCAGAATATAGCCTCAAACACAGCTAAAGACACCTACGAAAGGGATCACGGCATAAATAAAAAAATCAGAAACACTGTCATAAAGAAGTTTCTCTGGCTTCTTGTAGTTGATATAGCGGCCGTGGCTTTCTGCATCTGGACCTACGAGAATGCGGATAAGGTGATTAAGCTTTCCGAAACATCCGACACTCCGGCTCTGCTCGACGGTGAGTTTTCGGGAAATGTGAAAGGAACCCCAATGTCAATCGATTTTGTAAGCAAGGGAGATGAGATTGACGGGGCGATGCAGATAAACTACCGCAGCGGTGTCACCCGGCAGACCATGCACGCTGCTGAAGTGAAAGGCTGGCCGGTGGAGATGGTGCGCACCGACGATCCGAAAATCACCCTCACCGTCGATACTGCCTATACAGAGGCCGGGAAAACCGTGGCCAAAGGCACCTACCTCAATTCAAAGGGGAACCGTCAGCCTGTGGAGATTCATAAAAATTGAAGTTGCATAGGCAACATCACTGTTAAGGAGAAAAATAGATGAAATGCGATAAATGCAATAAGGAAAACCGCGAGATAGCCCGTTTCTGCAAATGGTGCGGCACTCCGCTGAAAGAGGAACGCCCCGTTCCAACCCAGGATGACCCCTTGGCTCTGCTGGTGGAGAAAGATGAGATTGCCGACCAGATGAGAAGCATCGTGGCAAAGGCGAAAAGCAAGGAGGAGTTTAATCGCCGCAACGGACGAAACGACCGTATGCAGCTCAGTTTCGTCATTACGGGCGACGGCGGGTCGGGCAAGACCGAGACTGCCAACGTGCTCACCGAACTCCTGTTTAATGCCGGCATAGTGAAGTCAAAAACTCCCGTAGTGGTGAATCCGGTGAGATTCAAGGAGTGGATGAAAGACCTTGACAAGCATGAACGCGAGCTCGGCAATTCCGTAATCATCTTCGAGGAAGCTCAGAAACTGATAGGCCATGGCGACGAAACCCAGATCAACGAAATCGACCGTATCATGCAGCCGGTGAAGAGATGGAGGGAGAAGTCGGAGTGCCCGGTCGTGATTATCACCGGCGACCGCAATCTACAGAAATATTTTGAGAAGCAGAAGGCCGCCGCGGCCAACATAAATTATTTCTTCGATATTGATAACCTTAGCGTCAACGGTTTGCTACGGGTGGCCGAGATTATCCTTGAAAAGAAATATTGCCGCCAACTCACAGATGAGGCTCGCGAGAAACTGAAACGTATCCTCCTTAACGACTATCGCAATCCGGAGGATGCCCTGGCGCCGGGTGGACACAATGCCGCCACGCGAGCCTACGAGATTGATCTGGCCGCAATAGACCGTGAGGAATATGGAAACCTGCTCGATGAATCTTTCGTCAATGGCAAGGAATTCAAGCCCAAGACCATCGAGGAGGTATTGAAGGAGTTCGATAAGTTTGTCGGCATAGATAACATGAAGAATGAGGTTATCAGCGTGGCCGATGATATCAAGCAGATGGTTGCCTCAGGACGCACCCCGGCAGTTTCGAAGCATTATCGCTTTATCGGCAATCCCGGCACAGGAAAAACCACCATGGCACGTCTCTTTGCAGATGCCCTCAATGCTCTCGGTGCATTGCCTGTGGGTCAGCTGGTAGAGGTTGGAAAAGATGACCTCGTTTCGCAGTTTGTGGGTGAGTCCCCCAAGCTGGTGAAGGCTGTGTTCAAGCGAGCCATGGGAGGTGTGCTCTTCATCGATGAAGCCTATCAGCTCGCCAACGACAATCACGGCAAGGATGCCCTCGACACACTGATAGCTTTGGCTGAGAATAACCGTGGAAAGATTGTAGTGATCGTGGCGGGATATGAAAAGGATATGGAGGATCTGAATAAACTCAATTCCGGTTTCAAGTCAAGATTTGAGAAAACAGTCTTTTTCGATGACTATGAACCCGAGGCTCTTACGGAAATCTTCAGGAGATTGGTGAAAAGTTCGCCCGACCACCTTACGCTTTCACAGGATGCCGAGGAGGGTGTGCTGAATTTCTTCAAGCGTATGTATCTCGGCCGTCCCAA
Organism: uncultured Porphyromonadaceae bacterium; assembly: GCA_947174305.1. GTDB lineage: Bacteria > Bacteroidota > Bacteroidia > Bacteroidales > Muribaculaceae > Lepagella. The sequence goes on along the minus strand of CAMWIH010000162.1, from coordinate 521 downwards.
AGACTTCGGTAATGCCCGCGATGTGCGCAATGTCTTCAATACGGCCCGCTCAAGCATGATGAAACGTTTACGTGAAAATCCCGAACTTCCGCGTGAGATCACCATGGCCGACATAGAGGGGAAACAGTCTGGCGAGGGGCCCGGCATAGATGAGATTCTCGCTTCGCTCGATGAACTTGTCGGGATGGAGAAGGTGAAGGAACAGCTCGAGGCAATAGCAGGGAACGTGATGATCAGCCGTATGCAGATGGAGGCGGCCGGAGGCGACCCGGAGTTATTCAATGTGCATATCGCAATCACGGGAAACCCCGGCACGGGAAAGAATGAGGTGGCGAAGCGTCTTGGAAAAATCTTCAAGGCAATCGGCATCCTCGACAAGGGTCACACAGTGGAACGCGAACGTAAGACCCTTCTCGACAGTTTCTCAAACTCTGCCGGCATAAATATGGATAAGGCTGTGGATGAGGCCATGGGAGGTGTGCTCTTCATTGATGAAGCCTATTCGCTGATGCCCACCACCA
>CAMWIH010000161.1 GCA_947174305.1 uncultured Porphyromonadaceae bacterium | reverse complement strand
ATAATGATGATATAGCGTTTCATTTTTTTTCTGAAATTAAATTAATAAAATATTCCTGTCTTAATTCATCTTCCTTTATCTGAGCCTGCGCCATTGCCATAAGCTCCTCTGCTTTTTTAATGGATTCGTTAACAGCTTTTTCAGAATCCTCAGGACTCAGTTTTTTTCCACCCTCGTAGGCAATGACCATTTCAGCAGAAGATCCTGTAGGGTGAGCGATGTTTTGTTTGTGGCTTTGATTCATGCCGTCTCCTCCATTTTTCACTATGAAAATAGAGAGGGAGATAACCATCATCAATGATGCCGCTATTCCTGCCGTAAGGCGCACCCATTTTAATTTAGGCTTTTTGCGCACTCTAATTTCAGGGGAGAGAAGGCCTTCAGCAATCATTGATTGGCGAGCCTCATCAATCAGAGGAGAACTATAATCGAGTTTACCGAGAATGTATTGCAGCTCCCTTTCTTCCAGAACAGAAAGCTGACACTCCAGATATAACCGGCAGAGTTCTTCAGTATCCTGCAAATTCAGTATTTGGTCGTTATCTTTCATCTGTTCAGTTTTTGATAATTATCTTTGATTCTCTTTCTCGCCCGGCTCATATTCATCCTCACCGCCTCGACGGCCATGTCGAGCTTCAAGGCTATATCTTCATAATCCAAACCCTCGTGAACTACAAAGTTATAAATTTTTCTCTGAATAGGAGTCAATCCTGTTGAAAGTAATGCCTCCAGTCGCTCCACATCTTCTGAAAAACCGGGTTCCACTGTCATATTCTCAATCGATGACTCACTGATGTCAACCGATGGTATCCGGCGGAGCCTGTCGATACAAACATTCCTCAACACGGTGAAGAGTTTGTTTCGCGCTTCGGCATCCGATCCGACCGGTTCCTTTTTCCATAGATTGAAAAAAGTGTCCTGCAAGGCATCTTTGGCATCCTCATCATTCTTGAGGAACCTCAGAGCACTTCGGTGTAGCTTGTCGCGCAGGCTCATGAATGAATATGTCAGTTTGTCTTGTTTCATAACGGTTACATTATAGATACGTTTCAAAATCCAAAACATAACCGAAACTTTGAAAAAATTTGATTTTTCTTGAAAAAATTAACGAGATTTCTGACCTTAAGGTCTAAAATCTCGTTAAAAATCGGTTGTTTTGTTGCGGAAGCACCGGGAATTGATTGCGGACGCACCTGGGGTGCGTCCCTACGGCATGTCGTTTGGAGAGCCTTAATGGCTATTCCTTACTAAGACGTGAATTGTCGATGCTCTTTTCAACTCGTGGCGCCCTGAATTTTTTTCCCGAACTGAAATTGTAGGTTACACCTGCTATTACGGCCATATAATTTTTGGAATGAAGGAATCTGTCGTAAATTGAGGAACTGTTGCGGAGCCTGTTGTTTCGTTGCAACATATTCTCCATCCCTAATGAAACTGACCATTGTTTCCCAAAGCGTTTCTGCACGATCGGATTAATATTGAGGATCGGGTAAACTGTGATGTTGCCGATTTTCATTTTTGAGCTGTAGAAGCAGTTTACATTCAGATTGAATCCGTGAGGAAGGGTAAAAGATGTGCTCCCCACAAGCTGGATGTATCCAAACGTGTCGAAGGGTTCAGATGAATGCAGTTTTTGCGATTTCACGATATATGTTACACTCGAATAAAGATTCCACCAGTCGGTTATATTGAATAGTCCGTCAGCATGAATGAAAAAATTCCGGTCTTTCCCTTCATTCTCCCAAGTGAGATACATCCTTTCGGGATACTCGGGATTAAGAGTGAATACCTGCCTGATTGGCTTATCTGTTGATGAGTAGCCGGTGGCTATTGTGAATTTCCGCGCAAGCACGAAATCCAGACTTACACCATCGGTGAGGCTCTGGGTGAGCGTGGGATTGCCGACCGTATAGTAATAGTCGGAAACCTGCATCACTGTGGGATTGAGCGCCCAGAATGAAGGGCGACGTATATTGCGGTAATGACCTAATGCAATGGTGTAGTCACCGTTTTCAGTTATGTTAAAAGCAACGTTGGCATTCGGAAAAAAGTCGAAACGCTGATAATTGGACCGGCTTCCGTTCGATTTGTAATATTCCCCGCGCACACCGGCCTTAAAACTCCATCTCCCTGCTTTTCCAGCAGCTGCGGCATATAAGGCAACGATATTTTCATTATATGAGGTATCGTAATCGAAGCCCTCATTTGAAATCCAACCTGCATCCGAAAGGAAATGGTGATAGGAACGGTTTGAAACATTGTTGAACGTGTATTTGCCACCGATATTCAGATTCCAGTTGGGATTGAAAACCTTACGTAAAGAAATGTCGGTTGCAAAAATGTTGTATCTGTTGGAATTGTCGGTGCGATACACTGAATCATTCGGAAGGTAGGACCAGCTCATTTCGTTATTCTCATTCACCGTTGAGTTCTGGTAGTTGTAATTGGATATTAGCTTGAACACTGATCCCTGATCATCTAATGAGTGGGACCAGTTGAAAGAGGCATTGAAGTTGTGAAAGCGGTCTTTATTATTATAAACACCAAATGTCTTTTCAAGAATATTTTCACCAAAGATTGATGTCTCAGAATCGGAAACGCTCTTTTTCCGGTTTGAGTTATAATCGAACTGCAGCCCTAACTTATCTTTATCGGAAGGCTCATAAAAGAGTCCCAGCATAGCGTTCCCTTGAATCTCCTTACTATTATGTCGTGAAATTCCGTTCATCTTTTGAGAAAGAAGGCTATTTGACGATTCATCGTATGAAGTGTATCTGTCGTAAGGAGAGCCGTTAAGATTCCCGTTTAAGGAGACAGTCCACTTCCCGGAGTGTAAACCGAAATTGAGGAAAGGGTTAAACCATTGCTTATTCTTTCCTGAAGTGACATTCATCCCTGCCGATCCGGAAATGCCATCAATACGGTTTCGTTTAAGGTTGATCCTGATGATTCCTCCAGAAGAGTCAGCACTGTATTCAGCGCCTCCCTTTGGTATAATCTCGATTGTGGCAATGGAAGAGGATTGGATTGTTTTCAGATAGGTCATTAGCTGCTTGCCCGACATGTTCACTTTCCTGTCATCGATATAGATGGTGGTTCCTCCCTGTCCGTAGATAGATATATGGTCATCATCTGCCCAGACTCCTGGAGCAGTCTGCAGCAATTCCTTTGCATTTTTATTTGCCGATAAAGGGTTGGCACTTACATTCAGGATTATCCGGTCTGCTTCGCGCCGTATGAGAGGCGCTTTAACCACAACCTCCTCCAGCATCTTCGTTTCTTGAGCTGTCGTGTCGTTTTCAACGGTGGTTTGTGTAGTCTCTTTTGCATTTGAACCAATGAAAGAAAGAAGCATCGGTGTAAGCATTAATATTATCTTCTTCATTTTGCCCTATTTTTTTGTTCCTGACCAATTTTATAATTTGAGAAGGCGATTCTTCTACGATATTCCACTATATTAGCCCAATATTCAATATTTTTATGCGGGTTTCTTATATCCTTATTGCTAAAACATAGGTAGATGGAATAATCAACCCCCATCTTTCTGGTCTTTTTGGTTTTAGACTGATACACGCTTATCTGGGCAATCGGAGTGTCGCCATAATTAAAGAAATCCGCAATCAGGAGTTGCCGTTTCCTTTTGTTGAAATAGTAGTATGTGTACATCTCTGAATCCTTTCTGGTCCAGTTTTCCACATCATCGTCGTGTACCCACATGGTATATGGTTTTTCTTCCCACATCGGAGTTGAAATTGAATTTGGTTTACCTGTTGACATTATCCCGTTAGTTTTCACAAATATTCTTTCCAGTTCAGGCACAAAGCATAGAATCTCGGCACTGTCGAGCTTACAGGAATGGAGAATGTCGGTCATAAATTTCTTCATACCCGGATATTTATCCAAAGAATCCTTGCACGAGATTATTGATGGGCTGGAGGGGAGGATGACATTCCCGAAAGTGAACCGATAGGTTGTATCGCGGTCAATCATCTGGCCAAAGCCAGGGTTGATATGCCAGTCACGGTTGGAGAAAAGAAGTTCTTTGGGCGAAGAACAGCTTGCAAAAATCATAAGAGAAATTAGGAATGCAAGCATAGATTTAGTCTTATTCAAAGGTTTCATAACGAATATGTTTTGGTTTCCGATGCAAAAATATATAGTAAAGTAGCTGGATAATCTTAGAAAAATCTCCTTTAGTCTTAGTTAGTCTTAGTTGATAGGGTGGTTTTGTGATTATTTTGTGTATTCTAAATCTGTTAAATGTTTTATCACTTTTTCTGCTGTCCATTCAGAGGAGCGTGCCAAACTTCTTAACTATTAATTTTTTTATGTAGGATAATGCAATAAATTATGTAGAGTAATTTTGTTTTCTTCCTTTACAAAGGCATTCGATTCTGGGACAACAAACGATTGACGTGTGGCGCATTGATTCCGGTTCTTGTACACTACGGTTCAATCAGGTCAAGAGCAAGTATGTAGCGGGCAGCGCGGTCGTAATACCACTGAATGATGAGATGTTGGGTGTCTCCTTGGACACTATAGTTTAAATATGAGGGAGGGTTGCAGAGGTGTGTAGAATTTAGTATATTTGCCACCTAAAAACAAAACCCGATAGCTTGATATACAGGGGCTACCGGGATTCAACACTGCAAAGATAGTGCTTTTTATCTTAATAACAAAATTTTACACCGAAAAGATTGTTAATCTAAAATGAAATACGCTGACTTCGAGAAAATAATGTCCCCGCAACGTATGGAGCGATATGTCACTGCATGTGATGGTGACACGCGCAAGGCGATGACACTCTACCGCTACAACCTTCAGATTTCGCAGGAGATGTTTACTATAGTCAGCTGCTTCGAGGTCGCATTGCGTAATGCCATTGACCGTAAATTAACTGAGAACTTGGGCGATGAATGGTTGCGCGATTCCATAATGCCCAACGGTGTGTTCACAGAACCGATTTTGAGAAAGACACGAGACATCATAACCTTCGCACACCGCAAGTTACAACAATCGCAGTCATACACCCACCATAAGCTATTGGCTGAAATGGAATTCGGTATCTGGAAATATATGTTCTCGCCTGTGCAATACCGCGTAACCGGGCGCAATCTCCTATCCATTTTTCCCAACAAACCACGCTCGTCAAGGGAGATGCAGTATAATCAGACCTATATCTTCAATGAATTGGATAAGGTCAATTCCCTGCGCAACCGCATAGCACATCACGAGACGATCTGTTTCGCCTCTCACACATCCACAATTGACATATCGTATGTAATAAACATCTACACGAAAATCATGACCCTCTTTTCTTGGATGGACATTGACAGCAATTCATTGTTGTATGGTTTAGATCACATAAACAGAGTTTGCGCACAGATAACTCAGTTGAAAAACGGATTATGATAATCTCCGCATCAGCCCTTAATCAGAATAATCCGGAATAATAAGGACATAAAAAAATCCATAAAATCATTCTATTTGTCTATCTCAATGGAATGTACCCTTTCTGCTCAATTATTTTGACAATCCTTTTGCGGTGTAATTTTGCGTGTAAGCCAATCTTATGATGGTTAATGTCCTAAATTTTGCTTATTTTTGCAATATGAGACGACTAAAACTGATAATGATCCTGGCTTTAAGTGTGACTGCAATAGCGATTGCTGTTGCCTCATATAATCTTATTGCCCTTTATCGATATGAGAAGGAGCAGACATTGGCTATAGTGAGGAAATGTGCTGAAAATGCCATTATCCTTGAGATGATTGGCAGAATGCAAAGAAGTGAGGAGGATCAATCGTTTATAAGGCTGAATACATTTGTCGAAACTGCTCAACAGAAAGATGGGATATCAGCGAATTCGGATACTTTGAAAATTTCTCTTGCAAGTATTTTATCTCTCGGTCTTGAATTTAAGGATGCAAGGAATGCCCCGGATACAGTAGCGCTTGACAGCATCTTTTTATCAGAAATTCATCGGAACGGGTTAAATGTGGATAGGGCATACCTAAGGAAAAGCGGGTCTGCCTTTTCTGCAGATGATGATTTATGGAAAACGTATTACAAGATTAGCCCATCATCACGTAGAGAATATGAGGCGTATGTTTCGCCCATGTATAGGGAGGTTCTTGCCCACTTATGGGGGATTGTGACACCTTTTGTGGTGTTAATCTTGGTCTTCTGCTTTCTTTCAATTTATCTTATCGGCATCATTAGAAAGTTGCGTACACTTGAGCAGATGAAGGATGATTTCACACATAATATGACTCACGAACTCAAAACTCCGCTACCACTCGCATAATCGGCTGCCGACTATATGCAGTCTCTTATACAAATCTCCGAGCCCA
>CAMWIH010000160.1 GCA_947174305.1 uncultured Porphyromonadaceae bacterium | reverse complement strand
ATTTTGTAAGTGATTACTCTTATGTTATCGGGCGAGAGATACATTCACCGAGACACCGTAATTGGAGTTGCTTGTTGGATAAGATGAATTGCTAACGAGCGGTGTATTCGTCTGATGGTCAAAGAAGGCATTCAGCGTTATTCTCTTGCTCAGCACGTATGATGCCATGAAGTTGATGGAGAATGTCTGTGTTCCTTGAGTGGCCTGAGTATATGCAGTTTCAATTCTTCTAATCAAACTCTGGTTATTGGAGAAAGACAAGTCAAGGTTAAGTGAAAGGTCGTTAGACACTCCACCCTGCTTGCTTCCAAGCTTAAGAATCTTATTGAAGTTAGCAATCTTATAGCCGGCTCCCACTTGCACCTGACGGCTTGTGGTCTCCACAACCTGGCCTGCCGAACTGTTCAAGTTCAGTGTCCTTGAATCCCTGTATTCAGCATTGAATGTCATATCATTAAACAAGGTCACTTTCACTCCGAACAAGGGGGCGAATTTCTCCGTAATAGCCACCGAAGTAATATTAAACGGAGTAGAGGGAATTGGATTCTCCGTCTGCACATCCTGGATGAAACCGAGGTTACCATCGGCACTCACCCAGTTCATATAACTTGAATATGAACCTATGGAATAGGTACACTGATATGCATGACTAAGCGTGAAAGCCTTGAACCACTTGCTAAGATTACCTAATTTGACAAGACCATCGTATGTGATTCTCCAGTTCGGACGCATTGCCGAGAGTCCATCAAAGTGAGTGAGAGATATTTTTTCCGGGCTGACACCGCTATACGCCGCGAGGAAAGCCGGGATAAGCACATCGGAACTCGTTGCGCTTACAGCCCCGACCTCAGGATTATAAACCGCACCACCCAAAGGTGAGCCTTCAAGGAATCCTGTCTTGGGATAATGTATGCCGGCATATTGATGCTCCACTCGTCCGGCTACCTGAGGAATATATGCCAGGAACTTGCTGAATGCGTCGGAAGCATAACCATTCTCAGCCTTTGAATTCCTCATTGCAGTTGCAAAAGCCCAGTGCGTGCGGACGTATGAACCAGAATAAGAGGTCGGATTCCCGCTATACATGAACTGCATCTGCTCGGTGCGTGAATCGGTAAGATTCGACGTAAGCAAAATCTTTAACCCCTTTAACGGCTCAAGCGTAAGCTCAAAATTGAACTCCTTGCTTTTGCTCCACAGTGCAGGCGACACCTGATCACTATCCGTGATGAGCCAACCCCTATCTTTTGCCTTCTCAACATAATCATCGCCATAAAAACCAAATGCAAAATCCAGACCCGGCGACATTGGGCCATAGCTTTCCGACTGACCGAAAATGTTACCGATATTCGGAGAGAACAAAGGAAGGTTGAGCGAATGGGAACTCTTGTATCTGAACGACAACGAACGGGGCATCATCAGGAACCGGAGACTGTATTGCGCAAATTCAGTGGCGAAATTTTTCTTCTCTTCCTTTACATCTTCCCTGACAATAACCTTTATATTATCACTCCCCTTATCGAGAATCTCGATAGTGTTATCATCAACCACCTTATAGTTCAACTTCTTCGGTTTGCCACCCACCTCTGCCGTAAACTTCACCTTCTTAGTCTTAAGGTTATGCTTAACCAATGTGGAGGTATCAGGGCTCAAAGTGAATGCTCTCTCAAATCTTCGAGGTTTCTTGGTTGTCTCACTCTTATCCTTACTGTTTCTGTTCTTGTTAACTGTTCTCGCACTCGATGATGTAGAGAAACGTTTGTTGATATTCTGAAGATATTTTGACTTGTTATAAAGTGTCTCGAAATTGAATCTTGCATCCGCATTCCACGAAGACTGGTTCTGGATAGTATTACCCAAATAGAGATCATCCACGGTGGCTCCCTTATCCCATCTATACACAGAGTTGTATGTTACCGATCCTGTAAGGTAATCGAGGAAAGGAATACGATTGAAGGGAGCACGGTAAGTCCCTGTAAAGGTCTGGTTATAGTTCCATGGCGTACCCAAGTGTTTCACCGAACTTAACACAGTCTCTTTCCAGTCGCGATATTCATCAGGAAATAGATGCTTATTGACAGCCCCTACAGTCTCTTCTATCCTCGCAGTTGTATTGCTGGAGAAGGATAGCTGCAACGATTTGATAAGATTCCACGTGATCGAGAACTGACGGTCCCAAGTGAAATTCTTACTAACCTGCACCGGAAGCTGAAAATCAACATCCACCTCACTCCTTGTCTGCTCTTCGTAGTAATACCTCTGGATTCCTGTGTAGAAAGTGAGGTTATTGAAGAGCCAGTTAATCTCCCAATCCTTGAAATATTTAGCGGTCTTCCCCTTACCTTTTATAAATGAGAAGGGCTTCCACGCCTTGATATATGGAGTGTAGGAATATGAGAAGTTACCCCGATAATCATTGGTATTCTGATATTCAGTAGTCGGGTCTATGTTTCTCTGCTTATTGAATGAGAACGACACCTGGAAGTTAGCCGGGTCCCAGGGCATAGGAGTCTTGCTCTGAACATTAAATTTCAGGTTTGACAAAGAGAAACTTTCCACCACTTTCTTCGTCACTGCATAATTCTTGATAGAATCACGCTCTGCCTTGGAGTTAGTTGCCTCCAAGGCTTCCTTCAGCAGAATATCCTGATCGAGAGGATTATATTTTGGGGTGGTTGTTTCCTGCGAACGTGAATAATACACAGGAGCTGACAACTTGGCCTTTTCAGGAAGGAATTTTCCGACATCACCCTGCACGGCCACATTATATTGTTCATAATCGTCGAGGCGACGTTGCGAAAGACCTTGATCCACACTTCCGAATCCGGCGGTCTCCTTATGGGCTGAGAAATTCACCATGGCAAGGTCGCTCATGGCAAGGTTCGCATTCACATTTGCAGCCCATCCTCCCGATTCATTAAAATCGGTTACCTTAAGCTCATTCACCCAGACATCTCCATCCTTTACGCTGTTGGATCTGTTGCGGATACCGATAAGCATCACGCGCACATCGCTCAGCGAAGGGTTACCAAGCACGGCAACCGTGTTCTGATTGTTTTCGGGGTCGTGGCCGGAATATACGATTCCATAACCAACACCTTCCACATTGGCACTCTTGTCGCGGTTACGCTGCGTCTTTAATGAGGTGAACAGGTCAAACGGAACATTCATGAAATTCGCAATAGGCCACACCCTTTCGCGGTCTGTCTGGCTCATATTGTTATACGACCCGGGAGGAGTCAGCTGCAATGGAGTTTCATACTCATAATAGTTGTTCTTGACATCAGACCCAAGGCGAATGAACACCGAGAGGTCGCCATTTTTTGTATTGGTTATATTGTCAATCAATGCCTCGGCGTGAATCCACATCTGCATTCTCTTGTAGATGCGAAGATCAAGCTGCGTATTCTTATATATGCCCCTTGCATCACCGGGTTGCAACCCTGTGACCTTCATTGAAAGTGACTGTTCATTCAGCTGGGTGGCCTGCGACTGGCCGGGATCCTGGATACGTGTCACACCTGGAGGAAGAACATAGTTAACCGGAGTGCGGGCGTTATTCTCCTCGATATTCACAACCGACATGTCGAGCTCACCTTCAGCAGGAGAATCATTTCGGCTGTTGAGGTTGAATTTATAGTCACGCCACTCACCCCTGACAAGTTCGAGGGTTGCAAACCTAAGGTGAGTTGTCTCCTTAAAGCCGGTCATGAACATTCGGGCAAAACGGACCGTAGAGAAATCATTGATACCTCCCACCACTTTGTCAGGCGAACTCAAAGGTATCTTAAACTGATACCACACGGCACGTTGCTTTCCGGCAGCAGTATTGACCTCCGATTCCTGAATGTCGGTGATGTAGTTTTTACCCACCTCCAGATCTTCAGGACGAATGGATACCTTATACTGGAAATATCGCTCATACTCGTTAAGTGTGTTATCCTGGTTTATATCCTCCACATCGGGCACCGCACGCGAGGACTGATACAAAGGATTCGAGGATTGATCTGGCGACAAGGAGTTTCCCTCCACACCGTTATATCGTTTATAACGGGTGAGGATATCGGAATGATGCTCGTCATAATATGGACTCCTGAAGAAATGATAGTTGTCTCCGGCGGGGTCGTTCATCGCTGAGAATGGGTCATCCTGCATCTCGGCTATAGTGGTTGCCGGAAGCTTCGCCCTTAACTTGTCAAGATAATCCTTATATGATGAGAAGTTGTATTCATCCTCATTAGGAAGACCGTCAAGACCGACATCCTGCATCGGGCGTGCATTTTCGGAATTTTCAAATGCGTATGTCAAGGAATTCTGGCGCGAAACCTTTCCCCAATTCGTTTCGGTTATGAAATCGGTGTTACCATCAATAGGGAGACCATTCTCATAACTCTTCATTCCATCTTTCAGGATATCCTCACTCACCTCACCGAAATTGAAATAAAGATCGCCCCCTTCAGTGTTCTGATTATCGGGATCAAGGAAGGGATCGAGCATCCAGAACTGCAGGTATTCCACATTCGAGGTCTCAAAGTTGGTGTTATCCATCTTCCTCATTATACCTCCCCAACGCTTCTCCGGATTGAGAAGGCTGCCATCTGCATCAATATTATCAGCATCCAGGTTATAAGGCCCACGCTCTTTGGGGTAATAAGAGAGGTTTAGGGTCTGGATATAGTTAGCTTCTCCGTATGCGAGGTCCCGGTAAGGGTAAAGTTCGCTTATCTTCACCTCCCTCACGTAGGGATTGGAAAGGAACCAGGGATCGCTCTTCATATATCCGGGAACCATTGAGGAGTTGCGCTGAGTCCACATGCGGTCGATATAATACCATGCCAAAAGGGCGCGGTTCTTTCCGTATGCCACATCATTAGTCAAGCTCGCCTCAGGGAAGAGGGCATCCGCTCCGGCATCGTATGGAGTGGAGGCAAGGAACCAGGAATAAGGGGAACGCAGGTCTATGCCGGTCTGGGTGGCTTCAAAATCATCAATATAACTTGAGCCTTTATTGGTGCCGCTCTTCTGTTTGGCAGGTACTATCTGTGCAAACTCTGCATTCAGGCTGAATGTGGATGGAGAAGAGGCATTCACCGTAGGAATCTTGTTGACAAGATTGGTGAGCCACATAAATTCCTTATTATATGAGAGGTTCAACCCCCACATCGTGTTGTTGATGAGTTCATCACCGATATTGACTTTCTCAGTCAAAGCTTTCTCGGAGAAATTCAATATCGTGGCTCCGACCGTAAGATTTTTATTGAACCGGTATTGGGCGTCAAGACCGAGCAACGTCTTTCGTTGCATGCTGTAGAGCGACTGATTCTCAAGGGTTACGCTTACATTTGTTCCTGAATCGATGATGCTCTGGTTGGTGATGGTGACAATACCCATTGAATAGTCAACGGTGTAGTCGCTGTTCTCTGTCAGCACCACACCTCCGGCCATAACAACGACCGATCCTCGGGGCACATTCATGGCGTTCAGACGAATCTGCGCGCCTCCCGACGCTTGATATTCACCAACAAGTGAATATTTATTCTTATCGGCAAATTGGCGGGCAACGACTAATGTTGAGTCATATAGTTCTTTATACACATATTCCTTGGCAATCTCAGGATTCCCAATCTTGCGTTCAAGGTGGGCACCGAATGGCTCTGCCACCGGAAAAATTATCTTGCCCGAAGATGATTGCACCGTATATCCCTCCACATAATCAAAGAAACCATCCGAATTGGATTCCTGATTGGAGTCTATCCGGTCAAGGTTCATGACCTGCAGTAACGGTATGTTGCTTATGGAGCCCACAGGAAGATAATTGATTTCAGTTCCCGTAGTGTCGGAAAGGAATTTGATGTTCAGCTTGAAATTCTTGCTTTGAAGCTGATATGCACCGAGAGCATACACGTTCTTCATCATCAGTCGCCACATGGGGAGCTGGGTGGAAACGGTGGTGCTCCGCAGCATCTTCAGATAAAGCGACTCCGACGTATTGGTTACGTCAGAGGAAAACTCACCGACCTGATATACACGACCACCGTAGGTGTATTCGTAGGCCACAGCAAGCACCTCATCCGTGTTCAAGGCTGATTTGAGGGAGATGTAGCCGAGATCGGAGTTCAAGGTATATTCACTCGACTTCAATAACCTTGCACTCTCAACCTTCTCAAAATCGTTTCCTCCCTCAATTCCGTAAGCTCTTAACGGTTCCAGAGCCTGTGTCACCTGATTGATGTTTCTTGCACCCGGATAATTCTCTTTTATTTCATCAAGCAGATTATTCGACTGGTTGGAAGGATTATTGAACGACATATTTGGAATTCAATGGTCTTTTGCAAGACGCGTGTTCTCACCAATGTCCATTAAGCCCACAAAGT
>CAMWIH010000159.1 GCA_947174305.1 uncultured Porphyromonadaceae bacterium | reverse complement strand
TGTTGTTCTCAATATCAACATTCGCTTCTACGCCTAAGATGCTTGTGGCGTATTTTTCCCGTGCAGGAGAAAATTGGCAAGTAGGGAATGTGGAGCGTGGAAACACTGCCATTATGGGAGACTATATCATTGACTTCACGGGAGCGGACGTTTTTGAGATAGAACCGGTAGTCCCATATCCCGAAGATTATTACGAGACAATACGGGTCGCTCGTGAAGAGAGCGATAATAATTCAAGCCCTGCATTTAAAGGATCTATTCAGAATCTTGAGGACTATGAAATCGTTTTCATAGGTTCCCCAATCTGGAACGGTGCCCCTCCCATGATAATGCATACCTTTTTTGAAGCGTATCCTCAACTTGCCAACAAGACTTTCATCCCGTTTGGAACGCACGGTGGAAGTAGGATAAGCAGTTGTGAGAGGGTAATGAAGGAATATTTCCCAAATGCAAAATATCTTAAGAGTTTAGGTATCTCAGGTGAAGTCATCCGTAATACGTCATCTAAGGAAACAGTAGAAAAATGGCTTAATGAAATTGGCATTTTACCCTTAATGGCAGATTCAGAAACTCCCGATGCTGTGGATTTAGGATTAAGTATTAAATGGGCAACCTATAATGTAGGTGCTACGCAACCGAATGATTATGGCAAACTTTATGGTTGGGCTGATCCATCCGGGGATCAAACTTCTGAAACACTCGAGGATTATCCTTCAGAAGAACCGCCTGTATCTATTTGTGGAACAGAATATGATATTGCTACAGTTAACAGGGGAAATCAATGGAGAATGCCGACTCAAGCTGAGTGCGTCGAACTTGCTGAAAACTGCTCATGGGAGTGGACTGAAATGGATGGTGTAAATGGGATGAAAGCAACAGGTAAAAATGGAAATTCAATATTTCTTCCGGCTGTTGCATCGAGGACAGGAGATAAAATTTCCAATCAGGTCGGACAACGAGGCTGTTACTGGTCTGGGACCCTTTGGCCGGATAACTCAAATTTTGCATCATACCTATATTTCTATTCTGATGCTTCTCGTGTTCAACCTTCAAGAAGCAATCGTCGCTACATAGGTATGTCTGTAAGACCTGTTTATATTGAAGGAGGAACAGGAATAGAAAATGTAGAAATAGACAGATCTTCTAATTTCAGTGTGTCAATAGAAGGATACATTCTCAGAATAGATAATTTTTCGTCTAATACCCCTGTTTCAATTTATGATATAATGGGACGACTAATTTTCTTTATAATAGAATCGGCAAAAGCCGTGCCAGATGTCGCCTTTTAGCGCCCGAAATTTAAAAAAAATGAGCGGTGCGACTTCCTCACGAGGTTGCGCCGCTATGACTCTATTTTAGGACTTGCCTATATTTTCAGTTGTGGGTGGCTTTCTTATTAAACCACTCATCACATTTTCTACGACAGACATACCTGAAATCAGAAGGTCTTGGCTACGATACGCCCCCAACATCAAATGCCAACTATGGTTGGATCCTTAATATGGTCAGCAAATTGTCGGCTAACGGTGTTGCCGGTTTCATTCTCGCCAATGGTGCGTTGAGCCCCCAATCTTATTCTGACATACCGGAATTCTGCAAATCGGTGTCCCTGAACGCAAAAGGCGGTGTCAAGGAGAAAGAGTTTTCTCTTGTTCCGTCAAAATACATTGAGTTTGTCAACCGGGACGAGACCGTTGACTATGATACACGAATGAAAGAGTTACAAAGTGAGCTCCCAAACATCCTTCGTGCCGAAGCGGAAAGTCGTGCTGCTGTCCTTGAAGTTTTCAAATCATTGAGATTTGCGATAGATGTATAACATATTGATAATAAGGAATACATAAATAAAAAAGCGAAAGGTTTTTGCTTTTCTTTCGTTTTCTTTGTAATTTTGCATTATGATTGAATCACCTCCAAATATAACTCCGGCAAATTTACCTAATCTGCCTAAGAATAATCCGGCACTATCGGAAAAGCTCGTCCAATTAAATGATGAATATCTATATTGGTCTGACATTAAATATAAAGCTCAATCCGTTGGATTGACTTCCGATGAACTTTGGACTAAAGTCAAAGAATCCCGTTTAAAACGGGATGTGGAGGTATGGCCTGAATTTGGACTCCATTTTTCTTTGACAGATAAAATGCAGCGTATGTGCCACGAATTTGATTTGAATTTCGGAGGATCATGGGGCGCGATGAAGCTTTTTCCGCAGGATAAAATAAACCAGGAACTCTACTTGATAAGTTCGATTATGGAGGAAGCCATTTCTTCCAGTCAAATGGAAGGAGCTTCTACTACTCGAGAAGCGGCAAAAGAGATGCTTCGTTCTAAGAAAGAGCCGCGCGATCGTTCACAGCGTATGATAGTAAATAATTATCAGACGATACAGTTCATATCGTCGAAGAAAAACGAGCCTTTGACACCTCAATTGCTATTGCAGGTACAAGAGCTGATGACAGCTGGCACATTGGAAAATCCCGATAATTCCGGACGATTCAGGATCAACGATGATATAGTGGTAGGTAACGGCTTGACCGGCGAAATAGTACATCGCCCCCCGACGTTCAAATGTTTGGAAACTTTTGCAGAGAAGTTATGTGATTATTTTAACAATTCAGGATCCTCTACCTTTTTACATCCTATTATCAAAGGACTCGTAATACATTTTCTAATTGCCTATTATCATCCGTTTGCAGATGGGAATGGACGCACAGCGCGTGCATTGTTCTACTGGTATATGATGAAGGAAAATTATTGGTTGGTTGAATATCTTTCGATTTCTCGAATTATTTATAAGTCTAAATCGAGATATGAGAAATCATTTCTTTTCACCGAGAGAGACGAAAACGACTTGGGTTACTTCATCACTTATAACCTTGATGTATTGGCAAAGGCTTTTGATGGATTGAAGCGATATCTTCAGAAAAAACAAGCAGAGCGAAAGAGGGCAGATCGGTTCATGCTCCTTGACGGAATTTCTCATCAACAATCGGAGATTATCAGAATATACTACGATGAAGGAGACATAACCTTGGAAGCTAAAGATATAGCTATTCGTTTCGGTGTTAGTCGTGTTACGGCCAAATCCTATCTTGATGGATTAGCCTCTAAGGGTATCTTGAAACGATTACAACCCGATGGTCGAACACATGCGTACGCTCGTTCTGAAGACTTTGAAGACATAATCCGAAATTCCACAAAATAAATATATTACGAATAAGAAAGAGAAAATATTTTATTTTATTTAGCTTTCTTTCAAATATGAAATCGAATTATAATTGGCTTGGTGATTACATAAGGCAGGCGGATGTCCGTAACCGGGATTTGTCGGTTGCGACATTGCTTGGGCTCAGTATAGCTAAACAATTTATTCCTTCCATTGCTAACATCATTGGAACGGACATGAGCAGCTATAAAATTGTTAAGCCACGTCAATTCGGATATGTTCCTGTGACATCTCGAAATAGCGAAAAGATAACTATTGCACTTTATGAGGGGACCGCACCTATTTCCTTATGACTATTCCTTGTAGACAAGATATGATTGGAGTAGACAAGATATGATTGGACAAAATGAGATAGGTGTTTCTAGTCAAGAAGAAGATACTACTCATCTTGAAAAACTTAAAACACAACTTGTAAATGAACTTGCAAATGATGACTTGCAAGTTTATATTGGTGATAATATGAATGTTAGTTTACTTGTTAATGAACTTGTAAATCTAATTTCACGAGTCTATTTACAAGTCTGGGAGAAAGCGGAGACCGATCAATCATTGATGACGGCCGATGTACTGAAAATGTTCCTAAGACTGAAAACAAAGAGTCTTATAATAATGGTATGTTTGCAGCCACCTGTCTAAGAAATTGGTTCTTTATCAGTAAAATCAGCCCTGCAAACTTGATTTATTCATGCTAACTTTGCAACAGGATAAAGAAAATGATATGGAAACGAAGATTTTATTGTCGAAAGATTTCTGTAAAATGGATGCGATCAGATATGTTGCCTCCCGATACGGAACAACACCGGAAAAAGTGCTGAAACACTATTTCGTGCAGACAGGCATAGTCCAGTCGGAGAATGAAGGCAATGATGGTTATGAACTTAAATCTAACGAGCTGGCTTTATTCCATGACCTTGGTGTTCAGCCGACAGTGATTGAAATAAGGTAATGATAAGTAAGTATTCAAATTAAAACGATATTAAGTGATAATTTTATCTTTTATCCTATTTAAGATAAGACAAGGAAGATATGAAAAAGATCTTATTTTCTCTCGCCGTGATAATAGCGGCAGTGACTGCTCAGGCAAAGACACTCGTGGTGTATTACAGCTATACAAATAATGTAAACACCATTGTGAATGAGCTGACCAACCAGATTGATGCGGATGTTGTACGCATAGAACCGGCAGAAAAAGGTTTGGATTATGCGGCAAATAACTACGCCATCGGCAGCACCTTGATCTCTGCCATCCGCAACAATCCTAACGATGCGACCTCCTATCCGGCGATTGACCCTGTGAATACAAATCTTGCTGATTATGAGTGCGTAATCATAGGTGCCCCATTATGGTGGAGCAACATGGCCGAGCCTTTGGATCCGTTCCTCACAGACATCCGTAGCTTCAACGTTGATTGAGTCGTGGTTGGAAGCCATTGATTACGACGCCTTGATACAGCAACCGGAGATAACGGAAGCTGAGGCGGTTGATCTGGGGCTTTCAGTAAAGTGGGCATCCTATAATATAGGTGCATCCTCACCCTCGGAATATGGTAAAAATGATTTCTCTGTTTTAATTTATGACAGGACTATTGTTTTGACCGGTATCGCTGACAACAGCAAAGTGGATGTCTATGACATAATGGGCAATCTTCTATACAGTGGCACAGAGCATCAGATAGAGATAAATGGAGAGGGTGTGTATCTGGTCAAAGTGAACACAATGACCAAGAAAATCAGAATCTGAAAAATCGGCTTTCCAGGAATACAAGCAAGGAACACTTCATATGGTTGATTCTCTATTACAACCAATCTTATTGAACATAAATAAAATGACAACGAAAGAATTCATAGAGATAATGGATTCCGGGGAGAATATCCCCGCAGGAAGCCCCATACATGCAAAGATGCACGAACTCAGTCAGGAGGCAATCCGCATCACGATGGAGATAAACAATGCCTATCACAACCACGACGAAATAGTAGCCTTGATGTCGGAGCTGACAGGCACTGAAATCCATGAGAGTTTCGCGCTCTTCCCTCCATTCTATACCGACTGCGGAAAGAACATCAGAATGGGGAAGAGGGTGTTCTTAAACTCCGGATGCAAATTTCAAGATCAAGGCGGCATCACAATTGGGGATGATGTCCTTATCGGTCACAACTGCGTGATAGCCACACTCAATCACGTAATGGATCCAGACCGACGCGCCGATATGGTTCCTGCACCGGTGAAGATAGGCGACAAGGTGTGGATCGGAGCCAATGTCACCATACTTCAGGGTGTCACAATCGGTGAAGGCGCAGTCATCGCGGCTGGTGCGGTGGTCAACAAGGATGTTCCGCCTCGCACCGTGGTCGGCGGTCTCCCGGCAAAGGTTATAAAAAGTATCTGAGGATACGGGGAAAACAGTTCTTGTCGCTTTAATGACACTAATCCGACTGTGCCCCATATCCTTAGATTGGCTTCAAGGAATTTAAAATGAACAAACTGCTGTTCTATGCTGATTTCATTCCTCTGATATAATTACTTTTCCTTATTCAGCAAAGGCAATATGTTTCTTTCAAATAATTCGTGAGAGATTATTCGATAATGGAAATTTGTTGAATCGTTGAATCTCTTGCTATGGTGAACAATATAATTTCCCTTATCAAAATTATCTTTTAACTTTATACTATCAGACTCATAATCGGGGAATGTTATGCCTTTCTTTTTGATAACCCGGTCAATTTTTACCCAAACCTCCATCCAATCATCACCATCGGGAGGTATTATACCCTGCACACTTTCCACGAAATTCTGAAAGAATATCTCATAGGGAATTATCTTATCTTTTATAAGCGAGAGATTTACCCTGTAGAAATTCCCTTTGTAACCGGTCTTTTCATACAGGGGACCATCAAACGGGCCAGGAGCGGAAAGCTCCTGCCTCAGATATTGAGAAGAAACTGCAGTATCGGCCAATATATGTCCGGGACCAAAGAAATCCTGCATAAAATTCTTATACACGTCAATGTATTGAGACTCCGGATAGTGCAGAAGTTGATAATTCAAAGCTTCTGATATGGAATCTTCCAAGGTCTTTGTCATCTTCATATCCGAGATGGCTTCTTGACAGGACGCTTTGTCATATGATATATGTGTACATATAAACAGCATCACCATCAACAATTGTAAATATTTCATAACTATATTTTTTACTTCAATGCTCTATTTCTTTACACTATGAAGTTGTTTAAACTTATTTTTTATTAACAATTGCGAGAGATTTTTGAGTTGA
>CAMWIH010000158.1 GCA_947174305.1 uncultured Porphyromonadaceae bacterium | reverse complement strand
TAATAAAATTGGTTATTTTATTAATCGTTGGGCCGCACGGTGGTGGGGCCCTACGGGGAATCCTAATTGTTTAAAAAAGATTAAAATTTCCAAAACTTTATAAACAAAATTCGTGTTAACTAAAAGAAGGCAATCAAAAGCCTCATAATGTTTTATCCAACTACTTTTTATATTAATTAATGAAACATCTATTTTTTAAGACTTGCATGTCGCTGAGCCCAATGCTCCTTCTCTCAGGATGTGTTGACAACAGCTACGACCTCAGCGACATCGACAAAACGACACAGATCAATGTGAATGATCTTGTAGTTCCTGTGAATATCGATGCTATCGAGCTGAGTGAAATCATCAAGATTGATGAAGGAAGTAAAATCAAGATTGTGAATCTCGACGGCCAAGAGGTTTATGCCGTGACAGAAAGTGGAACAATCCATTCAGATCCAATCGACGTGAAGGGCTTCACGGCTAAGCCACAAGACATTAATCCGGCTCACATTGACTTCGTGCCCGCACTTACTTCAAGAGCACAGTCTGAAACTCTGGATTACGATTTCAAGACCTCTACCGAACAGGAAGTACATTTCACCACCACCGAAGTGGATGAATCAATCAAGGAGATTTCAGCGCTCGAGTTCAAGCCGATGGCGATCACAATGAACATGACCACGGGAGGACTCGATGAAAGCGCATCCATAATGCTGCCGAACCTCACGTTTCAATTCTTGAAGGGACTGGTGATTCAAAACCTTCCCGAGAATTATAGGTATAACCCTGAGACCGGTATCCTTATCGTAGAAAACATTGATTGCCCGAATCAGGTGGGCAAGGTGAGCATTACTGCAGTTGGCCTGAACTTAGAGCAGGCCGGCGATCAGGCTTCGTTGAAGAATCAGGCTTTCGAATTCAAGGCAAATATTGAAATAACGGATGCCAAGATGAAGCTCACTATCCCCAGCGATAAATTGAGCACTCTCCGAGACGAGATCAGGTTTGATATCAACACTACTGTACAGGATCTTGAACCCACTTATTTCTCAGGAAAGATTGAATATAAGCTTGAAGGCGACGGTCTCAGCATTGACCCCGTTTCCCTAAGCGATATTCCCGATTTCCTTTCTAACGATGAGACCGACCTGCGCCTGGCTAATCCGCAGATATATTTGGGGCTTAACAACCCTATGGCCACCTACGGACTGAACGCAGAGACAGGAATCGAGCTTGCATCCGTAAGAGCCGGAGGCAAAACCTCATTCGGCCTTAATTCAGGAGAGCTTGTAAGAATAGGCACCAACCATGGTGTTGATGGCCCATACAATTTCGTGCTTTCACCTTCCATGCCTCAGAAGCCTCTCAGCGCTTACGCCGCCAACCTGAGCCACGTAGGATTCACTTCCCTCTCTGATGTTCTTGCAGGAAGCGGCCTGCCCGAAAGCATTGAGATTTCTCTTGTGGATCCGCAACTCCCCTTACAGTCTGTAAACCGCTTTAAACTCGACAGTTCCATTCCTCCTATCGATGGCACATGGGAATTCTTTGCTCCCCTTGCGCTCAAGACCGGAACCAACGGATCTGTAATAGTTTACAGCAAGACTGAAGATGGTTGGTATTCTGAAGACCTTGATAAGCTTACAATCAAAACGCTTAATATTGAAGCCGATGTTGATAGCGACCTCCCGTTGGGCGCAACACTGAATGTCTATCCGATTAACAAGGATGGCAAGAAGATACCTAATGTGACAGTCACACCTGCCACTATCTCCGCTAACGCAAAGGGAGAGAAATTATCAGTGACTGTTACAGGAGTGATTCGCGACCTTGATGGCGTGACCTATGAAGCGGTGGTTAAACCCGGTTCAGAAGAGGCCCTTTCTCCCCAGCAGACAATCCGTCTCTCCAACATCAAAGCTAAAGTTTCAGGTTATTATCTCACCGACTTCGAATAATCGTCATGAATACAATTAAGAAAATAGCGTTCTGCGCCGCTCTGGCAGCAGCCGCACTCCCCATATCCGCACAGAAATCAACCTATTCCGGTTATTTCCTCGATAATTATATGTATCGTTTCCAGATGAACCCGGCTTTTGGCAACGATCAGAATTTCGTTTCCATGCCCGGGCTTGGTAACATAAATGTCAGCCTTTCGGGTAACTTGCATCTCACCGATGTAGTTTCTCCCTTAGGCAACCGTACCGTACTTTTCACCAATCCGGGCATTAACACCAATATCGCGCTCAAGAATTTCGGCAATCGTGAGAAAATCATGACCAACGAAAAGATTGACATCCTCTCCGGAGGTTTCAAGGCTTGGGGCGGTTACAACACGATTTCTATATCAGCAGTGGCCAATGCCGGTGTGAGTCTGCCGAAATCCTTCTTCCAGTTGGCTAAAGAGGGTGTGTCGAACAAGACCTACGAGATAAATAATCTTGCGGCAGATGCGAATGCCTACGCACAGATTGCTTTCAACCACTCACGCGACATCAAGCAGGTGCCCGGACTTCGTGCAGGTGCTGCCGTAAAATTCCTTATCGGAGCAGGTGCGCTTCAGGCAAAATTCAAGGAGGCCGACCTCACATTAGGCACTGACAACTGGATTGCCCGCACAAATGCGGATATCTACGCTTCTGTGGGCGGCTTCCGGTTTGAGCAGAAAAGATATGTGCCGGAGGGAACGAGCGGAATGCAGCCTTACGACTATGTGAGCGGTGCGAAGATTGATAATTTCGGTATCAACGGTTTCGGTCTAGCGTTCGATTTAGGTGCAGAATATAAGTTGAACGACTGGAAATTCTCGGCCGCCGTCCTCGACCTCGGTTTCATCAGCTGGGGAGAGACTCAGTGGGCCTCGACCAATGGCACTCAGACCATTCAGACTGATGCCTATACATTCAGCGTGGATGGCGATGCCGACAATTCATTCAAGAATGAGTTCAAGAACATGAAGGACGATCTTTCCAAGCTTTACCAGCTGTCGGTGAATGCGCCCAAGAGTTCTTATACCCGCGGATTGGCCACTACATTGAATTTTGCGGTTGATTACACTTTCCCCTATTACCGCAAACTTCATTTCGGTCTTGTTAACTCTACTCGCATTTATGGTCCTTTCACCAACACGCATTTCCGGTTCTCGGCAAATGTGGCTCCTGTAAAGATATTCTCTGCTGATGTCAACGTTGGCGTTGGAACCTTCGGTGCTGATTTCGGATGGTTGCTTAACCTTAACACCAACAAGGGCTTTAACCTTTTCCTTGGTATGGACCACACTTTGGGAAGACTTGCCAAGCAGGGTATCCCCTTGAGCTCAAACGCAAGCTTCAACTTCGGTATGAACTTCCCGTTCTAAACAGAACAGGAATCCCCGATATAAAATCAAACAACAGAATAGCCATCGGATCTTACGCATTCCGATGGCTATTTTCATATAATGACTTGGAAATTCTTTTTGACTATTTTTCTCGCTTTATCTTCCATTCCTCTATGCATCGGGTTGTGGAAGAGAAAGCAGCTCCGATGAGAATTATTTCCCGTTCTTCTGTCTGCCAGGGTCGGGCATATTGCTTCTCCTCTATCTGCCGGAGAGCCTCTTCTGCAGAATGGTCATACTTCAATTCGATTATATATAGATATTCGTCAGTATCGATAGTGATGTCGATGCTTCCGTCAGAAGTGTGAACCTCGGTCTTGGCATCAAGACCGATAATATGCGTCAGTAGGAAGAAAGCGTTGTGGAAATTGTTCTCATTCTCCATCTTCATCTTATAATCGACTCCGGCAAAGAAAGCCTGCATCGCACGCATTGCCGAATCCGGATCCCCTTCGATGAAACCTTCGACTATCTTCACAACTGCTTGGTTGGTTGTCCCTCTTCTTACTTTTGCGTAATAGGGAATCAGGAATTCATATAGACCACGCTTAACCTCCTCGTTCGGTATTCCAAGACGGTAGGTTTCCGTGCGAGGATTGTATCTCTTTATAGTGATATAGCCGGTCTGGTAAAGAAGAGCCGTGGGATCGGGATTCAGGAGATCCTGCCCCTTGAGCGACGACTCGCGACAGCTGACATTGAATGCCTCCTCCAAATCTGCATCAATACGTTTCAGCGATTCCATGACAATCAGGGGATAGCCTGTGTCGTTCCAATAAGTGTTAATCTTCGAATTGTCGAGCGCATTAAGCACCGACCAGGGATTGTATATGTCGCTCCCCCCGGCAGCAAAACGGTAGCCATCATAGCTCCTCTTCAGTTTCTTCACCGCCTTTTCATAATCCACTCCTGCTTTTGCCGCCAATTTGGCGATTCCTTCCTGGAAGTAATCAAGCAGCTCTTTCTCCGTTATTCCGCAGATGTCGGCATATTGGTCAGAGAAAGTGATGTCGGTGAGGTTGTTGAGGTCGGAGAATACGCTTAGTTTGCTGAAACGGCTCACTCCTGTGAGGAACACGAGACGGATATGTTCTGCTGAGCTCTTGAAATTGGAATATAGCGATGCCAACGCTAAGCGGTAATGCTCAAAATTCTCTTTCTTGTTGAGATTCCCCACAAGAGGTTTGTCATACTCATCAACAAGAATCACAACTTTGCGTCCCGTCTTTTCATGGGCAGTTTTTATGATTTCCCTGAAGCGTTGACCGTAATCTTCACGGATGGTCTCTACTTCATATTTTCTTTCCCATTCCGAGAAAAGACTTTCCAGCACTATATTAAGCTTACCCTGCTCCGCATACCGATCGGTATTCAGGTCAAGACGCAATACAGGGTATGGCTCCCAATCCCAGTCGGTGGAGTCAATATATAATCCCTTGAAAAGCTCTCTCCTCCCCTCAAAGAAATAGCGCAGAGAGGAGAGGAAAAGGGATTTCCCGAACCTCCGCGGACGAGCCAGAAAGAAATACTTACTGTTTGAATTTACAATTTTATATATGTACTCAGTCTTGTCAACGTAGATCGCCCCATCCATGCGAAGCACGCTGAAATCCTGTTGCCCGATGGCATAACCACTCATTTTTTCCGGTATCGCACTCATAATCCTTTCTTTTCAGCAAAGATAATACATTCAGAAAGATTTTACAAACCATCCTTTTAGCGTACATAAACAGATTAAAAGTTTTTTTGACATGCATTTTCCTCCAATAACGAGTGCATTTGAGACATAGCATAGAGTGGACATATAATTACTTCCCGTTCCGAGTCCTCATCCAAACTATCAATATAGCTGAATTTTCCAAAATTTTCCATAGAGCATCGCAATGCTAACGATAGTTTCTTTTCACGCATAAAAATCCACAAACTTTTCATTCCCCCTCTGGATCCCGCTTTGACCTCAATTGGTAGGATGTGCATATTGCCCTCGGAAACATAATCAACTTCTGCCAGTGAATTTTTTGCAGTGCGTGCCCAATAGTAGAGCTCATATCGCAGATTAGGTGTCTTATACTTTATCATCTCCAGACCTGCAATGAGTTCCCCCATCGGCCCCTTATTTACAAGATCAATCTCATCCCCCGTCAAAATCAGGTTTGTCAGTTCAACCACATTACCACCCGACATATTCAGGAGCCTCATCATCAAGCCACAATCAAGCAACAGGATTTTCCTGAAACTTCCATCACTCTCAGCCCCCAAAGGAATGCCATTAGCCGAGGTTTTAGTTACAGGAACACAAATACCGGCCAATATCAAGAGGTTAAGAGCCTTTTTGACTTCCTCCGTGCGATACTCTCCCACTTCCGAATAAGAGAACTTTTTTGAGCACTGCACAGCAGTGCTTCTCAATGTTGATCTCAGCAATTGCGGGTTAACGCGTGCCTTGTACTTTGGAAAATCATCTTCATATCCCAAGATAATGTCATCCTGCAGTTCTTGACACTGTAGATAGTCATGGGTCTCAACCCATTTAGCCACAACTTCCGGCATTCCGCCTACCAACATATAGGATCGCAATAAACCAACGAGCTTGGATTGCAGCGGCGCAGGAAGCGGATTAGCGCAATTGCAATTATTACGGAATTTCATAAGGGCCTCCTCTCCGTTTGCTTTCAGAAATTCATCAAACGACATAGGATACATGAACATTGAATGAATCCGTCCCGTCCCGAAGGTCGGCAGTTCCGCTAATGCAAACTCTAAGAGCGAGCCTGCAGCAATGACATGAAGTTCGGGAAGGTCTTCTTTAAAAAATCGCAATGACATTATCGCTTCCTGACAAAACTGTATTTCATCAAGGAACAATAAGGTTTGTCCGGGCTTAATGTTTTGACCGGAAAGAGCTTCCATCTGAGATACTATCCTACGGACATCTAAATTTCCTTTAAACAATTCCTTAAAATCAGGATTACGCTCAAAATTTACCTCCACGAAACTTTCAAACGATTCTCCTAAATGCCGAACGGCTGTTGATTTTCCTACCTGTCTGGCCCCTCTAAGCAGAAGCGGCTTATGGTTTTCCCTATCTGCCCATTCCTTCAAATATGAGTCTATTATTCTCTGGCAATACATCTCAACTTCATTTTATTACAAAGTTAATTATTATTTCTTTGATTTACAATAATATTCAATAAAATTTGTAATTTTCCAAAGAATTAGATTGCACTTATTTGTAATTTTCCAAAGAATTAGATTGCACTTATTTGTAATTTTCCAAAGAATT
>CAMWIH010000157.1 GCA_947174305.1 uncultured Porphyromonadaceae bacterium | reverse complement strand
TCTCTACCCTGACTATTATGATTCCTTCCACAAGGCGGCTGAAACGATGGCGAGGAAGGTGGATCAGGTTGGGGCTAAGTTTATTGTCCTTTATGCATCAAATCCCATCTATCCGGAACAGTTAGTGCAACACCCTGATTTCCTCGACAAAGTGAAAAACGGATGTGCATATTTTCTCTCCCTCCTTGAAGAGATAATAGAGGTGACCAAAAGCGTGAATGTCAAACTTGATAACGCCGCCTACGTGAATCGGCTCACCAACGCTTACGAAGCCACCATTTTTCAGCTCCAGGTGAAATACAACACTTTGCGGCAAATGGCCGACACCCCATTTTCAACCGGCGAATATATAAGGGCAAAGGCACATGCCGTGATCGCAGCCTCCGGCAACAGGGATTTGAGGGAAAGAGCTGAAAAAAGAAAAAACAAGGAGAGAAAAACGGCTAAGGAACAAAAAGAGAAAAAAACCCGCGGATACTCAAAACGGAAATCATTCGAGATGATTCGTGAAGGGAAATCCATACCTCAGATTGCCGCCGAACGAAACCTGGCACTCTCCACCGTGGCTTCCCACCTTGGTGAGTTCATTGCCTCCGGAGAATTGGAACCTACCCGACTTTTCGAAGGAGAGAGTTATCGCATTATTGAAGAAGCTTTCACTAAAGCTTCCTCTTACTCGGAAGCAAAGGAGATGCTTGACGGAGAGGTTAAGGATTATGAGATTTCACTTTATTATCACGGGGTGTTTTTTCCCCGAAAGAAGTGAAATGACTCCTCCCTTGCCATGCGTATAAATGTATGACGGTGTGTCAAATTTTTGCTTTTTGACACACCGCCTTATTTTAATTATCCCTTTCCTATCAGAACAGAGGGAGTGTAGAGGTTGAGTCGATATATTTGCGTTTGAAATCTTCGTCTGACATACAGAGCATAAGGATTCCCTGCACCAATGTCACGACACCCCAGAGTCCACAGGTCACTATCGAAAGAAGAATAGTGATCAAACCTGCCGGAACCTTATTGATGACGAAATACTGGATACCGAGCGTACCGACAAGAATGGCAAGGATTCCGCATAATGTCTTTTTAGATGTCACTTCGCTTTGGTTCATCATGCCGTTGTTGCTCCTCATCTGCAAACGATGCATCAGCTCGGGATAAGTATAAAGAGGGGCCCAGGCACCTCCTTCACGGCTCACTTGTGTATCAGGACCAACAGGATAGGCCATCATCTGCTCCTCATTCATCGGGCCGATGCTCTGACCATTGAGATTGATATAATACTGCATAATACTATATTTTATTTTTATAATTCAAGGCCAAAGTTAGTAAAAAATTAAGGATTTTTTGCTAACTTTGGGGGTAAAATCCTTTAAAATCTTAGAAAAGCCAATCAATGTCTGATATCGACGAAACAAGAACCGAACAAAACGACCCTAACATATCACCAACCGAGCGCAAGACTGTCCTCTCCGGGATGTTTCGCTCATGGTATCTTGAATACGCAAGCTATGTAATTCTCGAACGAGCTGTCCCCAATATTGTGGATGGCCTTAAGCCTGTGCAACGGCGCATCCTTCACTCGATGCGCACCATAGATGATGGGCGTTTCAATAAAGTGGCCAACATTGTGGGTAACACAATGCAATATCACCCCCACGGTGACGCCTCTATCGGTGATGCGCTCGTGCAACTCGGACAGAAGGAACTTCTTATTGATACTCAAGGGAACTGGGGCAATATCATCACAGGAGATGAAGCCGCCGCTCCCCGATACATCGAGGCGCGTTTATCGGAATTTGCAATCGAGACTGCCTTTTCTCCCAAAATAACGGAGTGGACACCCTCTTACGACGGCCGTAAGGATGAGCCGGTGGTGCTCCCGATGAAATTCCCCCTTCTTCTGGCACAAGGGGTTGAAGGTATCGCCGTAGGTCTCTCTTCCAAGATACTGCCGCATAATTTCAATGAAATCATCGATGCGGCTATTGACTATCTGCATAACCGTCCCTTCAAGCTTCTCCCGGATTTCCAGACCGGAGGTCTTCTCGATGTGTCGAAGTATAACGACGGAGGCCGGGGAGGCTCGGTAAAGGTGAGGGCAAAGATTGAGAAAATCGACAGCAAGACGCTGGCCATAACCGAACTCCCTTACGGAAAAACCACCACTACACTCATTCCCTCCATCTTATCTGCAGTGGAGAAAGGGAAGATAAAGATTAAGAGCGTTGAAGACAACACTTCGGCCACCGCAGAAATTCTGGTTAACCTTGCCCCTCAAACATCAAGCGACAAGGCAATTGATGCACTGTATGCCTTCACTGATTGTGAAATAAGCATTTCGCCGAATTGTTGCGTGATCCGCGACCGCAAGCCTGAATTTCTGACAGTAAGTGATTTGCTGAAATATTCTGTGGATCATACACAGGAGATGCTCCGTCAGGAACTCGACATTAAGCTTGGAGAGACCCGCGAACAGCAACTTTTCCTTTCACTCGAAAAGATTTTCATTGAGGAGAGGATGTATAAGGACCCTGAGATTGAAGGTGCTCCTGATATGGAAACAGCTATTGCACGCCTTGATAAACTTTTTGAACCCTTCAAGCCCTCCCTTTTCCGCCACCTTACGGAAGAGGACCTCATAAAGCTTTGGGAAATAAAGATGGGGCGTATCCTGAAGTTCAATTCAGAGAAGGCCGACCAAAAGATTGCCCGGCTTGATGAAGAGATCGAACGGATCGAATATGACCTTGAGCATATCGTGGAATTTACAGAGAAATGGTATCTGCATCTCAAGGAGAAATATGGGGCGCGATTCCCGCGTCGCACTGTGATTCGCGGGTTCGATTCCATCGAGGCGGCAAAGGTGGCCGAAGCAAACAAGCGGTTCTACCACGATGAGGAGGGTGGTTTCATAGGCACCGGACTTAAGGATAAGAAGTTCCTCTTCACTTGTTCAGACATAGATGACATATTGGTGATTTACCGTAACGGGAAATACAAGATTGTGCGCGTCCAGGAAAAGCTTTTCGTGGATAAGAACATTATGCATATCGGTATCTTTAAGAAGGGCGACAAACGCACGATATATAATGTGATCTACCTTAACGGCAAGGGGGGAAGCTCCTATATGAAGAGGTTCTATATCACAGGGCTGACACGTGAAAAAGAGTACGATATAACCAAGGGACTACCCGGATCCAAAATCCTCTGGCTCACATGCAACCCTAATGGTGAGGCTGAAACCGTGCGCGTTTTGCTTAAGGATGAACCCGATGAATCGGGACGCAAGCCACGAAACCGTCGTCTTTCAATCAATTTTTCCGACCTGGCAGTCAAAGGAAAGGAATCCCTTGGAAACCTCGTCACCAAATATAAGATTGAAAGCAAGGGGATAACGCTTGAAAAGAGAGGGGCAAGCACGCTCGGGGGGCGTGAGGTATGGTTCGACCGCGATGTATTGCGCCTGAACTATGACGGCAGGGGCGAAAGCCTTGGTATATTCCATGGAGAGGATCTGGTGCTCATCATCACGAAGGATGGCGAATATTTCACCTCATCTTTTGCTGACACAAATCATTACGAAGACAATATCCTCAGGATCGAAAAATTTGATCCCCATAAAGTCTGGACCCTTGTTCTCAATGATGCGTCGTTAGGGTATCCCTACTTGAAGCGCTTCTCTTTCGAACCCTCTCCCAAGCCTCAGCGGTTTGTTGGATCTGACGAACAGTCGTCGGTGATCCTCCTTACCGATACCCCATATCCACGTCTGAAAGTTGAATTTGGAGGAGCCGACTCCGTGCGTCCCGACCTCGAGATTGAAGCTGACGAATTTATAGGGGTCAAGAGCTTCAAGGCAAAGGGCAAACGTCTTTCAAACTATATTGTGGCCTCTGTTGAGGAGCTGGAACCGACAAAAACACCACAAGCCGAGGAACCCGCCGCGGAACCGGAGGATATGATTGAAGAAGTTGATTTCACGGAAATTTCAGATTCCCCTGAAACGGCCGTCCCGACAAGCGACAATAACGAACCTACACTTTTTGATTTTGATGATTAAGATTAAAAGCATATACCTTCTCCTCTTAACCGCCTGTTCCTTTCTTTTTGCGAAAACGGCCGACGCTCAGGATACTCTTCCCCGTCCTGTAACATCAGTGTATAGGCTGGAAGTTGGAGGCACCAATGCACGCTCCACCTATCTATCCCCACTTCGCTATTCCGGCACACTCTGGGGAGCTTCAGGGGAATGGATGAAGGCTTTTCAAAGAGATCCCGAACATATCATAATGACTTTCGCCGGAGGGATCAACTTCCGAAATATGCTTAATCCTCCCCATTCGGCAAGGATGATCGGGGCGGATGCCCGCTTCAATTGGGGGTTAGCTTACCGCTGGCGTATGCCTAACAACCTTCAATTGGCACTGGGAGGGCTTCTTGACATTAACGGAGGCGCTTTATATCTGACAAGGAATGGCAATAATCCAGTCACCGTGTTGGCTTCTGCCGGAATTGCTCTCGACATATCCCTCTCCTATCACTTTAAAATAGGGAAACTCCCTATCCTCATTTCCGACCGTCTGAACATCCCCACAATAGGTGCTTTTTTCTCCCCTCAATATGGTGAGACTTTCTATGAAATATATCTTGGCAACTACAAGGGATTGGCTCACTGCGGATGGTGGGGGAATAATTTCGGTGTAAGCAATATGCTTTCCGTGAAACTTGATTTCGGACGGACCGCCATGGAGATCGGATATAGGTACGACTACCGATCCTTCTATGCCAATCATCTAATAACGCGCACCGCCGGCAATTCCTTTGTGATAGGTGTCATCCCGCAAGGCTTAGGACTAAAGAAGAAAACTAAAGCCAACTATGCCGGTTATTGATTCCGTCCCATCTTGTTTTTCCCTATTACGATAAGGTATTTTTATTATGTTAAGATATTTTTCAATCATATTTTCATCACTTCTCCTTTTTCTCACAGCCTGCCACGACACTCCGGATTATAAGGATGATCCGATTGGCAATTTCGATGCACTGGCTGATATCGTAGCCAACCGTTATTGCTATTTTGAAGAGAAAGGAATCGACTGGAAAGCTGTGTGTGCAAAACATCGCGCAAAGGTAAAGCCGGAAACTTCGCAGATTGAACTTTTCAAGATTATGTCTGACCTTCTCGACGAACTGCAGGATGGTCACGTCAACCTCTCTTCCCGCTTCTCGACCAGCTATTACCGTAAATGGTGGAGCGACTATCCCCAGGATTTTAACCTCCGCACCCTTCAGCAATATTATCTTGATTTCGATTATATGTCGGTCTCCGGAATGAACTATAAGATGCTCCCCGACTCTATAGGCTATATCTATTGTCCCTCTTTCTCGAACCAGATAAGCGAGACAAGTCTTGATTATGTGTTTGCTGTGCTTTATGGCGTGGAGAAAGCAAAGGGTATGATAATTGATATTCGTAACAATGGTGGAGGCCTCTTGACCAACATCAATACTCTTGTTGGACGATTCATTGACAAAGAGATATGCGGAGGCTACATCCGTCATAAGACGGCTCCTGAACCTAAGGCATTCTCCGAACCATATAAAATAACTTTCAAGCCGGCAGATCACACCCACATCCGCTATCAGGGTCCCATCATAGTGCTCACCAACCGCTCTTGCTATTCTGCGGCAAATAATTTTGTAGCAGTAATGAAATCCCTGCCCAATGTCAGGATATGCGGTGCCCGCACAGGAGGGGGTGGCGGACTTCCATTCTCCTCCGAACTTCCCAATGGATGGGCAATCCGTTTCTCAGCATGCCCCATCACCGACAGCGAAGATAAACCCACTGAATTTGGGATTGACCCTTCACCCGGTTACGAAGTCCATTGCACAGAAGAGGAACTTGCCCAAGGGAAAGATGCTATACTCGATTTCGCCATCGAAGTATATCGAAAAGCATTCGAAGCAGCCGATAAGAAGACACAGCGAAGTTTCAACATTTTCCCCTACTAACTTATTTCTTATACCTCATAACCTTATAACCGCCTAACCTTATCCAACGGATTTACATATAAGCTTCCAGAGCAGTGAATTCACCTACGGGTTCTATGTTGAGTCCCGTGGAGAGGGCCGAAACAAGCGCCGTGTGGCCTGATTTGAGCAGCATCCGGTGATTGCGAGAGGTGAGCCACGCCTCCCCTTCAAGGGCTATTATAACAACGAAGGTATCTTTCTCTATATAGTCGCGCATCACCTCCCGGTCCACACACAGTATGTTGGTAGTGAAATGAGGAGAACGAACCACATTGACCGGAATGTCGGGAATTGCGTCATAAATAACCGGTTCATCACCCTTTTCCAATCCGATTGCATCCTGAATGCAAAAAGTTGAATCAGGCAAAATCTCTATCCCGGCAAGGAAAGCGTCTGTTCCCTCATTGTCAACAAAACGCAATTCAATCCGTCTATCCCTTTGACTCACAATGAGGGGAAAGAAGGTTCCGAATCGTGAAAAGGTTCGAGCTCCGACAAGCTCACCATCATATCTGGCGATCAGTTCACTGAGAGTCATACCTTTGTCAGGGCCGTAGTCAACAATCGATTCCATCCCGGCAATGCCGCAGATCTCAAGCTTACGGCCATTATCCTCCTTAATTGTCTCGAATGTCC
>CAMWIH010000156.1 GCA_947174305.1 uncultured Porphyromonadaceae bacterium | reverse complement strand
TGAATATCTCTTTCTCGGATAATTTAAAAGAGATGATGCAATTAAGAAATAAATGCATCATCTCTTTTACTATTGAGGGAAGTTAGATATTCGTGAATTATAATTTATTCCCCTTCAAAATCAATTTCATAGTTCTCCAGGAACTCCATTGTCTTGGCGATATAGTCAGCCATCACGACATCATCCTCTACGAATGGGAGGTGTTCACGGTAGTCTTTCATAACCTTCTCTATGTAGGGAGAAGATTTCAACGGGCGACGGAAATCAATTCCCTGAGCGGCGTTCATCAACTCAATTGCCGCTATATATTTAAGGTTATTTACAATCTTATGGAGTTTCGTGCCGGCATTGGCACCCATAGAAACAAGATCCTCCTGACCATTTGAGCTCACAATTGAATCGCAAGATGCCGGCCAAGCATACATCTTATTCTGGCTAACCATAGAAGCGGCCGCATACTGCGGAATCATGAAACCGGAATTCAAGCCGGGTTTCGCCACAAGGAACTCAGGAAGACCACGAAGGCCAAGGATCAACTGAGCTGTGCGGCGTTCGGAAATGTTTCCGAGTTCATGGAGTGCCACACCCATGTAGTCGAAAGCAAGTGCCAAGGGTTCGCCATGGAAGTTGCCACCAGAAACCACAAGATCTTCATCGGGGAAAACTGTGGGATTATCCGTAACAGAGTTGATCTCAATATGCAGAATCTCAGTAACGTGGTTCATGGCATCTTTCACAGCGCCATGCACCTGCGGAATACACCTGAATGAATATGGATCCTGCACATGCTCCTTCTCTCTCTTTATGATCTCGCTGTCTTTGAGAAGCTCACGGAAAACTTTCCCGGTCTGAATCTGTCCGGGATGAGGACGCACTTGCTGAATGCAATCCCAGAACGGCTCTATCCTGCCGTCGAAGGCTTCAAGAGACATAGCACCGAAAAGGTCGAAGCAATTCACAAGATGCCAGCCATCAATAAGGGCCTTGATGCCATTGGCACTCATAAACTGGGTGCCATTGAGAAGAGCGAGTCCCTCCTTGGATTGGAGTTTGATAGGTTTCCATCCGAAACGATTAAGGACATCGGAACTCTTATATTTAATTCCATCAAGAACCATCTCACCTTCTCCGATCAAGGGAAGGAAAAGATTGGCAAGAGGTGCAAGGTCGCCGGAGGCCCCAAGCGAACCACGGTCATATACCACAGGAAGTGCATCATTGTTATAGAAATCAATGATTCTCTCCACTGTTTCAACCTGAACACCGCTGAATCCCATAGTCAATGCATGAGCTTTCAACAGGAGCATAAGCTTTACGATAACACTGTCAACGGGTGTGCCTACACTGCATGAATGACTCTTCACCAGATTCTCCTGAAGGGTTGAGAGATCCTCTCTGGAGATATGCTTATTGCAGAGAGAGCCGAAACCTGTCGTCACACCATAGATGGGGACAGTGTTTTCATCGGTTTTTTTATCAAGAAACTCGCGACAATGCATGATGCGCGCCCGACCCTCCTCTGAGAGGATAAGTTTCGTGTCATCCTTTAATATCTTTTCAATAAGATCATAGGTTAGCTGTGACGATCCTATTGCATAAACATCAAGTTTACTCATATTTGGTTTATAGATTTTGATTTAGTTTTGTGAAACAACTCTGCCTTTTGAAATTACAGTTGACACGCAATTCATCCCAACATAATAAGGAAGCATCCTGTAATTGTCAAATTCAAGTATGATTAAATCACCGCTCTTCCCCTCTTCAAGCGAGCCGGTTTCGGAAGCAAGATCCAAGGCAGCAGCTCCGTTAAGTGTAAGAGCAGTTATAGTCTCTTCAATCGACATATTCATATAGATGCAGGCCAGCGCAATGGTCAAGGGAATTGAGCCGCTGAAACAGGAACCAGGGTTAAGGTCGGTTGCGAGAGCAACTGCCGCACCGGCATCTATGAATTTCCTTGCAGGAGCGTATGGCTCTCTCAAAGCAAAGGCTGTGAGAGGAAGAAGTGTGGCCACAACTCCTTTTTCTGCCATTGCCTTTATTCCTTCATCACTGACATGAAGCAGGTGATCCGCAGATACGGCTCCCAGTTCCGCGGCGAGTTCAGCTCCACCGAGTGTCACGATTTCGTCGGCATGGAACTTTAACTTAAAACCGGCATCCTTTGCCGCCTGCATAAAGCGTCGTGAATCCTCTATCTCAAATACATTCTTTTCTGTGAAGATGTCACAAAACCGTGCTTTCCCTTTGGCGGCCGGAAGCATATCATTAATCATGAGATCGATATACTCTCCGGTTCGTCCCTTGTATTCCTTCGGCACTGCATGTGCGCCAAGGAATGTTCCAACAATGCGCAATTTAAGCTTAGGATCCTCCTCCAGACTCTTGATCACATCAAGCATCTTCATTTCAGATTCGAGATCAAGACCATAGCCGCTCTTTGCTTCAACCGTAGTCACCCCCATTTGGCTCATCCGGTTGATGAACCATAAGGCTTTCTCCTTCAATTCATCACTTCCTGCCACTCTGGTAGCGTTGACAGTGGATTGGATTCCACCGCCACGCTCCATTATGCTCATATAGGAGTCTCCTTTCAGCCTCCACTCAAATTCATCAGGACGATAACCACCGAAAATAAGATGAGTGTGAGAATCAACAAAACCGGGAAGTACGACACGTCCCTTGGCATCAAGAATCTCGTAGTCAGCTTCATCCACAACAGGTGCATCAGAAGTTCTGCCACAATAAAAGATTCTCCCCTCCTTAACTATGACCGTAGCGTCAGGAATTTCGAGAAGATTCCTCATCCTTTCACCTTTTACGGCAGATGATCCCACCGGAGTGGCTACAAATGCGTTCCTAATTATAAGATTACCATTCATATTCCAACAATTTTATCTGTCGATAACCTTATTGACAATAGATATGATTTTTTCTTCGGCTTCTTTAGCCTTATCTGCAATAACGAGGGCTTCAGACAGAATCTTTTCAGCAACCTCTCTGTCTTTCAGTCCGGCTGCGTTAATACGCACATTTAACCATGCACCCAAAACAGCGGCGCGAGCGGCCAAGGCACCTACTCCGGCATCAGATACAGAAGCCGGATTACCCTTTTCTGCCATCTTCTCAAGAATGTCGAAAGTCTCGAATGATACTTTCATAGTCCTTAAAGGAACTTGAGTGGCATAAAGGGTTGCCTCTTCCATAGCAATTGCTCTTGCCGCTTTTTCTTCAGGAGTCTTTTTAGGCATGGCAAATACAGCCATAATCTTATTAAACGCTTCGG
Organism: uncultured Porphyromonadaceae bacterium; assembly: GCA_947174305.1. GTDB lineage: Bacteria > Bacteroidota > Bacteroidia > Bacteroidales > Muribaculaceae > Lepagella. The sequence continues at coordinate 3,440 of CAMWIH010000156.1, read as the reverse complement.
TGTCTTTATCAACAAGGTGAATAAGTTGATCCTGCAATTCACGGCCTTTGACAGCAACATCGGAAAACTCTTCCCAACGGTCATCCCATCCGGCCTTGTGAGCGGAGAGATTTGCAACCATAGAACCGAGAGCGGCGGCAAGAGCTCCCATGTATGCTGAAATTGAACCGCCACCCGGAGCCGGAGATTCAGAAGCTGTTTCATCAGCAAACTCCTTGCAAGTCATATCAACCAATTTCTTGGAATCATTTCCTGCCTCGAGCATGTATTCAATGATCTTCTCCTCCGGAAGGAAAGGCTTGAGTTCATCAAGTCCCATCGACTTCACAGCAATTCTAATGATTTCCTCTTCAGGTAGGCCAAGGGAACGCTGTTGGAGACGAAGATAATGCTTACCGGCCTCAAGTAAAGCGCGCTTAGGCACAAGACCAACTATCTCTGTTCCAGTGACACGTATTCCTCGGGCCGCCGCGGCACGACATACCTCATCAAAAGCATTGTGAAGGGGCGTTACGCCCATATCGGTGATATTCATCGATACCTGAGCAATTCCGTACTCATCAATGAACCAGCCAATGGCCTTTGTGCTTTTAAGAGTGCCGGGTATCATTATGGTTTCACCGTTCTCATCTTTCATCGGCTTACCATTGGGTTTGCCTCCTTCTCTCATCGGACGTCCCTTCTCGCGGACATCAAATGCGATCGCATTCGCTCTGCGGGTTGAAGTAGTGTTGAGATTAAAGTTTACGGCAATAAGGAAATCGCGAGCACCGACAGCTGTGCATCCGGTCTTGGCGACTTCATCATCAAAAGGACGGTTACCGAAATCAGGACCTTTTTCAGGATTTCCCATTCTTTCAGCCAAGCCTTCATATTCACCCTCACGGCAGACTGCAAGGTTCTTCCTTTCAGGAGTAAAAGCAGCGGCTTCATAGCAATAGCATGGGATGTTAAGCTCTTCAGAAGCTCTTTTAGCCAAATTACGTGCAATTTCAGCACATTCTTCCAGGGTTATGCCACTGACAGGTATGATCGGACATACATCTGTTGCTCCCATTCTCGGATGTGCGCCATGATGCTTGCTCATATCGATAAGCTCGGCGGCCTTCTTCATTCCGCGTAAAGCGGCTTCAACCACGGCGTCAGGCTCACCCACGAATGTGACAACTGTTCTATTAGTTGCTTCGCCCGGGTCAACATCGAGCAGCTTAACTTCTCCGCCTTTTTCAATCTCGGCAGTTATTGCATCTATAACCTTTCGGTCGCGTCCCTCGGAAAAATTGGGGACGCATTCCACTATTTTTTTCATTTAGATATAAGGTTTCTTAAAGCCTCTTCATCGGCAATAAAAGGTTCGGTAATCATAAATCCGTTCTCAGCCTGCGTTTCGTTCCATTCCTTCACGGTTGACATGGCATTTTCATTGCGAGCCCAGCTTCTGCGGGCAACACCGCCCATAACATCCCAGAGCATCGCCTGACGCAGAATTTCATCAACACGTTCGGAACCGTCGCACACCATTCCGAAACCGCCATTCACAGCTTTACCAATTCCAACGCCGCCTCCGTTATGAAGAGCCACAAGACTCATTCCGCGAGCGCAGTTGCCGGCAAAACATTGAACAGCCATATCCGCCATTACATTGGATCCATCCTTTATATTTGATGTCTCACGGAAAGGAGAGTCAGTTCCGCTCACATCATGATGGTCGCGCCCCAGCATTATGGGCCCGACTTCACCATTTCTTACCATTTCATTGAATTTGAGGGCAATCCTCAAACGACCCATGGCATCTTGATAAAGGATTCTGGCTTGCGTGCCTACCACGAGTGCATTCTTTTCCGCATCGCGAATCCAATTATAGTTATCCATATCTTGGCCACGACGGTAGGGATCAATGCATTCCATGGCAGCCTTGTCGGTTTTAACCAAATCTTCATGTTTGCCGCTAAGACACACCCAACGGAAAGGACCATAACCGAAATCAAAAAGCATGGGCCCCATTATATCCTCAACGTATGAAGGCCAGATGAAACCATCTTTCTCATCAATTCCGTTCTTTGAAATTTCTTTAACACCGGCATCATATATGGCCTTCATAAAGGAGTTGCCATAATCAAAGAAGTAAGTGCCTCTTTCAACAAGAGTCTTTATGGCTTTGTAGTGACGCTTGAGAGTTTCATCAATCTGTTTGCGGAATTCTTCCGGATTCTCATGAAGCAGTCTTGTACGTTCCTCGAATGAGATACCGGCCGGACAGTAACCTCCCTCATACACAGCGTGGCAAGAGGTCTGGTCGGAAAGTAGTTCAATCTTCTTATTATGCTCCACAGCATACTCTAAAAGATCAACTACATTGCCATGATATGCAATTGAAGTCGGTTCACCCTTCTTCATTGCCTCTTCGGCAAGACGGAAGGCTTCTTCAATATCGTTGGTTACCTCTTTCACCCAACCCTGGTTCTTTCTTGTCTCGATTCTTGAAAGGTCAACTTCTGCAATGATGGCGGCGGCGCCGGCAATCTCAGCAGCCTTGGGCTGTGCTCCGCTCATGCCTCCAAGACCTGAAGAAACGAAGAGGTGTCCACGAAGATCACCATCCTGAGGCACACCAAGTTTCATTCTTCCTGCGTTTAGAAGAGTATTGAATGTTCCATGCACAATACCTTGAGGGCCGATATACATCCATCCTCCTGCTGTCATCTGTCCGTAATTGGCTACACCCATCTGCATGGCTTCATGCCAATCATGGGGATTATCGAAGAGGCCAACCATCATGGCATTAGTGATGATCACACGGGGTGCATCCGGTTTGGAAGGGAACAATCCGAGAGGATGACCGGACTCAACCACCAATGTCTGATTCTCGGTCATCTCTTCAAGATACTTCTTTATCAATCTGTATTGGAGCCAGTTCTGACAAACCTGGCCTGTTTCTCCGTAGGTTACAAGTTCGTAGGGATATAAAGCTATATCAAAACAGAGATTGTTATCAATCATCACTTGAAATGCCTTTCCTGCAAGGCATTTTCCCTTATACTCATCAATGGGCTTAGCTTTCAGATCTCCTTCAGGACGCCATCTATATGCGTAGATTCGACCGCGTGTACGGAGTTCCTCAAGAAATTCCGGGGCTGCCTTTTCATGAAGTTCCTTGGGAAGATACCGCAAGGCATTTTTTAATGCGGTGATTGTCTTTTCAGGAGTAAGGGTGTATCCTCGGTCGGGAGCGCGGCGGATGCCTTCAACAAACTCATTCATCTCCGGCCATTCGGAGGATAGTGTTATAAGTTCTGTTTTCATGAATTATGATTAGAAGGTTTAATATTCTTATTAAATTGAAAATCGGCCCATTTTTTTGACCTGATTATTCAGTTACAAATTTAAAAAAGATTTATCAATTTTTCAAGTTTTATCGGAATTTATATGATAGCGTAAGC
>CAMWIH010000155.1 GCA_947174305.1 uncultured Porphyromonadaceae bacterium | reverse complement strand
CCTAATAATAGAGATTATAAGGGGATTTACAGAGAATCCTAAAGCTTTAATCGTAGTGCTATGTGTAATGGAAGAATAATTCTCCCTATAAAAATATGGCACCTCCGCCATACAAACCGCGTTGGACCAATATAACAGAACTCGTGTCAACACTTCATCTAAAAAAGGAATGACATTAATTCCTTCGAACTCAGAATAAGCCTTATGATAGTTATTTTTTCTAATCACCCCTCCTCCACAATGTATTTTCCATCCGTTAAGAGTATTTTTAACAGATTCTTTACCATCCATTCTTAAGCCTATGACGTTATCCGGCAAACTCAATCTCTCGGCCCTCTCTTTACCATCCCATTTATACAAAACAGGGTAAACAGCCTCAACTCCGGATTCGCACATTACTTTCAATAGAGATTCCAAATAGTCCGGCATTATCATATCATCTGCATCTATAGGAGCAATCAGGTCTGCGGTCGCATTCTCAATTGCCATCTTTCTTGGCACAAAGGGTCCCCCGGAGCCAACGTCAGTTCTCAACACCCGAATTCGTCTATCTACTTCAGCATATTCATTTGCTATCTCAAAAGTAGAATCCGTGGAGCAATCATCTACGATAATCAGCTCCCAGTCTTGAAAGGTTTGAGAAATAATTGAATTTACCGCCACCGGCAAATAAGCCTCGACATTATAGGCAGGCATGATAAACGTCACTTTCGGTTGTTCCATAGTTTCATATATATGAGAATAGAATTCCTACTATTCTTCCATCAGATTTTAAGCTCCCATCTCTGATAGGCCACGCCGGTGGCGCCGTATGAGAATTTCTGACGTAAAAGCCCGGCATTAAGATACAAGCCGTGATCCTCATTGGAGATTCCAAAATCGAAATAAGCCTTATCAGAATAACGGTCCCTGATCAGATAATCAAACATCGGGGTGAGGAGATTCAGTTGCCGTCCCAAAGGGGTCGAAGCGATATATTGCGCGTGGGCCACACGCCCCGTGTCATATATCATCACACCGGCCTCCAATACTCCGCTTTCTGCAAGGGTGAGCCCGAACATCCTGATATTTTCGGGGAAACGTTCTTTCAATAGCATTATTTCCTCGGCAGCATGAACAGGCAAGGTGTCATGACGTTCTCGCAGGCATTGTGTCACCAACGACATGAACTCCCGGCTATCCACTATTTCACTGATTGTGTAATCAAGGTCTCCACTCTTCCTTAGCGCACGTTTTCGCAACTTATTATACCTGGCAGGTTCCGCGAGATTGATCGCAGAGCTCAAATTAATTTCACTCACATTCGCGCCAAGCCTGAATAAAGCATAAATATCCTCCTGTGAGGGCTGAGAGCTATATATCCATGGCACCGGTTTATAATCAAGTCCCTTAACTCCTTCAGACCTCCATGTTTCGATTGCCAATTGAAATATCTCCAGCAGATCATTTCCATCCAGATGAGAAGGAGGGAGAATCCATCCTCCGTAGGTAAGGCCTTGATGAGAATGGAGCACTCCCGAAGAGTCTATGTTGGCAGGCAGAAGAGCCACAAGTTTCTCTCCCTTAAAGGCCATCCAGGAGCAATCCTGAAATCGGTCGGAATGATAGTCCATGTAGTCACGTGCAAAAAGGAATGTGGCATTGCGCGCATTCCTTACAAAACCATTCCAGACATCCTTGTCAATGCTCCGGTATCTTCTGATATTCCATTCCATCGGCTTTATCCGTAAGTCATCATCACAAATGGCATTATCTAATCCACTCCGTAGGGTTCATCTTATCGCGGTTATGCCATACTTCAAAGTGAATAGAACTGTGTGAGGTGTCATCATCGCTTGGTGCGAGTTTGCCAAGATTCTGACCCTGCTTCACACTATCTCCCACCTTTACAGAAGCATTCTGGATATTTCCATAAACCGTGTAATAGTTTCCGTGATTAACAATCACCACGGTGGAATAGCCGGGCACCATATATACACCCGACACTTTTCCTCCAAACACAGCCTGGGCACTTGCACCTGCCGCAACTTCTGCATCAATGCCGGGGTTGTCATACATAACATTTGGAAGGTCGGGCAACGAATGGCGTCCGAACTGGCTCGTGATGCGGAAGGCTCCGGCCACAGGGCGTGGCAAAGCCCCCTTCATCTGAGCAAAGCCGGTCGCTGTCTGCGCCACATTCTTCTTCGCCTCTTCTGCCGGTTTATTCACGCTCTCCCCTTTTGAGGAGGAAGCAGATGGTTTTTCCGGACCTTTAGTGTTATCCGTAGCCTGGTCTTTCTGCCCACGCGGACGTCGCTTGCGGGCCTCGGCATATTTTGATGAATTCTTTGACTCTTCACTCTTCGGTTTCTCCTTGGCTGTGGCCGCTTTCTTCTTTTCTGCATCCGCTTTCTTTTTTGATGCAGTTCCTTTCTTCTTGGCTTCAGCATCAGCCAATGCTTTCTCCTTTGCCTTCGCCTCGGCGGCCGCGATCTCCCTTTCACGCTGAGCTTTTGCCTCGGCAGCCTTTCTGTTGGCCTCTTCACGGGCAAGTTGCTCCTTACGCTGTTGTTCGGCTTTTCGATTCGCCTCCTCACGGGTTTTTCGTTGCTCTTCAGCCTTTCTCTGTTCTTCAGCAATCAATGCGGCCACCCGGTTTTTCAAGGTATTGGCCTCTGCCTGCTTTTGAGCAAGATATTTTCGCAGTGCATCGCCATTGGCTTTTAATTTGATCACCATAGCATCCTGCTCCTTATATTGGTTCTGAAGCTTTGCCTGAAGTCTGGATTCCTCCCGCAACGCCACATCCTTGTCCGACTTTGTTTTGGCCAGAAGCTCCTTCTGCGATTTCAGGCTTGCAACCTTCGCCCCAATCTTATCACTCTGATGCTCGCGCCATCCCGAAAACTCCCGGAGGTAACGCATGCGCCGCATAGCCTCGCTGAAACTTTTTGAAGAGAAGATGAACGACAGCGCAGAAGCTGATTTCCTTTTCACCCTCATCTTCTTCACAGCCTTGAGATACTCCTCCCTGAGTTTTTTAAGTTCCCCTTCCTCCTTAGCAATATCACTTTCTACGGAAGCAATCTTATCCGACAGATCTTTCACCTGACGGGAAGCGTCATCAAGTTTCTTTTTTCCATCGGCAATCTCTCCCTGCAGCACGTTCAATTCGGCAAGCCCCTTCTTTACGGCCTGTTCATTCTCCTTTATCTGTGCGCGGGTTGATGCAATCTCTTTTTGCACGGCACCCTGCTTTTGCTTCACGTCGTTTACACTCTCCTTTTTGACGGGCGTGGAAGAGGATTTTTTTACAACACTCTGGCTCTTTTTCCCCCTATTTTTCTGGGCACAAAGATCAACCGCCGGCACACATAGCATGGCGGCTGTCAGGGATGCGACTATGATTCGTTTATTAAACAGATGCAACATATAGGTTAGATTGACTTGAAAAACTCCTGAAGCCCAACTCTTCTGAAATCTTTGCCGAGCTTATATGGCGAAAGAGGGCCTGCTCCCCATTTAGGACTATCAAGGGAGATTTCCACTTTAAGCGGTTTATTCTTGCGGGTCAATTCGGCTTCAATATCGGAGGCTCCATTCCCTTTCCAATTGTAATCCAATGAAAAGAATCGCTTCCCCTGCTCTCCATCAACAATAAGGTCGGATATCCTGCCATCCTTGTCCAAGAGATAGTAGGCAGAGACCTCTATGGGAAACTCGCCCAAATCGGGAATCACTTTCCTCATATCCTTATCCATCTCCACCACTATTTTTGAAAGATTTGAATCACAGAGCTCGCCACCACCCGGCACAATCATACGCCCAAGAAGAATGGCCTGAACCTCTTCGCATAACGTCGGATAAATTTCCTGAAGCTTTTCACCCGATTCCTTGCAATATACCTTCTTCAGTTTATTAACCATGAAAAGCGAATCCTCCGTAAGCTCAAGACGGAAAACCTCCCCCACAAAAATGGCACTTGCCGACAAGGTGAGTTCCTTCCCCCTCTTCATATATACCTTCAAGGAAGGGCTGACAGGCAAGGAGGAAACCCGAATCTTACCTGACAACTGCACCGAGTTCCAGTCAGTATAGAGCCTCAAGGCATCTTCCACCTTGCTTTTATTTATTAAAGAAGCTTCACTCTTCACCAATTCGGTATGTACAGTCGGAACAGTATCCGTAACGCTCTTCTTGGAGGCACAAGCTCCGAGGAAGGTCAGCGTCAGTATCAAAATTACAATTCCCGGAATCCTTCTATTTATTTTCATTTATCTTTTTTGTTATCGCTTTTTTATCCTCAGTGAATTCCAGAGCCTTCTTCCAGGCCTCTATCGCACCCGGACGGTCGCCCGTGGCAAGAAGTATGTCGCCGTAATGATCCCATAGTTCCGAACTTTCCGAAGCCGAACCTGCGGAATTATCAATGGAACGTTTCTGATAGTCCAGGGCCTCTTCATACTTTCCCTGTTTGTAAAGAATCCAGGCATACGTATCAAGGAACGTAGGATTATTTTCATTCTCACCTAACAGGCTTCGGGCACTCAAATCAGCAGCCTTGGCTATGTCGCCCCCATTCTCCACAAGAAAATAGGCATAATTGTTTAAAGCCATCGCATTTTCGGGGTCAAGAAGAAGGGCATTTTCATAGCTTTGGAAAGCTTGGTCAAGTTTGCCCGCATTATAGCTGCAATCCCCTATGGTGGTGTAAATATTACTTATCTGTTCCAAACCATCAAGGCTTATCTGCTTTGGTATGTCGGATAATTCCAGCTTTCCGACAGGCTTAGCAAGAGGAGCCAAATGGTTTATAAGCTCTCCATACATCTTTATCGCAAGCTCATAGTCCTCACCTATCTGAGCGGCCGAAGCGCAAAGCATCCTTAATCCCATTCCCGGATCAACGTGCTTTACAGCCTCATTGTATGTTTCCAGAGCCTCTTTCCAGCGGTCGTCAGAAATCAGATAACTCATCTTCTGTCCCCAATATACATCATTATCAAGGTCAAGGTCGATAGCATATCCTATTTTTTCTATTGCCTTTCCGAAATCTCCTTTCGCCGCATTGTAACGCGCGGCCAGGTCGAGCACTGAAGGCTCAAAAGGGTATTGGGTTTCAAGCACTGAAAAAAGGTAATCGCCTCTCTTTGTATTCGATTTGTCATATATAAGCTTCTGAAGATATTCTGAAAGCAAGGCGGTCTTCTCTTCAAGGCCAAAATCCTCTGCCAAAAGAGCCTCGTAGGTCTTGGTGTCATACCCCAAGGAATCTCCTTCCTGCCGATAGAAATCAGCAAGCGCAAGTTTTGCGGCTCCATATCCTGGCGCAATCTCCTCTGCTTTCTTGAAATATGCCTCAACAGAATCCTTATTCTCTGTAAGTTGGAAAAGATTTCCTTTTAACAGAAGATAGGCGGCCTCACGCGGATTTGACTCAACAAGCGACGTGACCTCACGAATGGCAGCCGCTGTGTCACTACGATTAATCAGGTATGAGATTTTCTTTAGTGTAAGGTTGGGCGATTTGCCCTCGATTTTCTCATATCGGTTAAGAGCATCGAGACCTTTCTCATCCTCTCTTGCCGCAAAATACACATCCGACAGATGAAGCAGCGTGGCGGTGCGCTGAGGAAGTAACGTGTCTGTACGCTCATACACCCTGATAGCCTCCTGCAGGGAGTCAAGGCGTGCCGCCACATACCCATAATAGATCACTTCATCATAATCCTCAGGAAAACTATCTACGTATGGACGCATCAGCATGAGCGAACGTGCAAGTTCCGCTCGCGAAGTCATGGTGTCAACGCTATTGGCCAGTCTCAATTGGGCGTAGCTGTATGCCCCTTCGACAAAGGAAGGGTCGATCCGGTTGGCGTGTTTAAAATTTTCGTATGCCTCCGCGTGTCTCCCTTCCACCTGATGACGGAGTCCCTCAAGATAATAATAACGCGCCTTCTCCCTATTGCCACGCTCAAATTTCGTTTCTGACGCCTTTCCTCCCCTGCCTGATGCATCTGCCGCATGAAAGCCGGCAAGGATTCCCACCGCCACCAGCACTGTCAACAATATCCTGACTTTTCCAATTCTCATCATTGGTTTAACTTTGCCAGATGTAATTTTATTATCCGGATGTAACTTTATTATCCGGATGTAACTTTATTATAATGTTCAATCCTTTCCAGTGTGTCCGAAAGCCCCGTATTCCCGCTTGGTGCGGTCCAGTTCCTTCACAGGCTCCCACGTTACGTGCGAATATTGTTTAATCACCATCTGACAGATTCTATCACCATCATTCACGGTGAAGTCATTCTCACCAAGATTAAGGAGGATGATCCCAACCTCCCCTCTATAGTCGGCATCAACCGTTCCAGGAGAATTGGCAATGGTTATGCCATAATTTAATGCCAAGCCGGACCTCGGACGTATCTGACATTCATATCCTTGGGGCAACTGCATATACAGGCCGGTAGGAATCAATGCCCGCTGCAGAGGTTTCAACGTCACCGAACCTGCGGGAAGATATGCGCGGACATCCATTCCGGCAGCTTCAAACGTGCCATAATCAGGGAGTGGATGATGACTTTTATTGATAACTTTTACTTTTACTCTGTCCATAATTATATTTCTAAATGAAGTTGTTTAAACTTATTTTTTATTAACAATTGCGAGAGATTTTTGAGTTGATTTTGACTCGTCCTTTTTTACCATAGAGGAAACTCGTCGATTTTCAATTGTCACTCGAAGAGGCAGCAACCTCACGGTTGGTGCCGATGAGAGGGGCAAAAGC